>JBEKCL010000017.1:0-28302 GCA_050014895.1 Dehalococcoidia bacterium
ACAGTGATCGTCAGCCACGGCACGTCAGTGCCAGACTATACGTTTGTACCTGCCAGGGCTGAGATGGTTTCGCAGGCACGTCTAAATGGCTCTACCGCGGATGTCTGCCAAATCGGATGCTCAACAGCCGGTTAATCCCTTGCATAGGTGGGGAAAAAGCGCCAGCCTAACTTCAGTGTTTGATCTCGCCCTTAATGCCTATTACCCTTTCGTTAAAGGGGACGTCCTTGTTGCTCGATAAGATAGCCTGCATGGCCATCCTGGTCAGGCCGGCACAGCATGGAACTTCCATCCTCAGGACGGTCAGGCTTCTCACATCTGATTGGCGCAATATTTCAGTCAATTTGACCAGGTGCGCCTCGTAGTTATCGAGCTTGGGGCAGGCCACCAGCAGGGCGTGGTCTTTGAGAAAGTCCGCATGAAATCCGCCGTATGAAAAAGCTGTGCAGTCAGCAGCCAGCAATAAATCGGCTCCCTGGAGGAAAGGCGCCTTTGCTGGCACAAGTGTCAGTTGCACAGGCCAGTGACCGAGCGCTGATGGTTGATGGTCCTTGCGGTCTGGCTCCCTTTGCCCGGACGTGTCTTTAAACTGCGATACCGTTGTCGAAGGGCAGCCGCATGGTAAAGTCTCGGTCTTTTCGAATTGACGGATCGCAGCCGACGGACATCCGCAGGCCGGCTCCGGTTTGGTTGCCGGTTGTTTCGTCAGGTTCAGTTTTACGGCCTCTTCATCAAATGGTTCCGCTTCGCGCTCTTCGATGTTTATCGCTCCCTGTGGGCACCCGGGCAAACAGGCGCCCAGGCTGTCACAATATTTGTCGGATACCAGCCGCGCCTTGCCGTCGATTATTTTCAGCGCCCCTTCGGCGCAGGCGGTCACGCAAATTCCGCACCCGTCACATTTGTCCTCATCGATTTTAACTATCTTGCGCTTTATTTTCGTTCCAACATTATCCATTTTGGTCCTCCCCGGCCTATGTTGCAGGCTTCTTTAGCTTCTGATATGTCTCTGTCCCCAGGCACTGTTCGGCATACTGGCAATAGTCGATGCAGGAGTTGATATTGTTGAAAACGGGTTGCCCGCATGATGGGCAGTCCACCTTCATGTCGATAGAAAAAAGCTCCACATCCCCGCCGCATTTCGGGCACTTCTTAATTTTCAGTGTGGGCGTCCTGATGTCCGCGTTACCCGGGCATTTAAATAACATGCCCTGATTTTAATTGAAGCGGCGTTCAGGGACTATGATGAATATCACAATTCAATTTCCAAACTTCTGTAAAAGCGAGTAAATGGCGTCGGCTCCAAATTCAAGAGCTTTTATGGGGACCCGCTCGTCAGCGGCATGGAAAAGTTGTTCGAAGTTGATTTCGGGGGGCAGTTTTAGGGGGGTGAAACCGTAAGTCTGGATGCCCAATCTGGAGAAATACCGGGCGTCCGTGACAGCAGGTAGAAGCATGGGTGTAGGCGTGCCTCCGGGATCGGCTTCCTTGAGTATCGAGGCCAGCATATCGAAAAGGCCCATGTCGGGTTCAGGCGGGCCGGGTTGATAAACGATGGTCTGGAATTCGATGTCGTTGCCGGCCAGTGCCTTCAACTCCGCCGTAATATCATCTGGGGTGAATCCCGGCAGCAGGCGGCAGTCCAATGCCATCTGGACCTGGCTCGGGATTACATTGTAGTTTTCTCCACCCTTAATGACTGTGACCGCTGCAGTATTATGCAAAATAGGGTCGAACATACGCACCTGCGATCCCAGCGTATCCAGCACCGAGTTTGTCAGCGCCGGAAGCAGCATTTGCATGAATGTTTGTTTAAAAGGAGTCGGTAGGCCCTCGGCCGTCGTGCGTATCTGCTCTTTGGCGACGGGAGTGATGTGGACCGGGAGGCGGTGTTCCAGGCTTCCCAGAAGATGTGCCACCCTGTGCATGATGCCTCCCCGTACCGGCCATGCCCCGTGACCGCCCTGGCCCCTGACTGTAGCTGTGATGCCGCAGCCTTGCTTTTCGGCGACCATTATGGGGTAGAAGCGGCGTTTGCCTATATAATTGGTGTAGCCGCCGAATTCGCCTATAGCATATTTAACACCCTTGAAAAGCTGGGAGTGGCTGGTAACCAGGAACTCCGCTCCCATGGCGCTGGTGCCTTCTTCATCGCTCAGCACTGCCAGGATCACATCACCTGGAGGAATTACGCCCTCCATCCTGGCCCGCATCATAGCGGCCAGCATCATGGCTATGGCTCCCTTCATATCCAGGGCGCCGCGTCCCCAGATATATCCGTCCAGCTCCTCTCCAATAAATGGGTTCAATCTCCATTTTTGGTCGGCAGTGGTGACTACGTCTACGTGGCCATAGAGTAAGAGGGGCGGGGCCGATCCCTGGCCGGGCAACCGTGCAATGAGATTTGGGCGGGCCGGCTCTAAAGCCAAAATCGTATTATTAATCCCGGCCCAGTCCAGCAGACTCTTGATATAGTTGATACAGGCGCCTTCGTTTCCCGGCGGATTCGTCGTATTGTACCGTATCAGGTATTTAAGTATTTCAGACGGCCTGTTGTAGATCGGGGACTGTTCATCTGCGGACGTGCCGTTCATCGGATTCCTCCAGTAACAACAGCAGTGAAGTTATCATATTTCATGTATGAACTATTTTCATCATTGTAGTTGATGACCCCCCTGATGTCCAGAGATTTTGAGCGATCACTGGGTATTGTCCGTATAACCGTGCCTTTGACTTATGAAAGACGCCACCTTATCATTACGAAGAATAAGTTACGGCATCGGGCGGCTTAATAAATGCGTTATAAGAACCTCTGGAATGATTTGAGGGTCGCCCTCTTTCTTGTCTATAAGGCCATCACCCGCGGCAACAAGTTCACCCTGGTTCTTACCATACTGGTCACCACGCTGGCGTTTATTAATATAATCTTCATTTCGGCGCTTATGAACGGCGCCATCAGCAAGGTCTATCAGCAGGCCAAGGAGAACTATGTCTCCAATTTTGTTATAACGCCTGCCATCGATCAAAAATACATCACGCAGGCCCAACAGCTGGAAACGTCAATTAGCTCTATTCCGGGCGTTATCAGTTGCAGCGCCCGCTACGCTCAACCGGCAGTGATACGTTATGATCCGGATAAGGACAACCTGAACGTACATGAGAAAGCCTGGACAATAAAGTCCATCAACCCGGCAGATGAACTGAAGGTCACCAATCTGCAGAGTTATATGATTGCCGGAAGATACCTGGACCAGGATGACCGCGACCAGATCATCATGGGAAGGGAGATATCGGGTGGTTACAGCGCCAGCTATGAGCAATCGTCTCTAAAAGGTGCGCAGGTGGGGGAGGAAGTTACCATAGCCTACGAGAATGGCGTGGTGCGTAAATACAAGATAAAAGGCATTTTCGTTACAAATTTCGCTTTGGCCGATCTGAACGCTTTTGTAACTGAGAAAGAGATGGAATCTGTTTTGGGGATCCATAACAGGGCTTCGGAGATCCTGATCAAGACTGACGCCTCTTTGCCTGAGAGCGCTTACATTGACCGTCTCAGGAATTTAGGCATAGAAAGGGACCAGATCAATCCCTTCGTAGATTTTATCGGGGCTATCAGCAGCCTCGCACAGACCTTTGAGATTATAAAGGGTATCATAACGTTTATCGGGCTGCTTGTGGCCGGGGTGACTATTTTCATAGTAATCTTTATCGCCACTGTTAACCGGCGGAGGCAAATTGGCATTCTCAAGGCCATCGGCATGAAAGAGCGCATTATCATAATGTCGTATGTTATGCAGGCTTTTTTCTATGCCGTGCTGGGCGTCATTGCCGGTATGTTGATTGTCAATTTTGCAGTTGTCCCCTATTTCATACGTCATCCCTTACAGATGCCTATCGGATTGGTTGGCCTGGCCCTGGTCAATCGTGACCTTGCTATCAGCATTTTCAGTATGCTGGTGGTCAGCATGGTAGCCGGCTTTGTTCCTTCATGGATGGTAACACGGCAGAATATTATCAAGGCAATCTGGGGCTAATGATATGGGCATTATTGATGTAATAGGTTTAAGGAAGACATTCGGAGGGGCCGTGCCGGTGGAGGCCTTGAAAGGGGTGGACCTTGAAATCAAGGAAGGGGAGTTTGTCGGCATTATGGGTCCAAGCGGTTCGGGCAAGTCCACCCTTCTTCATATGGTTGCCCTGCTGGATGATCCCAGCGCCGGGAAAATAATTGTAGATGGGACTAATATAGCCACCTTGTCTTCCGTGCAGAAGACTGAATTCAGGCTTAACAAGCTCGGCTACGTGTTCCAGGAATATGCCCTGCTACCGGAGTTAAATGCCATCGAAAATGTTTACCTGCCTTTAATGATGCTGGGAGCGCCCGCTAAGGACTACGAAAAAACGGCCCGTGAGATGATGGAAACGGTAGGTCTCGGGCAAAGGTCCCATCATCTCATCAGCCGGATGTCAGGCGGGGAACAGCAGAGGGTAGCCATCGCCCGTGCCCTGGTAAACCACTCCAAGATATTATTTGCAGATGAACCATGCGCCAACCTGGACACACGCAACTCGGAGATCGTTATGAACCTGCTCCGCCGTCTCTGCGACGAGAAGAAACAGACCATCGTGATGGTCACCCATGAGCCTGAACATGAGCGGTTCACAGACCGTATCATCAAGATCAAAGACGGGATGGTGGATACCGGGGAAGGTCATGGATAGAAAGAGAAAGCGCCTCTCCTGATCAGGAGAGGCGCTCATGCATATCTAATATTTACGGCCTATGCCAGGCTTTTGGTAAGTTCGCCTTCTAAAATCTTTTTCGGCAGCGCTCCTACTTTACGGTCAGCCAGCTTGCCGTCTTTAAAGATCAGTAGTGTCGGTATAGCCTGTATCTCATATTTGGCCGCGATGTCCTGGTTCAAGTCGGTATTTAGCTTGCCGAATGTGATCTTGCTCTGGTAGTCAGCGGCAAGCTCATCGATTACGGGCGACATCATGCGGCAAGGGCCGCACCAGGGCGCCCAGCAGTCGACAACCAGTGAAGGATTACTTTTTACAAGTTCCTCAATATTGGCGCCGTTTACTTCCAGCACAAGGCCTTTCTCTTTATCCATTTGTTGTATTTCCTCCATTAATGCTCTCGTCAGCTTATAGCTACGATAATTATAAAAACTAATGAGCAATTATAGGCTGAGGGACAGAAAGGATATATGATTTTAGTCACTTAACCGTGCAGCAGGCGGTCAATTTCGGCGGCCACCATGATTGCCAGCCGGTCCTCATTTTGTGCGGTCCCTGCCAGGCTCTGGCCGGCAATAATGAGATGCTGTCCGGCCTGTGCTTTTATCTCGTCTTTGTCCGCACAGGCGCGCAGGCAGCCGCAGAGGATGATCAGCAGGTTGATACCCGGGGAATCAAAGGGCACGATCTCAATGTCCGCCCGGCTGGCCGTATGGGCTTTCACCCGCCTGGCTAGAGTGGACAGGTCTATTTCCGGGTTGCAGGACCCGCAGAATTTAAGCGCTATCCTGATTCCAGCTCACCTCGTTATGGGATTAACTAGCAGACGAAGAAAGGCTGGTCGCCGACCTTGGCCAGTTTCTCTGCCAGCTTCTTCTTACGCTCAAGGCTGCCACGCCTTTCAATCATAATTTTCTGCGCCTGGGGTGAACCTGCGCCGTGCATAGATTCGGCCAGGGCGGTACCGCATGTCATGGCGTCGATCAAGCGGATGAGGCGCATCCTGGTTTCAGCCGGTACGTCGGAGACACCCTTCATATATTTTTCGACCCACTTACCCACCGCGGGGTCCCTGAAATCGAATTCAGACGGCATTGTGGCAAGCAGTCCGCCGGTAATATCGTGTGCAAGCCGTGCAATCTCATACACATTTCGGGTAACGTTAAGCTTGGTGATATTGGCGAGCAGGGGGTCTGCCTGGAACGAACCGGCGGGCTGGGCGAATCCCTGGCAGGAGCAGGCGATAGAGCAACAGTAAATTGTCTCTGCCAGGTGGATCATTTCTGCGATCTTGTCCTTTACATGCGATGCCTTGCTGGTGCCCTGCGCCTGGGCAAGGGCATAAACTGCGCCTACCAGAACATCCGCCAGGCCGCCCTTGCATCCTCCATAGTTCTGCCTGTGAAAAGTGGCGAACCTTTCTACCAGTTCGCCGGCAAACTCCCATTCACCGCACATGAAAACATGCTCATTTGGTATGAAGACCTTATCGAGCACTATCAGTGCTTCGCCTCCTACACAACCATATTCTGCATTGCCCTGGTCCATCGAGCATTCGCACTTGCGGGTGTCGTTGGACTGGCGGCCGAATATGTGGACTATGCCGGGGGCATCGATGGGAGCGTAGAAGCAAACGGCATAGTCTTTGTCCTCGGCTTTCATGGCCGAGGTCGGCATGAACAGGTGTCCATGTGAATTAACTGCGCCTGTGATGTGGGCCTTGGCGCCGCTGACAATGATGCCGTCCTTTTTCCTCTCAACAACATGTACATACAGGTCGGGGTCTTTCTGCTGGCTGGGTGACAGGCTGCGGTCTCCTTTGGGATCTGTCATTGCACCGGAAGGCATCAGGTCCTTGCTCTGTATCATCTTGAGCCAGTTTTTCAGCCGCTCATGATAGTTGGTACCGGTTTTCTTATCGATATCGTAGGTAATGGAGTAGGTCGCGTTCATGCCGTCAAAGCCCACGCACCTCTGGAAGCAACTGCCGGTTTGCTGGCCGATGGCCCTTAACATCTTGACCTTCTTGATCAGGTCGTCGTGGTTCTGATGGATATGCGTGAAGCGGTTGATTTTCTCCCCGGTAAGATGGGATTTGGCCGAGCACAACTCCTCAAATTCAGGGGCCAACGCCATCTCATAAGTCAATGCTGCGGCGTTGACGTGGGGTTTAAATGCGGGATGAGCCGTGACGTCCTCTATTTTTTCTCCCATGTAATAGATAACAGGCTTTAACTTTTTTAAACTTGCCCTGTACTGCTTGCCATTCATTTGCGCCATGAAAATATACCTCCCGAAAACGATGAATAGTAGGTCGCTCGACCCAGTAGAAATAATTATATAACAATACTAAAGGAACTATCTTTTTATATTCCCTGGCAGTATATAAGCATAGGGCTTGCGCATTATGTATTTGTGCAGCCAGCGGTCGAAACGGCGCAGGGCCAGGAAGACTATCCAGATCATGGCGTCCTCTTTATAGTACGACTCTATCTCCTTTTCAGTTAAAGGTTTGATGGAAAGGGACGCTCCTTCGCCTGCAAAGAACTCATTTGCGGCTTTCACCAGGTCCGGCACGAGTTCAGGCCGCTGCTCCTTGTAAAAATTGGCTATAAGGTCGATTGTCACCAGCCGGGCGTCGTAGTAGCGTGTCATGACGCCTTCGAGGAACAGCCATCGGATCAGCCACAACATGAAAGAGGGGGCGCTTCTCAGGAACAACTCCGGGTCGAGCTGTTCTCCCCCGTCTTTCTTCATTAAAGGCGTGCTGGTGTCAAAATATAGCAGCTTTGCACCGTTCTCAATCCCCTTTTCAGGATCGAATCCCGCAATTGCCCAGTTGGAGATTTGCCCGTCTATGCCAAGCGCCTCTTTCGGATGGGCTGCGTTGAAAAGCCAAAGCTTATAAAGTTCATGCAACACGAGCATAAAAAGTGTTCGAATATCCTCTGTGTTCAATAGTGCGATGGCCCGGTTGCCGATGGATGCGGATGGCAGCTTCTGTTGGACGTCGAAGGCAATAATCCTTCCTGCATCAGTGGTGAACCAGGCAAAGCCGTAATCAGGTACATTAATGCCTGTTTTCTTTTCCAGGATTTCATTGTAATCACGGTATATCTGTTCGTACCGTTCCACTTCATCACGTGTCTGAAAGATAGGCAGGCGTTTGCATGCCAGGTTCTTGACGGAATCGGACTGTATCTCAAAGATAGTGCTGATCTCTCCGTAACCGAGTACCCTGGCCGGGATCTTGCTTTGCTCCGGGTGGGCAGGGTCTAACCCTCGCTCGAACTCTTTCAGCAGTTCAACGTCAACCTGCACGGCAACCTCCTGTCAAAAGTAATTAAAGTCCCAGGAAATCCGCTGTATCCTTTAGTGCCCCGTCGATCTTCTCTATTATCTCTAAAGCTGTATTATTGTCGATTATAAGCGGCGGCAATAGCTGGCAAACCCTTTTGTCATTATTTGCATAGATAGCCAGTATGCCGTGGTCGTAGCACGCCTTGGTCATTATAGGTCCGCAGTTATCGTTGACCATCTCAATGCCCATCATCAGTCCTAGCTGGCGCAGCCCGGTTAGTATCCTCGGGTGTTTTTTCTTCAGAGCATCGAAGCCGTCTTTGAATATGCCGGCAAGCTCATTGACGTGCTGCAGAAATTCCGGCCTAGATGATTCTTCCAGTACGGTCATAGCCACGGGACAGCCAACCTCAGCTCCTCCAAAT
The DNA here is from genome assembly GCA_050014895.1 of Dehalococcoidia bacterium. GTDB lineage: Bacteria > Chloroflexota > Dehalococcoidia > GIF9 > UBA5629 > JAFGLP01. The sequence continues at coordinate 8,469 of JBEKCL010000017.1, forward strand.
GTTGAGACGTGGATGAACGGGTTTTGGTGGAAGAAGCTCTCCAGTTCCTTCCTGAAGCAGGTTGCGCTCATCGGATATATTCCACCGGATAGGCCTTTGCCTATCACGATAATATCGGGTACAACGTTAAAATGCTCTATGCCCCATAACTTCCCCGTGCGTCCCAGCCCGGTCTGGACCTCGTCGATTATGAGCAGTGCGCCACGCTCACTGCAAAGCTGCCTGGCGTGCAGGAAGAAGTCCGGGTGCGGCACCGGCATGCCCAGCGTTGCCGGGACAGTTTCGAAGATAACGGCTGCAGTATCCTGGTCCATCGCCTGCTCGAGTGCCCGAAGGTCATTGAAAGGGACTTGCACGAAGCCCGGGAGGTTAGGGCCGAAGGGCGTCCGGTATTGCTCGTCTCCCGTAGCGAGGGCAAATCCGGTGTGCCCATGATAACCACCAATTGCAGAAATGACCTTATACCTTCCTGTAAAGCCCCTGGCCAGCTTGATAGCCAGGTCTATGGCCTCGCCTCCTCCTACGCCAAAGACAGTGCAGGAAATGTCACCGGGCATTAGCCCTGCCAGTTTTTCGGCCAATAATCCGCGCTGTTCGCTGATAAGATGATGGTTCCCGATGTCCAATTCTTTCAAGCTGTTTTGCAGAGCTTTGATGACCTTGGGGTTTCGATGTCCAAGGTTGAAGACGCCGCCGTTACAGTGGCAATTGATAAGCTTTTTATCGCTGGTTGCGTCCCAGACATATGGTCCTTCACGGCGTCCGAAGACGAATTCCATGTCATAGGACTTGAAGGTTTCCACCTTGCCGGATGAGACATGTTCGGCAAAACGCCGGACAATGACCTCTTTGCTGTCTTTCCCTATGAATTTCATGCCAGCCTCCAGACGCCTGAATTATTAGTTGAAGACCGATCAATTCTTTCTGGCCAGCGTCACCAGGGCCAGGAGCAGGTCTTTCACCACCTTCCTTGTCGGCTCGTCAGTGAGTTTCCCGGACTCATCAAATTTCTGCGCTGCAAACGTAACAAAAATCTCGGGTTTAGTCACCGCCTTCACATCCAGAAAAAGGAAGGTCTGCCTCAGGTGGTATTGTCCCCTGGAGCCTCCCAGCATCCCTGTCGAAGCGCTCATGACTGCCACCGGCTTGCCTGGCCATACACTTTGGCCAGGTGGTCTGGAGACCCAGTCTATAGCGTTCTTCAGCACGCCGGGCACGGAATAATTATATTCCGGTGTCACGATAAGGACGGCGTCTGCGGCCTTTATCTTAGCTTTAAACTCCTTTATCTTGTCCGGCGGCGTGCTTTCGAGGTCTGCGTTAAAACCCGGGACCCCTTCCAGGTCAAAGGTTTCCAATTCCGTATCGGGCGGCAGCAATTCTGCAGCCGCTTTCAACAACGCCCTGTTGTAGGAGCCTTTTCTCAGGCTCCCGGCAAAACCAAGGATTTTTATAATTTGTGGCATCTTCCACCTCCGCAGTTGTCAATTTAAGATATATTGCAGTAATCAGCAATTTTAAGGTACGAGCGTCAGATTGTGTGCTGCCCCGGCATCCACCTGTTGCCTTGTCCACAGCATCGGATGGTACTTAATATTCAGCCATGAATCGATCAGGTTGCTGTACCACTGGCTGGCCGGGTTTCCGCTCTGTCCAGTAAGGTTCATGCTGACGCTCTGCGATAGGTCGCTCATATCGACTATCATCCGCATGGAAGGGCAAGTGCTGATGTTAAAGTTGCCTTTGTCGGCCATCCATCTGGTGGCATTGGGCGCGTCGGTGGTCCCGGCGGTGGGGAAAGGTCCCCGGTTTACCAGCGCCTCGATCAGGCCGATGCCGCTGGCCCCCAGCGGATTGCTCACAAACGTTGCTGTATGCAGCTTGCCCCATACCCACTTGCTGCGGTCTGGACCCTGCGCTGCCACAGCAGCGGCATAGCCTTCTTTGAACGAGAGGGACAGAATATCATCACGGGTCTCGATCTTGTCTTTGGTGGCGGGATCATCCCACCACTTATCGTTCGGTTTGTCGAGTAACAGCTTCATGGCCCACATGTCGCGGTTGTCACCCGTAGCTGCTATTATGCCCCCGAGCTTATTCTGGAATGTATTGTGTACCAGTCTCGTCCAGAACTCACCATACAGCACTGCCTGCGGGCTATCCTCGTCGAATTCATAATTCCAGTTCACCAGCCAATCTACTGCGCTTGTGAGTTCAGGATCACTGAACTTGATATTAGCCAGGTAAGGTAATACCTCGCCCACGCTTAACAGCTTATTATCGCCCTGAATTTTCTCGAAAGTCTGTATGCTGTGGGGTGCGAGCTCTTTTATCATCTGGTCGATGCGCTGGGCGCGGTAACCGAAGTTCCACTCATATCCAATGTTGTAATTGAAATCAGGTGAAAGCTGCTTATTCAGGAAATCATAATACTCGGGAGGGACCACCGCCTGGTTGGCGGTTACCACGTACCCGCGTGCCGGGTTGTAAATGCGTGGCAGCAGGTCGAACGGTATAAATCCTTTCCATTCATACTCATCTGTCCAGCCGGGTTCGGGAAGCAGTCCGTTATCGTTCTTGGCGCGGATGGGGATTTTCCCGGGCATCTGGTAGCCGATATTGCCTTTTGTGTCAGCAAAAATAACGTTCTGTGACGGGGTGTCCCAGTACTTAAGGGCGTTGCGGAAATCATCCCAGTTCTTAGCCGAATTAAGGCCCTGAATTGCCAGCATCAAAGTTCCCGGTTCGAGGGCAGTCCAATGAAGCGCCAGGGGATCTTTGTTATTGAAACCGGTGAATTGGCCAGTGTCGGCGTTGAATTTATTGTCGTTTATTATGGGGCCAAAGTGGGTCTCCCTGACCTTGATTGTAATAGGAGAAGCGCCATCTCCGAACTTTATTATTTCCTCCCGGACTTTCATGTCCCGCCATCCGCCATTCCACTCGTATTGAAGCGGATTATCAGGATTGATTTTGATCTGGTAATGATCGTGCACGTCGGGGTAGACATTGGTGACACCCCAGGCGATGTCACTGTTATGGCCGATGATAACTCCGGGAGCCGGAGCGAAGGCAAATCCGGCCACATCAAAAGGTTGCCCGGTGCCGTCGTCGACCGCGTGTAATCCGATTTCATACCAGATTGAAGGCATCTGTATGCCGAGGTGCGGGTCGTTTGCCAGCAGGGGCTTGCCGCTCTGGGTCATGCTTCCGGCAACTACCCAGTTATTGCTGCCGATGCCTGCCGGGTCGCCCATCAACCATGTCAGGTCTGGCTTTGCATTGTCATAGCTAGGTACGCTTTGTTGAGATACAGGAGCGGATTTCGTGGTTTCCGTTGCGGGCTGCACCGGGGTGGAGGCCTCCAGGGACTTTACATCTTCAGACTGTAAAATGGTGGGTTTGCTGCCATAGCCATAGGGTGGAGTCTCCCATTCGTCTGCCATTTGTGCGCCCAGCAGCGCATATAACTTGGAGCGCTGCATCTCTTCATCTCCGCTGTAGCCCAGGTCCCAGGACATGAGTTTGGCGAAAGCTAGTGTATCAACCGCCTTCCAGGGTTCAACAGTAAATTTCACGCCTGTTAGTCCCAGGATGCTGTAGTTTACGGAGAGGTCTTGCGGGCTCTTGTTGGATATATAAGCATTGACACCTTCTGCAAAAGCATCCAGTATGGCGCGTTGCGCAGGTGTGTAGCTGTTGTATTCCTTTTCTGCCACGTTATACCAGCCCATAGTGCGCAGGTAGATGTCAGATGAAACGAGGCTGGCTTTTTTCCCGGTAAGCTCCTCTATTCTGCCGCCGCATGTGTGACGGAAGAACTCCATCTGCCACCAGCGGTCCTGGGCCTGCACGAAACCCTGTGCGAAAAATACGTCATGCAGGTTCTGTCCGTAGATGTGGGGAACGCCGTATGAATCGCGGATCACTTCTACATTGGCCCGCAGCCCGTGCGCCTTGAGTCCACCGTCGATGTGGGGCAGTGGCGCATTGTTGACATAGTTAAAATAGCCATAGCCCCCACCGGCGAGTAAAACTATTAGTGCGAGAACAATAACCAGCCCTACGAGGCCACCTTTACCACCCTTCTTCTTTTTCTTTGGGGCGGTTTCCTTTACAACACTGGTATCCGTATCTTTATGGTTCTCCAAGACGACCTCCTTCCACGTATTATATTTATTAGAAAATGAAGCTAAACTGAATCTGTTGGCGCGTAGGAAATATTACTCTGAACACTTGTCGCAGTCAATGCCACTATAATACCTGGGTAATTGGGCACGGGCTGACTCCGAGCAAACCGGAATCCGTCAGAAAAATTGACGGATTCCGTGTTTTGTCAGGCAGTGCAACCAAATATCAGGGGTTCAGGTCAAGCTTGTGAGCTGCGTCGGAGTCGACTTGCTGGCGTGTCCAGAGCATGGGGTGGTATTGTACCTTGCTCCAGGGGATTATCATGTTACTGTACCATGGATTGCCCGGGTGCCCGCTCTGGCCGGTTGAGTTCATACCGACGCTCTTGCTCATATCTCCCATGTCAATAATCATGCGCATGGACGGGATTAGGTAGATCGAGAAATTGCCGTTGCTGGCATACCACATCGTGCTGTTGACGCATTCGCCTGTGCCGCCTGCCGGAACGGGTCCCTGGTTTACCAGTGACTCTATCGGCACGATACCGCTGGCGCCCAAGGGATTGCTAACGAAGGTCGCCTTGTGCAGGTTGCCCCACTTCCACTGGTTGCGGTCCTTGCCCAGGGCAGCCACCGTAGCGGCATAACCTTCTTTGAAGGAACGGATGAGCACATCGTCGCGGGTTTCTTTAATGTCTTTAGTGGCAGGGTCGTCCCACCATGCATCGGTAGGGTTTTGCAGTAAGAGGTTGACGGCCCACATCTCGCGGTCCAGGCCGTCCGACTTAACGATATCGCCCATCTTGTTCTGGTAAATATTGTTCATCAGCTTCATCCAGAATTCTGCATACAGGGCTGGCTGGGGACTATCCTCGTTGAAGACGCGGTCCCATTTGACCACCCAATCCCTCGCATCGGCAAGCTCGGCATCGTCGAATTTGAGCTTGGCCAGGTACGGGAGCATCTCGTCAGCGGGGATATATTTATTATCGCCCTGTATCGCCTGGTATGTAGATACCGTATTGGGAGCATTCTGCTTGATCAATTCGTAGATGCGCTGGCTGCGGTAGCCGTAAACCCATTTGTTATATTTGCTGCCGAAGTTGGCGTTGACGTCTGGTCCGAGCTGCTGGTTGAGGAATTCATAATAGTCGGGCGGTGCGACTTCCTGGTTGGCTGCCACGATGAAGTTGCGTGAAGGGTTGTAAGCGCGGGGCAGGAGGTCATAGGGCACGTAGCCTTTCCACTCGTATTCGCTGGTCCATCCCGGCGCTGGGACCTGGCCGGTATAATTCTTGGGCCGGATAGGTATCTTGCCCGGCATCTGGTAACCGATATTGCCCTTCGTATCGGCATAGATGAGGCTCTGCGAGGGCACGTCCCAGTCTTTCAGAGCGTTGCGGAACTCCTCCCAGTTCCTTGCTCTATCAAGGGCCAGGATAGCCACGGAGATGCGGCTGGGCTCAAGCGCCGTCCATTGAAGGGCCAGTGGGTCTTTATTGTTGAAACCGCCGAGTTCACCGGTTTTCGGGTCATACTTGTTATCGTTGGTTATGGGACCGAGGTGAGTCAGCCGCACTTTGATATTTATGGCTGGCTTGCCGTCGCCGAAGGACACCTTCTCTTCCCGTACGGTCATATCCCGCCACTTGCCATCCCATTCGTATTGAAGCGGGTTGTCGGGATTGACCTTTATCATATACTGGTCGTTAACATCCGGATAAACGTTGGTGTTGCCCCAGGCGATATCGTTATTGTGCCCGGCTACCACCCCTGGGGTCGATGAGAAGGTGAAGCCTGCGGCATCGAACGGTTGACTGGAGCCATCATCCGTGCAGTGGAGATCGACCTCGCACCAGATTGAAGGCATGCCTATGCCAAGGTGCGGGTCATTGGCCAGTATCGGTTTGCCGCCCTGCGTCATATTGCCCGTGGCCACCCAGCTGTTGCTGCCGGCGCCCGCCTGATCCCCGATGAACTGCTTGAGGCCGATGGATGGATCATCGAATGTTTGCCCCGAATTCATGGCGGCCGGCTGTGAGGACGTTACGCCCGAGGGCGCGGCAGCCGGCGGGGCAGACTTTTGCAGCGTCTGAATGTCATCCTCCAGCAGGATTGTTGGTTTTTGCCCGATAGGCCAGGCAGGTACCAGCCATTCCTCGGCCATCTCTGGGCCCAGCAGGCTGTACAGCTTGGTGCGTGTGATCTCCAGGTCCCGGCTCAGGCCGAGGTCCCATGCCATGAGCTTGGCAAAAGAGAGCGTATCCATTGGCGTCCAGGGTTCCACTTTGAATTTCACGCCCGTCAGCCCGAGGATGCTGTAGTTAACCGATAGCTGGCCGGGTGAACGTCCTGTTATGTAAGCGTTAACTCCTTCGGCAAACGCGTCCATCGGGGCACGCTGGTCCGGAGTGTAGAGGTCATATTCCTTCTTACACACATCATAAAGACCGAGGGAGCGAAGGTAGATGTCCGTGTTTACCAGGCTGGCTTTCTTTCCGGTGAGTTCCTCGATGCGGCCGCCGCAGGTTTTACGGAAGAATTCCATCTGCCACCAGCGGTCCTGCGCCTGCGCATAGCCCTGCGCAAAGAAAAGGTCATGCATGTTCCTGGCGTAAATATGGGGTACTCCCCAGGAGTCGCGGATCACTTCGACCTTATCCTGGAGCCCCTTTACCTGCAATTGTCCGTCTATGGTGGGTTGAGGGCTGTTCAGGATGCTGAAATAATAGAAATAACCTCCGCCAATTAGCAGGACTATTACCGCAGCGATTGTAATGAGGGTAATTTTGACAGATTTGCCGGCCTTTCCACTTTTCATCAAGTCAACCTCCTTCTATTCGTATTTCAGGGATGAAGAACAAAATGCACAGCCGGAAATGAAAAGATATTACTCTCTACTAGCAGACGCGTCAACGCGATTGGTGGGTCTCCACAGAGGCCGCCGTTTATTTCTGTATAAGCCGGGAGCCTGTTATAAATTGCCTGTTACTGCATGGGATGGATGCCTGACTGGCGCAGGCTTTCTATAGAGTATAGCTTTGTCTTGCCCGATTTTATATCGCCGTTCTGGTTCTCTTCTTGGAATTCCTGATTGCCCATATCGGTAGCATCTTCAAAGGATGCGGAACCGGTAAGTGTTGTCTCAAGGAAACGTATGCTTGATGGTTCATCCGGTTTCGTTTCATATCCCACGAATGCATGGGAGGGTGTGATAAGAATATACGGATGTATCCCCAGGTTTTCCAGCGCCGCGGCATAAAGTACAGCGCCGTCTATACAATTTGCTGAACCTGTCCTTAGTGACTCTGCCGGCAATCGCACTCGCTGAGGGGCGTCTGAGTTGTTGCTGTATGCGATGGATGAGCTAATATAAGTGATCTGGTAATCCTTCTGTAGAGCTTCGTAGATGGCTTTTACCTGTTCTTGTGTATATTCTTCCCATCCTGCATCAGTGCACTCACCACATTGGTAGCCCTGCATGGATTTCTCAGACTGGTACTCCGCTGCTTTGCGGATGAGGTCATTGATCTCTGTAACGTGTGGTGTTACAAAGGCTGCAATAAAAACAGATGTGTCGGTCCATTCATCGCCTTCCAGCGTGGCCCAGATCATGGTGTCTTTTGCGTATATTTTTATCGGAATGGTTTGCTCATCAATCACAACGCCACTCCCGTTTGCCACTTTATAGTGGATCATTGTGTTTGTGATTTCTGTTGGGATTGAATTGGGCTTCAATGCGGGTGTCTGACCTATGGTCACCGTTTTGTGCGCCCCGATTTCGATGGTGTTAACGGCTTTCTCAGAGTATCCCTGGATCTCTGATTCAACTACGAGCTTGGCATTAGCATTTCCGTTATTGGTAATTTCAAAATCGATAAAAGTAATATTAAGGTTTGGCATCTGCAAATAGAAGGCAGCAGTTATCGATTCCATCGTTGTTGTATGCACCGTTATGTCTGTGTTCTCGGTTGACTGTGAAACAGGGGCGGTTGACGGAATAACAGGCTTTTGGGTGGGGGCAATGGTTGCGCAGCCAGCCGCAAGCATGATAACGGCCATCCCTGTAATAATCCTGGCGATCTTAATGAAACTGCTATTGTTCATTTTCGTCCGTTTCTCAGGGCTAGCTCCTTATATGCTAATTGTATACGCAGACGCTAATACTATCAATAGCCAGTTGGCTCACATTATCTGTGCTGCGGTATAGCAGTGCCCAAAATGCCTTTTCCCCGTTATTAGTGTGAAACGGTATCATAAAATAAATGCGGCTGAGAATAACTCAGCTGCATTTGATATTGCCGGGAGTATTAGGTGCGGGGTGGCTTTACTTTAGTGTCAAACACTCGTCCTGGTTCGTCTCCACAGTAAAATAGAGACGAGAACGATGCCGCTTATCAGCGATATAAATATCAGGGATATCAGCATGTCTCTGGATGCCGCATCCTCGACCGTGAAAGTCCCGGCGCTAACGTTATTTATCAAGACATTATATGTTCCCGGCTCATTACGCTGTATGCTGAATTGCATGGGTAATACCTGGCCTCCGTCAACGATGACGGCCTGTTGTTGTTCTTCCTCTCCATTGACGTATATTCTGATTGCAACCCGGCCGTTGGCAGTACCCGTGTTGGCTATCCGGGCTGTTAGCCGGACTTCTTCTCCCGGACTAACTGTAGTATTGGATATGGAAGCGTTCTGCACGACGATGCTGGGCAATGCCATGGCCTGAGGTGTCAGGGACGGTGTTGCAGAAGCGCCGCCTGATATGCCTGTGGGGGTACCTGCTCCCATGCCTATATTTGAAGCTGAGGGCACAGCCGGTCCTCCTATGTCTTCTATATCGCCATCCAGTTGATGATCGGAGTCGCCGGTACCGCCGTCCTGTAGTTGGAGAACCATTCTGTCCCCTCCGGCTGATAGGGGTGTAATCTGTTGCCAGTTGTTATCAGCGAATTCCCAATATTCTTCAGACGCATCGGCGGGCATATTAATAGTAACATGTGCTGATCCCGATGGCTGCAGCAGCGAGACTTTATACGAATATGCCCCGTAGGGGAAATAGAGTGATTTGGCACTGGATGCCTGGGCGCTGGCCTTTTGTACGATGTTGATAGTGCCGAGATCGGTGCTGAATGTCATCCCGCTCCCGTTGCCCTGGGAGTATGTGTTAGCCTGCTTGGGCAGTATCTGGAGTACGCGCAGCAGGTTCAATAATCCATAGCCCCAGTCGTTATTCGGCGAAGTATATTGGCTGGCCGACCTTCTCATCACATCCTTGACCTTGGCGGGGTTCCCCTTTAAACCGGGGTATGCCTGCATTAAAATGGCTGCCGACCCGGCAGCGATGGGGCATGCCATGCTTGTTCCTTGCATTGCTCTATAATGGATCGGCTGATTGCCGTCATTTATTCCGTTATCGGAGACGGTATTTTTGTCGGCTGCTTGGGACCTGTCGCGGCAGGATATTATGGCGCTGCCCGGCGTGACGATATCCGGTTTACGTGGTGCACCCGTATCGACCCTGGGACCCCTGCTGCTGAAGCTGCACAATGTATTCAGTGTCTGCCCATAATTCTGTGACTGGCCAGTGTAATCCGTCCACGAATCCCTGGTTGTGCATGCTCCCACGCAGATTACGCCGTCCGCATCTGCAGGGGAACCTACGGTATAGTAGAGATCAGGCGATTGGAACTTTACCCTGCCACTATTTTTCCATCCGCCGCTCAAATACAGGTGAAACGATTGGGATGATGTGGAGGTGTTGCTGACCCGGATGTAATAGGTGGAAGTGCCGGTAGGTAAGGTATAAACGTTAGCACTGTCGCCATAATACCAGTACTGTTGTGATGTGCCCCTGTCGCTTTTTTGGCGCGTACTGTAAATCGACATTATGGAATTAAAACTTGAATCATAGTATTGCAGGGTCAGGTTATTTATTGACTGCTTCCCGTCGTACCAGACAAGGTTGCTATAAAGTTTACATATATCGCCTGTATCACTGTTGACGTTGACCTGGATATACCCGGTAGTTTGACCGGCGCCCAGCGTGCCAAAATAAAAATGACGGGCATCATCGGCCTCATTCCCGGCCGATATAAAGACCGTGGCTCCTTTGCTGACGGCATAGTCCGCCGCCTGGCATTCAGCCGCGCTGCCATCGTGAAAATCGTCCCAACCGCCGTAACTCATGCTGATGATGTCGGCCTTGTAGACGTCGATGGAGTCCTTTAATGCTTTGACCATGGCGGCTGTTGATGCATCCGTCGTGACATTGTCTCCGATTTTTAGAAATATCAGGTCTGCATCGTATGCCATGCCCTTGTACTTGCCGTTTGAGGCGGTCCCCCTTCCCAGTATGCTGCCGGCAACGTGCGTGCCGTGTGCGCTGCCGCCCGGAATGGGAGAAGTAACATTGTCATGAACATAACTGATGTCTGAGACGTCTTTTTGAAAAATAGGTTTGGGGATATCCGGGTGTGTTATGTCCAGTCCCGAATCCAGCACGGCCACCTTCACACCTTTGCCTGTAAACCCGCTGGGCCAGTAGCTCTGGGTGCCGAGGAACTGCGCAGCGACATCGTTCTGTGCTTTGGCCGTACGCTCAGCGCTGTCTATCTTTGCCACATAGCTTTTGGCGGCCAATCCATCAAGGTTCACGATGGGGAGGGTTGCTGTAATAAAGCCCCTCGGATGGTCGCTGGTTGGGGGTATCCATGTATCGGGATAGACCGTCACGCCGGCCGCGGCCAGGTCGGCCAGTTTAGCTGCATCCGGCTGCTGGTCGAGGTAGATAAATACATCTACGCTGTCCGGCTTGGCGGCGCTGGCAGATATACCCGTCACGGTCCTGGCGCCGCTTGATTTTTCCAGGAGAGTCGTATGCAAGGCTCCGGTTATCTTAGATCTCGTGTCGTCTGCCAGCACATGGGGCAGATCCGAGAATATTCCCGATAGAAACACCGAAAGGAGGAAGATTACTGCCAGGATAAGTAGCGCCTTTGAAATACGGTGTTTCATCATGGCTCTCCTATTTAATTTTCATTTATTAAGTAGGGTAACGGTCTACTGACCGCTCATATTCGGGGAAGACTTCCTCTCAGACGTATCCAGCCTTATTATGAAATCAATCTGTGCCAGTGCTTCCAGCATGTCAACCGGCATTTCTGCAGTTAAAAAGCCGGTGGGATTGTTGCCTACCGGGGGTATCCATGAGTCGGGATAGATCTTGACACCCATTTCAGTAAGCTGTTTCTCCTGCGTTGCTGTAAGCGGCTCCTTTAAGTAAATAAAGACTTGTTGCACCTTCAGGTTGCCCGGATTCATGCCCATGTCCTGCATCTGTTTTAGCCGCTGATCGTTTGGCGATGCGATTTGCTGCCGGCGAATCTCCACCTGCTGTAAAAGACTACTGCTAACTTTACTCAGGGCATCCGGCTTTCCGGAACAGGATGGGACGCTTGTCAGCACAAGAGGAAGTGATAACAATATTGCGATATATCTTGAGAACTGCACTAAATCCTGCCCCGCCCGTGATCTCAATATATTTGAATTATCGCGTAAGTTTAATGTCCGGTATTAAACTTGTCAACCCTATCCGCGGCGTACTTCACATAACCAGGCAATAGGTCTATAATCCGCTGTGCTTTAAAAAATATTGATTAAACGGTCTACTAATGCCTGAAGAAATACAGATATACAGGACAGAACAGCCTGCGCAGCGCACTAATCTGTGGCCGACGATCGTTATCCTTTTAGTGATATTGTGCCTGGTGGGCCTCGGCCTTCGTGTGGCTTTCAGCGCCCCGGCTTATGTAAAAGGCCCTGTGATCTCATTGCAGCCGGATGCATTGCCCTGGTATGCCCTTTACTCCGTGTTGCGCATGGGAGCTGCCTATATCCTTTCAGTAGTTTTTACGCTCATCTATGGGTACGTAGCTGCTATGAGCAAACGCAACGAGCAGGTAATGATACCGTTGCTGGATGTCCTGCAGAGCGTCCCGATTCTGTCCTTCCTCCCTGTAGTATTGCTCAGCCTGAGCGCTTTTATCCCGGCCGGCCTGGCCACAGAGATAGCTGCAATTGTACTGATATTTACCAGCCAGGCATGGAATCTTACGTTTGCTTTTTATCAGTCGTTGAAAACCGTTCCCAAGGAGCTAAAAGAAGCCAGCAGTATTTTCAAATTCAATTTCTGGCAAAGGTTCAAGACCCTGGACTTCCCGTTTTTCCAGATAAGCTTCGTCTGGAACAGTATGATGTCCTGGTCGGGAGGCTGGTTCTTCCTGATGGCTGCAGAGATGTTCACAGTGGGACAGAAGGATTTTCGTTTGCCGGGCCTGGGTTCCTACCTGAAGGAAGCTGTCATTTTGAACGACACATCGGCTCTTATCTACGGATTGCTGACGTTGCTGCTCATTATTATTGCCCTGGACCAGTTTGTCTGGCGGCCTCTGCTGGCCTGGTCCAACCGGTTTAAGCTCGAAATGGTTGAGAGTGAGGATGCTCCTACATCCTGGTTTTATGATTTACTGCAGAAGTCGGGCGCGATGGAGACCGCTTCACAGTACGTCATTGCCCCGCTGAATTACTTGCTTGATAGTACTATCCGTAAAGTGTCTACGGGCAGGGCGGCAACTAATACAGACCGCAAAAACAGGCCCTGGTTATATTATGGTTTCATTGGACTGATCTGTATATTGGCTTTAGCAGGAGCGATTTTTGCAGGTCAATTGCTGGTACAGGTATCAATCGCTGAATGGGGCGAGATCGGTGTGAGCCTGCTGTTAACCTTATTGAGAGTCATCATCTCTCTTATAATAGCCCTGGCCTGGACCATCCCGGTGGGTGTGGCCATCGGGACCAACAAGCGTCTCGCCAATATTTTTCAGCCTGTAGTCCAGATAGTCGCCTCTGTACCGGCCAACGCCCTTTTCCCGCTTATGGTACTTTTCTTTATGGCGCTGCCCGGCGGGCTCAATTTGACCGCCGTATTTCTCATGTTGCTGGGGACACAGTGGTACTTGCTTTTCAATATCATTGCAGGGAGCAGCACGATCCCGCAGGACCTGCGTTATACCTCCTTGATGCTCAAACTCAGCTTCTGGCAGCGCTGGAGGGTATTGATATTGCCCTCCCTTTTCCCATTTATAATAACCGGGTTGATAACGGCCAGCGGGGGTGCCTGGAATGCCAGTATCGTTGCAGAATATATAGAATTCGGCGGAAATATTCTATCCGTTAATGGTATCGGGGCCATGATTGCGCGTGCCACAGCCTCCGGCGATTTTCCACGCCTGTTCGCTTCGACTCTCACCATGGTAATAACTGTAGTGCTTATTAACAGGTTTTTCTGGAGAAGGCTCTATCGTATTGCAGAAGAACGTTTCGTCATGGAGTAAAATAGACATATGCACAACGGACTGATCGAACTGAGAAATATTTGCCAGCAGTATAAAAGCAGGGAAAGGGTTTTCACTGCTGTAAACGATGTCAACCTCAAGATTGCCGAAGGTGAGTTCGTGGTGATCGTTGGGCCTTCGGGCTGCGGCAAAAGTACACTGCTGCGTATCGTGACCGGCCTGCAAAAGCCCACATCCGGCGAAGTCCTTTACCGTGGCACGGTTATCGAGGGCGTCAACCCCCATGCCACTATTGTCTTTCAGACCTTTGCGCTGTTCCCATGGCTTACTGTCCAACAAAATGTCGAGGTCGCATTGAAAGCCAGGGGGATGCCTACCGGCAGCAGCTCAACCAGGGCGGTGGAGTTACTCGACCGCGTTGGGCTGGATGGTTTTGAAATGGCCTACCCGCGGGAGCTGTCCGGCGGCATGCGGCAGAAGGTGGGTTTCGCCCGCGCCATGGCGGTCGAGCCGGAGTTGCTGTGCCTGGATGAGCCTTTTTCGGCGTTAGATGTATTGAGTGCAGAAAACTTGAGACGTGATCTTCTGGAGCTCTGGACCAGCGGTAAAATCCCGACCCGGTCGATCTTAATGATTACCCACAATATTGAAGAAGCGGTTACTATGGCCGACCGCATTATTATCATGGACAAAGACCCGGGGCGGGTGGTGGCTGAACACCCCGTTGGACTATCCTACCCACGGTATAACAAGGACGCCACTGTAATTCAGCAAATGGATACTATATATTCCATCCTGGCAGGCCAGACCCAGCCGGAAGAAGTTGAGATGGGCGCTGAGCCAGGCCAGGCCGGCCATATGCGCACCTTGCCCTCCGTGTCTCTAAACGAATTGACCGGTCTAATGGAATATATGGCCGAGATGCCGGCCGATACGGCCAATCTCTATGAGTTGCCCAAGGAGCTCAATGTAGAACCGGATAACTTGCTACGCCTGTCGGAAGTGGCGGAGATACTTGGCTTTGCTACCATCGCTCATGGCGACATCTCGCTCAGCCCCCTCGGTGAGACCTTTACAGAGGCGAGCATTACTTTACGCAAGGAGATTTACGCCAAGCGGATCCAGCACCTGCCGCTGTTCCACTGGGTGCTCCAGATGCTGCAAAACGCTGAATCCAAAGAGATTAAGTGGGATGACTTAAAGGAAGTGCTGGAAACGGAATTCACGCCCAGGGTAGCAGAAAAACAGCTTGATGTGCTCGTCGACTGGGGACGCTATGCCGAGCTGATTTCCTATGACGACAGGGAAGAAATATTTTCTCTGGCTATTTAATTGTCTGTGTATTTGGGCCTGTTAGTGAGAAAAGCCTGAAGCCCCGCTCTTGCCCTAGGTATAAAACTTTGCGACTTTTTCCAGCGGCTCGCGTGTTGAGCGGAACTTGTTAGCAGGGTTGTTCGTATCCTCGTAACCTATCGGTATACCCATAACCATCAGCTTCGAATCGGGCAGCCCCAGCAGTTTGCGCAGTACATCGGCAAATAGGACTGGCTGTATGGCGGGTATCGTTCCAAGGCCTTGCTCTGTAGCCAGCAGCATTATGTTCTCGGCTATCAGGCCGCAGTCGAAGATATTCCAGTGGTTGGTGGCATTATTGGCATAGTAAAAATCCCGGTCAATCATAATATAAATGCAGCTTGGCGCCCCCCATAGTTTTGAACCGTATTGTCCGAATTCCATTCTCTTTTGCTTATCGTCCCGTGCTACGCCCATCTTTTCCAGCACTCCTGCCATCACTGCAGCGCGGCGCGACGCCCATGGCTCAGGATATTGAAGAGCTATGGAAACATCCAGGACAGGCATCTTGCCGATGCTTTCTATATACACCTTCTTGATCTCTTCCAGCTTGGCGCCGCTCACTACTGCGAGCTCCCATGGCTGGCTGTTGGAAGCGGAGGGAGAGCGCAAAGCGCCTTCGACTATTTTCTTAAGGATATCCGGCGGCACCGGGTCCGGTTTAAAACCCCTCACGGAGTGTCGTTTGTTTATTGCTATAAGAACATCCATTGTTGCCTCCTTCTGCCCATTTTTGCAAAGATAATAAATAATAGCTCTAATCCCTGACAGTGGTAAAATATCGGCAAAGAAAGATTAGGCTTCTTTAAGACGTGCTTGGACGAACAGGAGGGCTGGCCAATGGAAAAGATGCGACTCGGTAAATCCAATTTAATGGTAACAAGGGTGGGATTTGGCGGGATTCCAATACAGAGGTTGAACGAAGAAGGTGCAGTTGCTGTAGTTAAGAGATGCCTGGACCACGGCATAAACTTTATTGATACCGCCAATGCTTATACTACCAGCGAGGCGCGCATTGGAAAAGCCATTGCCGGCCGCAGGGCTGATCTTATTATCGCAACCAAGTCGACAGCAAGGAACCATGAGGGAATTACCAAACATCTCGACAACAGCCTCAAGCAACTCGGTACGGATTATATAGATCTATACCAGTTTCACGCCGTCAGTGATTTCAAGTCACTGGACATGGTCCTTGACCCGGAGGGCCCCGTGGCGGTGCTGGAAGAGGCCAAAAAGGCAGGGAAAATACGGCACATCGGCGTTACCTCCCACCAGATCGATGTTGCTAAAAAGGCCGTAGAATCAGGACGCTTTGAAACCATTATGTTCCCCTTCAATTTTGTCACCGACGAGGCGGCCACCGAGCTTCTGCCCCTTTGCAGGAAACACGATGTTGGCTTTATAGATATGAAACCGCTGGCGGGGGGAATGATAGCGGACGCCAGGATTGCCTTCAAATTCCTTTTTCAATACAGGGACGTGGCGACCATCCCTGGTATTGAGAAGGTGGAAGAGATCGATCAGATTGTGGGAATACTCAACGGACCCTTGGACCTGACGGAATGGGACAGGGCGGAGATGCGCAAGCTGAAGGAGCAGCTCGGCACCAGGTTCTGTCACCGGTGCGATTACTGCCAACCGTGTAAGGAGGGAATAGCCATTTCGTCTGTCATGACCTTCCCGAGCTTTGTAGCACGCATGCCTGAGGAACAGCTTTTCGGCTTCTGGGGAGCGCTGTTCGAACCGGCTGCTAGATGTAACAAGTGCGGCGAATGCGAGGAACGGTGCCCTTACCACCTCCCTATCCGGGACCTGATGGAAGAATATTACGATCTTTACGAGAAGAAGAAAAAGGCCTACAAGGAGAAAATGGCAGCGAAATAAAAAACTATTGATTGGCAGAGTGTCCAGCATCGTGCGCCGAGTTTCATGCATGTTCCTCCCAAGGACTCTCTGGCTGGCAATATAGTCCACTTTGCCAGCGATTGCGATCTGCGCTACACCGATCCGCAAGACCTGTTTCAAAAGATCAAAGACTATATCAATAAATACCTTGAGCTTCCCCAGTCCTATGACGACATCTGCGCCCTTTATGTGCTTTTGTCCTGGGTGTACGAGTTCGCCCCGTCGCTGCCTTATTTACGTGTGATCGGTGACTGGGGCTCCGGCAAGACTCGCTTCCTGCAGGTTGTCGGCTCTTTATGCTTCCGCCCAATCTTCGCTTCCGGCGCAATCACCCCGGCCCCCATCTTTCGAATACTGGACATGTACCGCGGCACTCTGGTACTGGACGAAGCAGATTTCAAAGAGTCATCCGCCTGGACCGATATGGTCAAGATACTTAATAATGGCTACCGTCCCGGCTTCCCTGTCCTGCGTGCCGATAAAGAGGATGGCAAATGGTATCCCCGCGGCTACCAGGTATTCGGCCCCAAGCTCATTGCCACACGCTTCCGCTTTGAGGACGAAGCTCTCGAAAGCCGTTGTCTCACAGCTAACATGCTTTCGCTCACCCGCAACGATATCCCGCGTGTTCTTCCACACAGCTTCAAGGACGAAATCAACGCCCTGCGCTCCAAGCTGATTACTTTTCGTTTACATAATCTTTTCAAATTGAAGCAGAGTGAGTTTCCCAATGAGCTGCTGGAGCTTGGCCTTCAGCCGCGTCTTCAGGAGATACTTGTGCCTCTTCGTGTTCTGGCTCTAAGGGACCAGCGGCTCTCAGATACGCTCTCTTCTTTTATCAAGCGGCAGCAGGAGTCTCTTTTGGTGCGCCGGCGTGAAAGTGCCGATGGCCGGGTGTTGCTGGCCATCATACAGTTGCATGAAGAAGGTGTTATCTCTACCGGTGCCGAAATTGCCTTGCGCGTAAATGAGTTGGACGATGAAGCTGAAATGACCGCGACCAGGGCAGGCATAATAGCCCGCCGTCTCGGTTTTATGAAAAAGCGTTTGCCTGGGCTTGGACGTCATGCCGTTGTCTGGAATGAAGAGCTGGCAACTCGTTTGGCTTCCCAGCTTGGTCTTCCGTTATCCAGTCATTTATCGCCGGATAACTTGTCACACCCGTCACACTTGTCACAATCAGCTTCATAACCGCGTGACAAGTTGTTTTTCGGCTGGCAACCCGTCACGCGCCTTGTCACAACGTGGGTCCGTATCTGGCCGTGACGGGTGTGACAAGTGTGATGACTTGGTGGGACATGATGTGGTGAATAATGGGTCTTTTTCTCCATCAGGTACTTATAAATTTACAGAGGCATTTATTTGTGATAAGTTTAAACAAATAGGTAGTCGCATACACTATACTTATTGAATCATTTTATATTTATTAAGGATCATATTTTGTGAGGCTGTATATGGTCAAGGCGTCTGGTATAAAGTTTCTAATTCTCCTTATTCCCCTGCTACTGGTTTTATCACTTTTTAATTCCGCCCATGCCATTTCTAATTGGCTTCCCATGTCAAGCGGCACTTCAAATCATCTCCTGGGTATTTGGGGTGAAAGTGGTAGCTCCGTTTTCGCAGTAGGTGAAGGCGGCACAATACTTCATTATAACGGATCCACCTGGAGTCCTATGGCTAGTAGTACAGCGGCGTGGTTGCAAAGTATATGGGGCGAAAACGGTAATTCTGTATTTGTGGTTGGCAACGGTGGCGCTATAGTTCACTATGACGGCTACACATGGAGTCCTATGGCCAGTGGCACGTCTAAATATCTTATTAGAGTCTGGGGTATAAACAGTAAATCCGTGTTTGCTGTTGGAGTAGGGGGCACAATCCTCTATTACAATGGCTCCGCTTGGATCTCCATGCCTAGCGGAACGTCAAATGACCTCTTGGGTGTATGGGGTGAAAGCAGTAACTCGGTTTTCGCTGTAGGCACTAACGGCACTATACTCAAATACGATGGTAAGTCTTGGTACCCAATGAGCAGCGGTTCTTCAAGCATTCTCAAACATATCTGGGGCGAAAATAGTAATTCCGTTTTTGCCGTTGGGAATAATGGCACCATACTCCGCTATGATGGCGTCACCTGGCGGCCCATGTCCAGTGGTACTTCAAATAATATCAATTATATATCGGGGCAAAATCGCAGTTCTGTATTTGCCGTAGGTACCAGTGGGTCTATACTCCGCTATGATGGTGTCGAATGGACCTCTATACCCAGTAGTATTCCTAATGAGCTCCAAAGCGTATGGGGAAGCTCTGGAAGTGACGTATTCGTTGTAGGGAGTGGCGGCATAATACTTCATAATTCCAAGCCTGGGTTAATTGCATCCCCAAGCATATCAACCCCAAGCCCTATTCCGCTGGGAATAGTTGGATTATGGTTTACAGCAAATCTTCCGTGGATCATCATAACACTGATAGGTATTGCAGCGGTGAGTTTAATCATATGGCGATTATTGGTTAATGGGATGGAATTCGACCTGCCAATAATATTGATCCTTGTTGCAGCATTGGTGTTAACTCTGATTATATTATTCGTGTTTTTCACTAAGCAATTTATTACTTACTGCATTATCGCTGGCGTCGTATTTGTAATATTTAGTGTACTAATCGCTTCTCCAAAAGATCCTCGACCCGGTGAAATTGAGCGCATAGTACCCAATGAAAGATTAATTCCGAGCACGAAACTTATTAATGGGAAGAATTATACGCTTCATGGAACTTATGCACGGAGAAACGACGCTAGTTACGATAAGCGTATGTTGAAAAAAAGTGGCTCTTTGGCATGTGTAATAACGAAAAAAGCTGAGCAGGTATATCGTAGCGGTAAGATCAGGTACGGTGCCACATATGCGGTCTATTATTATCCCAAACGATAAAGCGATCTCTCTTATCCGTAAATACCTTGGTATTGGTTCAGCGACTAATGAAATGAAGCCGACAAACGTATTGATATTTAACAAAGAAATGGTAAAATTACGCTCATGAAGCTCTTGTCGACTATTGGCGCATTGTTGTTAATCGTAGCGTTGGTTA
>JBEKCL010000018.1:0-27853 GCA_050014895.1 Dehalococcoidia bacterium
TAAGCGGCAATATCAAGAGATGGATCTCTCCTCATTTTTATGGGGACCGCATCGATAGCGGCTCTGATTGCCAGGGCCATTTCTCTTGTTGGAAACTCCCTGAATTCGCCACTTTCCTGCCCGGATTTGAGCATCTTCTCAAGGTTCTTCAGATCGATTTCGTTATCTGAATAAAGCTTGACCGCTGCATTGCGATCGTTCAGATATATGTCTACCAGTGCAATTAAATGCCGGGGATTCAAACGCATGAACTCGAGATCCGATTCGATATAGGCCCGCAGAATACCCGCCGCACTAGACTCTGTCTTCAGCCTGGAGGTTATAAATGTGTACCCGGAAATATATTGGGTTTTTATTATTTCCTGGATCAATTCGTCTTTCCCGTTGAAGTGGTACGAAATCACACCTTTACTGATGCCGGCTCGCCTGGCAATCTGATCCAGCGAGGCATGAGCGTATCCAAGGTCGGCTATTACCTCAATTGCACATTCCATGATTTGAGCCCGACGGGCAATTTCAATAAACGACGGCTTTTTTGATCCATCCGGATTATTTTTTATCCGCATGTTACAATTTTAGTACAACCGGCCAAATTCTGTCAATAGGGCATGACTTTATTCGGTCATCATTAGTATGGAAGTTTGAATCGAAGGACGTTATGTCCGGCGGCGAAAAATATTACAGGGTTTACGACAGCGGCCCGGACAAGCTCAATCCTTAGATGCACGGCCAAACTTATTGGCCAGCTTTCTGACCGCTTTATCGACGTCAGGATCACCGGCAACAGCACGGGGTAATTTAGCGAGGGCGGTTACCTGACCAGCCCATTCCATGCTGCAAATATTGGCGTATGTTTTTAAATTGTCCACAGCTTTTCCGATGCCTTCTTCAGCAACAGCTATACCAGCTAGTTTTTTACCCTCCAACTTCGGCCAAATGGCGCAGGTCCTGTCCATAAAATTCTTTAGCATGCCCGAGAGCATATCAAAATATACGGGTGTTCCAAGGATAATCAGGTCAGCTTCAAGCAGCTTCGGGTAAATATCCTGCATATCATCGCGAATTTTACAGACGCCTTTGCGGTCTTTTCCCCCAACATCACAGGCTAAACAGCCATTGCAGTTTTTAATCGTCAGTTTTCTGAGCAGTACAATCTCTGTCTGATGGCCATCCTCAGCAAGCAATTTCAACAGCCGCGCCACCATCCATTCCGTATTCCCTTTCCTGGGAGAACCTGATATCCCTAATATATACATGCCTATTAATCCTCACCGCCGATTTACTGTTTCGATCCTACATGGCGAAGCCAATCGATAACGTCACAATTTAGTTGTGGTACAACCAATAGGCTGCTGAACCATAGATACATGACTGCCCAGAGCCAAAATTACGACCGGCGTGTCCTCAGGATAAGTATGAGAGTTACGATAACCAGGATAGCGCTGATAGCAATGATAACCCAGACCCATACGGGCGTGGCAGGTTCGGCAGTCGCAGCTGCCGGAGGCGCCGGGGCGGACTCGGTCTGGAAGCTGAAAGTGGCAGACCAGTCGGATGGAATGTCCTGTCCGTTGATCTCGGTGGCTTTGACACGCCAGAAATAGTTGGTACTGTAGTCGAGCGTGCCGTTATATTCGTAGGCAGTAGTTGAAGTTGTGGTGGTCACAACCATCTGCTTGAACTCAGGATCTTTGGCCAGGTCAATCTGATATTTTGTAGCATCCTGGTAAGGACTCCACGAGAAGGCAGCAGGCTTCACCTTGCAGCCAACACAGCCATTGGCCGGGCTTAGCAGCATCACACCGTAATATGGAGTAGTGATGATGAACCCGGGTTTGATAATAAAGCTCCGGGCTTCACTCCAGGGACTCCATGCCAATTGACCGGTGGCTGATTTATAAACCCGTATCCTCCACCAATAAATAGCCCCAGCTTCAGGTAATGCTCCTGGAGCTATCCAGGCAGCCGGGTTAGTCATATTGGTATCGTCCATATTCAAGTAAATGGAACCGGTGACAGCAGCAATGTGACCAGTGGAATTGATCTCTGGGTTGATCCTGAGGGTGAAGTCTTTGTCCTTAGCTATCTGAAGCTCGTAGCCCGTCGCCAGACAGAGCTGCTCCCATGCGAGATCAACCTGCCCGTTGCGCCCGGTCACCGGGTCGGCCCCGGTCCTGTACTGAGCGACAGTGTTATTAAATGAACGTAAAGAGACAGCGTTATTATTCTGTAAGCTTGCACAGCCTGTTGAAAGAGTCAGCGCAATGCAGATAACCAGTATTAAACCAAATATTAAATTACGATTTTTCATATCCGTCACCTTCAACCAAATAATATAAGTGGCGAGCGGACATGTCAAGGGTCAAGCGCCCGTATTTTCAGCGGGCGCTTGACCCTTGATTAGAAAGAGACAACTATTTGCTATCAAACTATAATTATTTATTAAACAACTATTAATAAATAATTTAGTCTGATATAACAGGGCAGTATTATTCAATGAATATACTAAACCAACATTATAAAGGATGTACCCGCCTGCAAAGTAGGCGGGTACATCCTTTATGTTTAGACAGGATCCCCTGTCATTGAATTAACATCATTTATTGAAAGTCTGTGATACTGCTTTGTCAAAAGCAGCCTTCAAAGTATCAACGTCTATGCCAAGTATTGCTGCCATATTACTAAGCACAGAGGCAGTCATGTTATCGCTGGAATCCCACATGGAAGGCCTGCCCCCAGTCATATTATCACTGCCGTCTGGCGGCCTAACATCAGTCATATTGTCAGAAGGCGGTCTTCCACCAGTGAAATTGTCGGAAGGTGGGGTACCATTGAACTGCGGCCTGCCACCGGTAAAATTATCTGACGGAGGCGGTCCTCCACCTCCATGCCCAGGCCCTCTGCCGTCATCCGCGTATGCAGCCATGGCAGCGCCTGCTATAAACAGCACTGCAGCAAGCACGCTGAGCAGAATAAACGAAAGCCTATTGTTATTGTACACAGATATTCCTCCTGCATTAATTAAATGATGTCTATCTAAGATCATCATCGATTATGCCTATCATATGACCAGAGTATTTGGGAAATATTTGTATTCCAGGAAAATAAATTACATATATTCTTCAAAGCTAAACATAGTGAAATACATGTTTAACACAAATTTTTATCAATTTGTCTATATAACGCCCATTTTCGTATCATTATCACCACATATGCAACCCGACTCTAACTCAAACAACAACCTCCAGCCAACCGATCACCCAGCCCTGCACAGCACAGTTTTACTAGTGATCACATGTATCAGCACTTTCATAACTCCTTTTAACACTTCTGCCATCAATATTGCATTGCCGGTCATTGGCAATGAGTTCAGTGCCGATGCCATCAGCCTGAGTTGGGTGGCGACTTCCATTCTGCTGGCTACTGCTATATTCCTGGTGCCGCTAGGCAGATTAGCCGATATTCACGGAATGAAAAAAATGATGCTGTCCGGGCTCGTAGTATATATCCTCTCGTCAATAATGGCAGCCATCTCCAGCAGCATAATGATGCTGATAATATCACGGGCAATCCAGGGACTTGGCAGTGCCATGATATTCAGCACTAGCACGGCACTCCTGGTTATGGGCACTTCACCTGAAAAACGCGGGCATGTGCTGGGAATAAATGTAGCCTGTGTATATATCGGCCAATCAGTTGGACCGTTCCTGGGCGGGCTGCTCACCCAATCTCTGGGCTGGCGGAGCATATTCTGGTTGATGGCATTACTTAGCCTGGTTGCCCTTATCCTGGCGTGGCGGCTGATCAAAGGAGAATGGGCGGTAGCAAAGGGAGAATATTTCGACCTGGCGGGATCTGTAATATACGGCGCCGGACTGATCTCCATGATCTGGGGTTTTTCTGAGATTCCTGACTGGTCAGGATTTGTTGCAATTGCAGTCAGCATCGTTATACTGGCAGGATTTATTGCCCGGGAGTTAAGGGTAAAGAGCCCGGTGCTCAATATCCAGCTATTTATCAGCAACCGCGTATTCGGCCTGTCCAACCTGGCGGCCCTAATTAACTACGCAGCTACTTTTGCAGTCACTTTTCTGCTCAGCCTTTACCTGCAATATATCAAGGGTTTACCACCTGAAGAAGCAGGCCTTGTTATCCTGGTGATGCCGGTAATACAGGCCGTTTTCTCGCCACTGACCGGACGCCTTTCCGATAAATTCGAAATACGCCTTCTGGTCTCCGGGGGCATGGCATTAACCATGATAGGGCTGTTACTACTCGTATTTCTTGATAATAACACCCAACTCACTTATATCATCCTGAGCCTGATAATACTGGGACTGGGCTTCGCTTTTTTCTCGTCGCCCAATACGAATGCGATAATGAGCTCGGTTGATAAGAAATCGCTGACCATTGCGTCGGCCACGCTGGCCACCATGCGACTAATAGGCCAGATGCTAAGTATGGGGGTTGCCATGCTCATCATCGCAGTAATAATGGGGCATGCTGAGATAACACCTGAATATTACCCGCAATTCCTGGATTGCGTGCGCGTAGCTTTCATAGTCTTCACAGTACTATGTTTCGGCGGTATATTTGCGTCACTGGCAAGGGGCAATACGAAAGGCGACTAAGGCCATACCATCGAAGTTGCAGTAATTAAGGCTACAACGAAACAACCAATTGCATGCATGCAAAGCCAGATGTAAAATACGCTCACTTACAGTAACGAGGTAATACGTATGAAGCTCCAGTGGCTGGGCACCGCCGGATTCCAGATTGAGGTTGGTGACCATAGATTTCTCATCGATCCTTATATTTCACGCAATGCTAAATCCAAACCCATGCAAAGCATGAAGCCGGGCAATATTTGCGGCGCCGGGCAGATTTTTATAAGTCACGGTCACTTCGACCATATTTTAGACGTACCGGCAATAACAGCAATGGATTCTTCCGCAGTCTACTGCTCCAAAACCGCTGCAGCTACACTGGCAAGAAAAGGAGTTGCCAGCA
The DNA here is from genome assembly GCA_050014895.1 of Dehalococcoidia bacterium. Classification (GTDB taxonomy): domain Bacteria; phylum Chloroflexota; class Dehalococcoidia; order GIF9; family UBA5629; genus JAFGLP01. The sequence continues at coordinate 5,011 of JBEKCL010000018.1, forward strand.
AACGAATAAATGCGGTAACAGAAGATGGCTATAAGGTCGATTTCGGCGGTTACCAGGCACAAGCATTTTTCAGCCGTCATGCTCAGTTCGATATCCCGCTCATAGCACGCACATTGCATCGTATAGGCAGTGATGCCCCGCGTTTACTTAACATGCACCGGGACTACCCTAAAGGCCAGGTTTTAAGCTGGCGGTTCATAATAGACGGATTTATGATGCACCACTTCGGCAGCGCAGGATCACCGCTTGAGGAATTGGAACGCCTTGCATCCCAACCACCAGACCTGTTACTGGTCCCACTACAGGGACATACCCATATTTGCGATATAGCATACGAATACGTCCGCGTGCTCAAGCCGCGCATTGTCATTGTGCACCACCACGATGATTTCTATCCGCCCATCTCAACGGAGGTCGATATCGATCCCTTTGTGAAAAAAGTGCGCAAGCAACATGCCGGAATGGAGGTGCGGGTGATGAAGATAAACGAGACGATTATATTGTGACTTCTATAGCAGAATCATTTAGAGTAAACACCGTATTCACAGCCTCCCATGGTGCCTTTAAAAGTATCTACCAGTTCCCATGCGCTGCCCTTTTTAGTATAGAGCTTCACTGTGCCGGAGCCTAAGCCACCATTCCACAGGTCAGTATACCGTTTATTTCCCATAGGGTCTTCATAGTTGACCCAATTCATTCCACCTTTCTGGCAGCGGAAATCTACTTCAAGCCTGTCTTTACCACTCCAGCCCTTTACATCCCAGGTCACATCATCGCCCCTGGCTGAGCACACAAAGCTCTGACTGGTGGGTTTGTAGAACTTGGAAAAGTTATACTCGTAAAGCTTACCTTCATGACGGAAGGCAATAAGCAGCTTCATAGGAATCGGTATGCCAAAAACGACCGGGCGGCCGCCGCCGATATCCAGGCTGGTCAATTCCATTTTTGCACCTGTCTTTTCGCTGATGAAGTTGTTGCAGCTAAGCCATACCCACGGCGAAGTAAAATCACTGCCCCAATTTTTATCCTGGTATCCAAAGCATTTCTCCGGGATTACCTGGAACTCCTCACCGTTGCAGGTGATCGTGCCAGTATACAGGCACTTCATGCCCGCGACATGCCAGAACATTGCAAAAGCGTTGAGCCAGCGGAAAAACTTCGAGGCGCCGAAGCCTACAGGGTAGCTGAGCACCTTCTCTACTTTTAAATCCCAACTCAGAGAACCAGCGTCACTCATGTACTCCGGGTGTGCTCCAGCCTCGTCGGGCGTAAGCGAGACCGAGCCTTTGAGCATGGTATCTGTGGCGATATTATCACCCATCCGGACATTCATTTCCTCGAATGAGGCTGATATCTGCTTTATACCGTAAAAATTATGTACCTGGCAGTGTTTCTCGCCCCAACAGCCTGCCTTGAGCATGCCGTATGAAGGCCGGATTTCTTTTTCTTTATTTCCGGGTAACTGGCCGAAGACAGGCTTTTCCCCACCCAGCGCAGGATTGATAATAAAATATTCAATAAAGAACGGCCTGTATTCAGCCGATTTCTTGTTCACAGCTGTAAACGAGTGCCACCACCAGTCGTAACCTTTTTTAGCCAAAGGGCCTTTGAGCATGAAAGCATTCCTATCTCTGAATTTCACGATGTCAGGATTTTGCATTACGATACCAACCTCCACATTATTTTGTTTATAAGCCTGGTGTTAGCTATTGTACAACAACATCTTTTTCTGGATTCACCATTCCAATTGACGACTTAGTGATTATTATCTCCCATCAGCTATGATCACGATAATATCGTTTTGCTATTCGCCTGTCAACGTAACAACGCAGATTGCGTCCCACACGCAAGACTAACAGAGAATATATTCCGCGACAGGACTTGAATTATTCAGCGTTTTCATGATCTCCATCAACCTGGACATCGCCATCGCTGAAGAATTTGAATTGATTCCGACCGTGACCCTTGGAGTAATACATTGCAGCGTCAGATTTTTTAATCAAGGATTCCAGATCCTGCCCGTCTTCGGGGTAAATGGCTATACCTATACTGGTAGACACCAGCAAATCATTACCATCGATAAGTAACGGCTCTTTAAAGGAATCCAGGATTTTTTGGGCTATGGCAGTGGCGTCTTTCATCTGATCGGTCTCCATCATCACCAATACAAACTCATCTCCACCAAGGCGGGCCAAGGTGTCGCTGGCACGTATAATTCCGGTTAGCCGCGTGCCGACAACCTTGAGCACCTGGTCACCTGCGCCGTGGCCATAAATATCATTGATCAATTTAAATTTGTCCAGGTCCAATACCATGACGGCAAGCCTGGCTTTATTTCGATGAGCCAGAGCTACAGCTATGGTAAAGCGATCCAGCAGCAATACCCTGTTCGGCAAACCCGTGAGGAAGTCGTGGGTCGCTAGTTCTTCTAATTTTTTCTCCATCTGTTTGCGTTCGGTGATGTCTGTTATCAAGGCTGTGACGCCTATAACCTTCCCATCTTTATATAGCAGCTGCCTGGATGAGTGTACAAAGAGGATCCTGCTGTCTTTATCCAGCAGGCGGAATTCCCAGGGCACCAGTTGCCCGGCTACCAGATGATTGTAACTATCTAAAAGGCCCGGCAAATCATCCGGGTGAATGAGCTGGAATACGGGTTTCCCGATTAACTCGCTAACTTTGTACCTGGTTAGACGTTCAACTACCGGGCTGATATAAGTTATATTTCCCTGGTTATCCAACATGTAAAAAATATCGCTAATATTCTCTACAAGTGACCGGTACTTTTCTTCGGCGTTATGTAGCGCTTCCTCTGCATGCTTGCGTTCGGTAATATCGGTCATTAGACCTGTGATACCAACGATCTTTCCATCTTCATATACAGGCCGACTGGAAGTGCGCACAAATACTATCCTACCGTCTTTATCGACTACACGAAATTCCCAGGGTTCCAATTGACCGGATACCAGGCGGTTGAAACTGTCTAAGAGTCCCGGCAGATCATCCGGATAAACGAGCGGGATAAAAGGTTTCCCAATTAGGTCACTGACCTTATACAGGGTAAACCGCTCGACTACCGGGCTCATATAGGTTATATTTCCCTCGGTATCCAGAGTGTAAAATAAATCATTGATATTCTCTACAAGTGAACGATACTTCTCCTCAGCGCTGCGCAGCTCTTCCTCTGCCCGTTTGCGTTCCGTGATATCCTGACCAATAGCAATCAAGCCTACGATATCACCATTGATGTCTTTGAGTGTGTTGTCATACCATTCAATGCTGCGAATTCTTCCGTCCTTCGTAACAATTTCGTCGATATTGCCTTTAGTATGGATATCGCCTATAGCAGTAAGAAAAAGCTCTCCTGTTTTGGTTTGCTTAGCTTCAGGCAAGAATGTGGAAAACCAGTTTTTGCCTTTAACTTCCTCAAGCAGGTACCCGGATATTTGCTCCAGGTAATGGTTGATTGTAATGATATGTCCCGACTTATCCAGTACTACTATCGAAGTCTGTGCTGTATCAACCAGGCTTTTTGCAAATTCTTTCTCTCTCTGTAAAGCTTCTTCGGCCTGCTTGCGCTCGTTAATATTCTTGGCGATATGAACTGTGCCGGCGATTTCACCAAGCTCATTGAAAATAGGAGAGCAGGACTCTTCAAGAAATACTCCAAGCCGCGGTTCAAATATCTCGCTGGTAATACTCGTTCTGGTCTTCAGCGCCTGTTGATGAGGACAATTATCAATGGGGCACAATGTCTCATGTACGATCTCATAACAGTACCTGCCAACCAGATCTTCCGGTTTCGCATGAAAGGTATCAGCATAGGCTTTATTGACCCTGACAAGTTTTGAGTTGCTGTCCTGAATAGAGACTAAATCCGTGATTGAATCAAATGTTATCTGCCACTCTGCAGCTATACTTTTAATCTTTTCCTCTGCCTGCTTGCGCTCGGTCACATCGCGGCTAACTGACCGAAAACCAATAATCTCACCTTTCTCATTTTTCCGCGGGGAAATCGAGGTTTCCACGAACATTATGCTACCATCTCTACGCCTTATTTTATGTTCAAAGCCTTTATTTGGTTCTCTCGTCCTGAACACTTCATTGAAAGCAAGAAGCAAGGGTTTGATATCTTGTTCAGGTACCGTAAAGCGATAATTATTCCCAATCAGTTCCTCACGCGAATACCCGAGATTGCGGCACACAGAATCGTTGACGAAGGTAAAATTGCCGGCTAAATCCATTTCATAATAGGAATCAAACATCTGGTTCACGACACCGCGGTTTTTCACCTCGGATTGTTTTAGGGCCTCAGTTACTTTATTGAGTTTATCCCTCTCGTTAAATATGAGCACCGCAAGCACGCTGATCACTATTGCCACTATGACAAAAATAAACATCCTCAAGGTGGCATCAGGATAAGGCGAAATGAAAAAAGCACGCGGCAGGAATATAAGCACGGAAATTACGTTTGCCAGCAGGGTCCCACGCAACCTGTAGTAATAACTGGAATATAAAATAGGCACCAGAAAAAGCATCCTATGCGGGTCATGAACAGTGTAGAAGATCTGCCAGCGCAGGGCTTCCCACCCCAAAAGTATGACCAGTTCTCCAAAGTAATAGAAGACGGTGAAGGCAATGAAGAGCACAAGCAATATATAAAAATGCTTGTCCCTAAGCACAGGCTGTTTCATTTGCACCATTCCCTCTATCTAGTCTTGCAATGTTCTAAGTTAAAAATGAGAAAAAAATCAACCTCGTGAATATCATACGGGTTTAAACTCAATTTTGCCACTGCTAAAGCCTGATATTACCTAATTTAAAGATCGACCCCGGTACGACATCGATGGTTCGACAACACCCCCCATACATCAGTTGCCGCTCCTATGATCTCAATTTATCTGGACATCGCCATCGCTGAAGAATTTGAACTGATCCCGGCCGTGACCCTTGGAGTAATACATTGCAGCATCGGATTTTTTAGTCAGGGATTCCAGGTCCTGCCCGTCTTCGGGGTAAACGGCGATACCTATACTGGTTGATACATGCAAATTATTTTCGCCGATAAGTAACGGCTCTTTAAAGGAATCCAGGATTTTTTGTGCTACGATAGTAGCGTCTTCTATCTGGTCAGTTTCCATCATCACTAATATAAACTCGTCTCCCCCAATGCGGGCCAAGGTGTCACTAGCACGTATTATTCCCATAATCCGCGTGCCGACAGCCTTGAGCACCTGGTCCCCTGCGCCGTGGCCATATATATCATTGATCAATTTAAACTTGTCCAGGTCCAACGACATGACGGCAAGCCGGGCTTTATTGCGATGAGCCAGTGCTGCAGCTATGGTGAAACGATCCAGCAGCAATACCCTGTTCGGCAACCCCGTAAGGAAATCATGGGTAGCCATTTCCTCGAGTTTTTGCTCCATCTGCTTGCGCTCGGTGATATCACTTAGAAAGCTCAACGTGGCGGGCCTGCCCTCCCAATCAATCAATGCTGCGCTTATCTCCGCCCAGCCAATTCTCCCGTCTTTAGCCACGTACCTGAAGGGATAAACACTTTCAAAGGATTCGCCCTGCAGCCTGCGCTGGTGCTGGGAGGCAAGCATTGCCAGGTCATCCGGGTAAATCAGGTTGGCGAAGGGCATATCATTCAGTTCATCGACCGAGTATCCTGAAAGATCAACAGCCCTGTGGTTAAAGAATTTGATCTTGAAGTCCTGTACCACGAAAATAACTTCGCCAGCGGTCTCCACAAGCAGACGGTACTTCGCCTCGCTCACCCGTAACGCCTTCTCCGACTGCTTCCTGTCAGTTATGTCGTGCAGCGATATCACTTTCCTGAGGGCATGATTATGCCTGTCGGCTACGTTATAGGTGGAAGCTTCGTAATAACGCTTTGAATCATGCCTGCCTATTACTATTTCGATATGGACTGCTTCGCCTACCCGTCCCAAGTCTATTAAATCCGGCCGCACTTTCCAGACAGTATCTGCGGACTTGCCTATTTCAGCCTGAGATAATTCGAGGATTTCGCCAGCCGCCTTATTGTACTCAACGATCCTACTTTGCGTGTCCAGCACAACAATGACATCATCAATACTATCGAGAATCGTATCGTAGGCAGTGGGCATAATGTCAAAAAGCCCGTGACGGAACATACTCCAGGCAACAACCACACCAGTGACGGTAAAGGCAAAAGGCGTCAGGTCGAGATGACCAAAGGGTACCATGCCGAAAACCACGTAAAGGATATTCACCGTCCAGGGCACAGACATCCCAACCAGCAGGGCGATTACCTGATAGCGGAACACAGTACCCGGTTTCCCCAGCCTTTCAATCAATAAAAAGGTGATAGTCAGAAGTACGGCATAAGAGTATGCAGAATGTACCCAGAACCACGGCCCCCTGGTCAGCGCTAACATTGGAAACGAACCACTGGTATCCACGCTGGCTGAGCTGTAATAAAAATGGTGCAACTGGTTGGTGGCCACCATTACTATGGTGACGGCAGGAATTATGAAAAGCAGTATTATGTTTCTCCGGGTCACCAATTTTCCCCGTCCGGTATACAGTAGCGTTAAAATCAGCCACAGCACCGGTACCGTGGCAATACCCAGGTACTCCATCACAGCGCTGAACATCATGCCTTCAAGTGACAGGCAGGACAGTTCCACCCCATAAAAAATTGACCACACGCATAAATCCAGCATGAGGAAGGCAAAGACGCGCGAGCCCACCACCGGACGCCTCGTAAAAGCATATATAGCGATGCTACCCGATATCAACGCGGGAATAACCAGCGAAAGGGCCACAGGATTTAGTCTTATTAGCAGTTCCATTAAGTAGTACCTGTCATTACACTCGGAATTTATTATATCACCATGCTGCAGATAATATCGGATCAACCAACAAGTTAGTGAGCAGATTCTTTTCTATGCCCGACCTTCTTACCTCCCCATATAGTTGGACGGGTGCTATCCCGATAAAGAAAAGTTGTGTTATACTTAAAGGTACATAAACATACTATGTAGTATCTATTTATAATTATACCGACACCAGCATATCAATGCAGTATTAATTTGTTGGAGGGACTCATGAAACTGGCCAGAGATGTAGTGTTGATAGACTACTTGCGTTCACCATTCTCAAGGTCGAGGCCCAAAGACCCGGAGAAGGACCTTTTTAACAAGCACAGGATGGACGAAGTATGCGCCCTGCTGATAAAGGAAATAATCAAAAGGACCGGTATCGATCCCGCCATCATTGACGAATGTGTGACCGGTACAGCTCAACCCTTTCTGGAGACCAATACAGGCGGTGGAAGATATTCTGTGCTTTTGGCGGAATTGCCTGTCAGGGTAGCCAGCCAGCAGGTTGACACAGCCTGTGGATCTTCATTTAACGGCGTCAGGACTGCAGTCATGAGCATAGCATCCGGATTTTCTGATGTAGCTTTTGCCTGCGGCATCGAACATATGACACATGTTCCCATGAATGCGCCGAATGCTACTGTACCACCCCTGCATTTATTCGTGGATGAAAAATACAAAGCACTGGATATGATGACGGCTGCCAGTAATGGATTGACAGCCGAAAAATTGCTTGCCACCAAGACGAAATATACCCGTGAGGACATGGATAAGTTTGCACTCCGCTCCCATCAATTGGCAGCCAAAGCCAGGAATGAGCGATACTTCCAGGGAGAGATACTTCCCATTGAGATAACTTTAGCGGACGGCAGCAAACAGGTCTTTGATTATGATGCCTCGGTCAAGGCTGACACCACGATTGAACTCCTGCGGGCACTGAAGCCGGCATACAGGCCAGACGGGGCTTACGGCAGGCAACTCATCTCCAATGAATGCCGGGGCAACATGCATGTTATTAATGTCCCGTGACAAAGCCAAACAGCTGGGGCTCAAACCTGTGGCCAGCTTTATATCATTCGGCGTTGCCGGCGTTGAGCCATCCACCATGGGCGAGGGCCCCGTACCTTCCACGAAAAAGGCACTGGAATATGCCAACCTGAAGGTAAAAGATATCGATTTTTGGGAAATAAATGAGGCCTTCAGCATAGTGCCAATGTACGCCATACAAGAGCTGGGGATCGACCCTGCCAAAGGTCAATATCAAAGGCGGTGCACTGGCCATCGGTCACCCCCTGGGCGCCTCAGGCGTAAGATTAATTGGCACACTGGCAAGGATACTGCGGCTCGAAGGAGGGACTTACGGGTCTGCCAGCATGTGTTGCGGCCTGGGTCAGGGTGTTGCCTGCGTTATAAAGAAAGAATAACAGGACTATTTCTATTAACAGCCGCCCTGAATGGCATGCGTCCCGCTATTACCATGAGTCAACATATGTCCGTCCTGAATCTTTCAACACGATGGGGGGAGCCGTCTTCCACCCGCGCATAATCCAGCGGCGCGTATCAGCAGGATCGATCACCGAGTCGATCTCCAGATAAGAGGCCATATTATTGGCCTTTCCCATAGCATAGGACTGTTCAACCATAAACTTATACAATTTATCGCGTTCTTCAGGGTCTTTAATGGCAGCAAGTTCCTTCCTCATGGCGTGCTTAACAGCGCCTTCCAGCCCCATTCCCCCGAACTCCCCGGTGGGCCAGGATGCAGTAAAGAACGAATCGTGGAAGCTGCCTGCCGACATAGCTATAGCTCCAAGACCATAGCCTTTGCGCAGGACAACGGTGAATAACGGTACGGCCAGCTTGGCGCCGGCCAGGAACATGCGGCAGGCATGGCGGACATGTGCACGTGCTTCCACCTCCGGACCGACCATAAAGCCGGGGGTATCACACAGGGATATGATCGGCAAATGATGAACACTGCAAAGCTTCATGAAATGGGCGGCCTTATCAGCATCCTCAGCTTCAATAGCCCCGCTCATGTGCGCAGGGTTATTGGCAATAAGACCAAATGTCTGGCCTTCAATACGAATAAGCGCCGTAACCATACCCAGACCGAAATGACGCCTGAGTTCCAACACGGAACCGGTATCCGCCAGGTTATCAATAACCGCCCTGACATTGTAAACGCGCAAGCGGTTCTCCGGGATCAGCCAGCGTAAAAGCCTCTGGTCCACAACTTCATATGTGGGAAGGGCGCCTTGAAAATAGGAAAGATATTTTTTAGCAACTGTAACTGCTTCCGCCTCATTTTCTACAGCAATGTCGACGACGCCATTATGCGTCTGGGTATCGATCGGACCGATATCTTCAGGTTTGACCATTCCCAACCCTCCTCCTTCAATCATAGCCGGCCCACCCATGCCGATGTTCGAATTCTTAGTCGCAATAATCACATCACAACATCCAAGCAGGGCAGCATTTCCAGCAAAGCAAAACCCCTCCACAATGCCTATTACCGGGGCTTTACCGCTCAGGGCTGCAAACCGGTTAAAGGTAGTCAAGTCCAAGCCTGCTATAACCTGCGCATCAGTGTCACCCGGCCTGCCCCCTCCACCCTCAGCAAAAAGAATGGTTGGCAATTTATACTTATTAGCGATGCCCAGGATACGGTCCATCTTTTTATGTGTGAAATGTCCCTGGGTGCCGGCCAAGACAGTGAAATCGTAAGCCATTATCATGCAACGGGACTTCTCCTCACCGTGGATATCATTGTTCACCGTGCCGATGCCTGTGATAATTGCGTCAGCAGGAGTTTTCTCAATCAAGTCTTCCAGAGACCTGCGTCCACGTTGCGCCGCAACAGCTAACGCCCCGTATTCGATGAAGCTGCCGGGATCACACAGGTCTTCAATATTCTCACGAGCCGTACGCTGGTTTTTCTCATGACGCCGCGCCACCGCTTCCGGACGATTTTTATCGAGAGTAAATCCATAGCGTTTTATTACCTCTGCAAGGTCAGCGCGGATCACATCAAGGTCTATTTTCTCCTTCGAAGACTTGGCCTCTGCCGATACTTCTGCTTCCTCGAGGAATACGAGTGAGTCTCCTTTTGCGATGGCATCGCCAGGCGATACGCATATAGAACGGACGTAGCCGCTGCGGTCCGAGGAAATTATATGCTGCATCTTCATTGCTTCCAGTATGACCAGCTTCTGTCCCACTGCCACTTGATCACCCTCTTTAACTTCTATGCTGACAACGCAGCCCTGCATGGGTGATGCAATAGGGACCGTACCTTCAGGAGCATCGATAACTTTCTCTGCCGCCGATTTGATAACGGTTGGTGGATCTGTCCTGAAAAAACGCTCCCTGCTGTCTTCAGCTTCGAGGGCAAGTGAGGCAGCATTATCTTCAACAAAACGGGTGTATATATCGTCCTTCACCACTTCCGGCCTGCTAAGAAGATTGAGAAGGAAAGGAATACTGGTATTCACGCCGGTTATGCGAAACTCTGTGAGAGCCCGGCGGGACCTGGATACTGCATCTTCAAAGCGGGGTGTACGAGATACGACTATCAATTTCGCCAATAGCGAGTCGAAGGCAGTGTTAGTCTTATAACCACTATAGCCATAGCCGTCGACGCGAATGCCCGGCCCGGACGGGACTTCGTAGACCTGCAAGGTGCCGCCTTCAGGTATGGCATCGCCTTTTTCATCAATGGTCTCCATGTTGACGCGCATCTGGATAGCATAATAATGAGGGAGAGGCGCATTTTTCGCCAGGCCGATATCTTCCAGCGACTTACCTGCTGCGATCTCGATCTGCGACCTGACCAGATCGACACCCGTAATTTCCTCAGTCACTGTATGCTCGACCTGCAAACGAGGGTTGACTTCCATAAAAGCAAATATGGAACCGGGTGAAGCCGGGCTTTCAACCAGGAACTCAAAGGTGCCGAGGCTCAGGTAACGGGCTTCTTTAGCTATCTTTAATGCCGCCGAAGTAATCTTGTCGCGCAGTTCCGGGGAAAGCACGGGACAAGGAGTAACCTCGATGAGCTTTTGGTTGCGTCTTTGCAGCGTGCACTCACGCTCACCCAGGTGGACCACATTCTTTCCATCTCCGATAACCTGTACTTCAATATGCCTGGCTTTGGGTATTAGCTGCTCCACATAGACATCGCCGGATCCGAATGAGGCGAGGGCCTCAGCCTGGCAGAGCTTGAAAGCTTTCTGCAGTTCGTCCGGATTATATACCTGCCTTATCCCTCTCCCTCCACCTCCGGATATGGCCTTAATCATAATTGCAGGGTCTTTTCCCAGAGATGTGAAAAAGGCACTGGCTTCTTCCAATGTGGTAGCGCCCAGTGTGCCGGGCAATAACGGGACACCGCAGCGCCTGGCCAGCGACCGGGCTTCTGCCTTATCTCCGAAAAGATCGAGTATATCCGGCCGCGGACCAATGAATATCAATCCTTCTTCAGCGCAGCGCCGGGCAAAAGCAGGATTCTCGCTTAAGAATCCATATCCCGGGTGTATGGCGTCACAGCCGGATGTTTTGGCCAAGCCGATCATCTGTTCCATATCGAGATAGCCAGCCGCTCCTTTGCCCTTTAATGCGATGGCGACATCGGCAGTCAGGACGTGCATCGATTTCGAATCGTCCGGCGAATATACTGCAACGGACTGAATACCCAGGTCCGCCGCAGCGCGTGCTATGCGTATGGCAATTTCACCCCGGTTAGCGATCAGTATTTTTTTCAACATCTTTTTTCCATGAGATCAAAATTCGATAATCAGCAATTTATCATCACGAGCCGTTGACTTCTTTTTCCACGTATCCGGCAACATGCCTTCCAACCCAGAGTTATGTAATATCAGAGAAAAAACAGCCTCACAATAAGTCCATATGTCTCTTTGCGCCTTTTGCTGTCCCCACTCCTATACCGGTACGGCAGGTAATTAGCCAGGGCTATAATACTTGCCGCCACACTATCGCTGTCACCTTTAACCAGCTGCCCGGTTTTCTGTACCTCTTCAACAAGCAAACGAAATTTCCTGGCATACGCTTCACGGACCCTATTAATTTTTTTACGCATTTCAACGGGGACAAAATTCGTAGTCCTGTAAACAATGGTTTCAATATAGCTGTAATCGTAACAGAATTCTATGTGCGCTTTGATTACCTTCTTCAATATATCGGCTGCATCTGCACCGGCCGTTTCCCATGCCGGATTGACGTTCAACAGGAATAAATCATGGTTCCAGAGCAACAGCTCTCCCAGCAATGTTCCCTTAGATGGGAAATAATGGTATATCAAACCTTTGGTAGCTCCGATCTTATCGGCTATATCATCAAGAGAAACGGATTCATAGCTGCTTTCTGCAAATAGCCGAGCAGCAGTATCCATAATAAGCTCTTTGTTCATTTGAACTGATTTACGCCGGATATCGGAATTATCATGAATTACGTCAGCCGACTTTGCCATTACCACTATCACTCCATATAAATAACGGTGTATTTTGTATCACTGGTACATCAGTATGTTATCATACCATACAGTATCATGTCTATTATTAAGGCCAATATGATTGTCCAGATCAACCTCAATCTATCCTCAGGACAAATTCCTTATATCCAATTGACATACACTAAAGGGTATTGTACCATACCCTTCGGTATCTTTTACAGATAATATTATACCTGTTTCCTTAATTCACCATGGCGATTTACTGCGCTTCGTCACTAAGTAGAAAATTGAAGCCCCATGGTAATAGGGATGGAATTACGGCAGAGTGTATTGGCTATGCCATCAACTATGAAAAGCACGCCAGAAACAATATAACCGTCATTGCAACTTCTTAACCTACCACATCCTGCACGGCCTGGCGAAGCTCCTCGAGCGTATAGGGCTTGGCAACCATGCCACTGAACCCGTATTTCTTGTAATCGGCCATAACAGCTTCGTCAGCATACCCGCTGGATACAATAGCCCTGACCCCGGGGTCTACCTTGAGCAGCTCCTTGATGGTCAACTCTCCCCCCATACCCCCTGGTATGGTCAGGTCCAGAATGACCAAGTTAAACGGGTGGCCCGATTCCATGGCTGCTTTATACAGCTTGACCGTCTCGGCACCATCAGTGGTGAACTCTATATCCTCATAGCCGATATGCTTAAGCAAGCGGCCAGCTATCTTCCTTACCTCCTCCTCATCATCCATGACCAGGATACTTGCCTTGCCAGAATGTTTGATTTGTTCTTTTCTATCCTGTTGGGGTGTATATGTTGCCACGGAAGCGGGCAAGTAGAAGTAAAAGGTAGAGCCGGAGCCAAGCACCGATTCGACGCTAAGATGGCCGCCGTGATTGCGCGCAATAGAGAAGGAAGTGGCCAGCCCCAACCCACTGCCCTTCTGCTTGGTAGTAAAAAACGGATCGAATATCCTGTCCAGATGATTCGCAGGTATACCACTGCCATGGTCAGTTATGGCGATCCTGATGTAATTCCCTTCCTTTAGCGGCAGCCCCCTGCCCAAGCTCTGCTTTTCGGTCAAAGCAATATTTTCAGCCTTAAGCTCTATGGTCCCACCGGTGGGCATGGCATGCTGGGCATTGATAACCAAGTTATGGATGACCTGGCTTACCTGCCCTGCATCAATCTCGGCATGCCAAAGATCAGAGGGGATGAAGAACTGACATTTTATGTTGGAGCCGCGCAGGACAAAGCCGGCGGTATCTCTAAGTATTTGATCTAAGGAAGCCAACTTCTTGACCGGGGCCCCGCCTTTGGAGAAGGTAAGCAACTGCTGGGTGAGTTCCTTGGCCCGCAGAGACGCCTTTTCCGCCTGCTCCAGGCTGTCATGTATTCCGCTGCCGGGCACCACGTCCACCCTGGCAAGGCTGATATTGCCCAGAATGGCGGTCAGGATGTTATTGAAATCGTGGGCGATGCCACCGGCCAGCAGGCCAATGGATTCAAGCTTTTCCACCCTCTGCTGTTCCTCTTCCAACCGCCGGCGGTCGGTGATGTCCGTCAGAAAATTAAGGGTTGCAGTCCTGCCTTCCCAGGTAATTATCACCGCTGCAAGTTCCGCCCATTTGATATCACCCGACTTGCAGACAACACGAAAAGCATAGGTTTGGGGAACGGCTATGCCCTGTAATCGCTGAATATGCCGTTCAGCTACCATCTGGCGATCATCGGGGTGAATTAACTCGATAAAAGGCCGGGAGGTAAACTCGTCATGCGAATAGCCGGTGAGCTCCATAGCCATGCGGTTGGCAAATTTGAGCCCATCGTCCACGGATATTACGATGGCCTCCAGGGCATTCTCCACAACTATCCGGTATTTTTCCTCGCTTTCTCTCAGCGCCGCTTCGATGCGTTTACGCTCGGTGATGTCCCGGACTGCCCCGACAATGCCAATTACTTCGCCTTTATCGTTCTTAAGTGGCGACTCATTTATCTCACCCAGCCGTTTTGTCCCGTCCTTACATATGAACTCAAGCGCATAAGGTTCCTGCTTCTCCCCGGTTTTGATTGCCGACTGCCATCTCTCGTCCGCAACCTGGTATAAAGGATTATCGGTAATGTAGAACTGCCGCTTGTTCAGCACTTCCTCCACCGTATAGCCCAGCACCTGCTCAACTTGTGGACTGACATAAATGATTTCACGGACCGTGTTCTGCATATAGAATAAATCGCTGACATGCTCGAAAATGCTCTTGAATCTTCTTTCGCTCTCCCTGATGGCCTCTTCGGCCTTTAGGCGCTCGGTAATATCTCTTCCCTCGCCCAGAATCGAAACGGGCTTGCCGTTATCGTCCCGGACAAGACTGAAGGTATTTTCCGCCCATAAGGTTGTACCATCCTTGCGGTAAAACTCCAGAGCCACGATGCGTTTAAAATTGTAGTCCGGGTCGGCCTCCAGCTTCGCCATTTCTTCAAAAAATACTTCAGTCGCCACTTGAAGCGATTCCGGTGTGAGGAGCTGCTCCAGCGGCATTTCTACTATCTCCTGGGGTGTGAAGCCGAGCGTACGTTGCGCTGAAGGACTCTGGTATATGATCCTAAGGTCCATATCCATCAGCCACACAGTGTCTATCGTGTGCTCCGACAGCAGGCGGTACTGCGCCTCGCTCTCCTTGAGGGCTTCCTCTGCCTTCTTGCGTTGAGTGATGTCACGAATTATTCCTTCGTAAGCGATGAGCTCACCATTTGCATTGTATACGGGAACGTCGATCTCTTCAGCCCAAATTACATGTCCATCTTTATGCATCCAGCGCAGGACAATGGGTTTCCCCAGTGATTCCGGTCTGCGGATGTGCTGCATATATTTATCTTTGTCCTCAGAATGTACAATCTTCCGGGTAAACAATGGATCGGCATAAAATTCTTCGGGTGTGTACCCGGAGAGTTTAACAATCACAGAGCTAACGTATTCAAAACCCCAAGCCGGCGTCACACGGTACCTGTAAATAATATCAGGAGCGTTCTCAGAAAGCCTGCGGAAACGCTCCTCACTATCTCGTAGAGCCCCCTCAACCATCTCGCGTGCGCTTATATCCCTGATAAAGGCCAGCACTACTTTCTCGCCGCCCCGCTGTACTATGCTTGTATTGACCTCCACAGGTACATGACGACCATCCTTCCTGACAAGCTCCAGCTCATCGGGGCCCGTGCCTTTGCCATTTATATTATCCCGAAATATTTCGCTAGCCCTGGTCAGGCTATTTATAGCGGTGGTCTTCAATTCCCTGAAGTTACTGTCTATTAGCTCTTCACGCCTGTAACCTGTTAACTCTTCGTACTTGCGGTTACCGTAGAGTAAGTTACCTTCAAGGTCATACATATAGACACCGTCCGGAGCATTCTCCAGGTAGGC
Organism: Dehalococcoidia bacterium; assembly: GCA_050014895.1. Classification (GTDB taxonomy): domain Bacteria; phylum Chloroflexota; class Dehalococcoidia; order GIF9; family UBA5629; genus JAFGLP01. Next base: position 20,768 of record JBEKCL010000018.1, read on the forward strand.
ATTGAGTTGATCCTCGCGCTCCCGCAATTCTTCTTCCATCTGTTTGCGGTCTGAGATATCATATATGATTGCACTGAACCCGGTGATTTGACCATCGATGACTATTGGCTCAGGATTGCAGTGGACCCAAATACATTGTCCCTTCTTGTGGAACAGCCTGAACTCCAGCATCTCGCTTCGTCTGGTCCCACCGACTGCAATAAGAAAGGCTTCCATAACGTGTGGTAAATCATCTTCGTGCATAAAATCGGCAAAGGGGCTGGATAAAAGATCTTCCCTTGAATAACCAGTAAGACGGCAGATCCTATCATTCACATAGGTTAAATTGCCTTCCGTATCAACGGTTGCTATTCCCGCACCCGCCGTTTCCACCATGATGCGGTACTTCTCCTCGCTCCAGCTCACAGCATTTTTCAATTTCCGGCGCCCGGTGATGTCACTTGCTGACTCAATAATTTCCTTTTTAGCCGGCTGCTTCTTTCTGCCCATTTAAAGAGCTCCTTTCATTAAGCCTATCCTGCCTTATGTTGAATCCTCGCTCTTAAATTTATTATTATACTTTCAGTGTAATTTTGCATTATGTCAATGGTACTATACTCTATCTCATTCTGCGAACGTCAATTACCTTTTAGGTCAATAAAATGAGATGCTGAGTGTAAATCATACTATCAGTAATAGCAGGTAATCTTCACAACAGTACGGGCCGGCCAAACGCGGTTTCCTCTACACATTTCCGTTGTCTTACGCATCTTGACTTTTTTAATTTTAATCTGTACTATTATTAATTATATTAATTATATTATCATTATTTATTGATTTTATTGATGCAGGGGGTTGAGATAATTGAAAACAATGGACTGGCAGGACCTGACCCGGCTTACCCAGGGAGCCAACTTCGTAGTTGAGCGGGTACGCATACCGGAAACCGGCATTGCCATTGAAGGCACCTTTGAATTGCCGAAACTGGCACGGCTGTCTGCGGACGACCAGGTATTTGTCATGGCATTTATCAAAACTGAAGGTAATATCAAAGAGATGGAGAAGGCCTTCGGCGTGAGTTACCCAACGATTAAGAACCGGCTGGCACGCATCGCCGGGCAGCTCCAACTTATCGAGAACATTCCTCCCACTCAGAAACAGGATACCCTGGACGCACTGGAACGCGGGGAGATAACAGCGCAGGAAGCTATAGAAAGGTTATCGAAATGAGACGCCCGCCGACGTTAATGGTAGTAAAGTATCGCAACTCTAATAATGAGTACGGCAGGCAAGTCAGTTTATGGGTTCCGCTTTTCATCATTGTGCCGATTATCCTGCTGATCTTACTGGCGCTATTACTGCTTGTTTTGCCCTTTTTTTTCCTTTATGTGCTTTTCACCTGGGATACAAGATGGTGGAAGTATCTGCGCCACGGTATACCTGCTTTCTTCGAAACGATGCATGCGCTGCTGGGACTGAAGGTGGATGTTGAAGACCGGCAACAGAAAATATATATAGACGTTCAATGATTGGAGGGAATGAAAATGAGCGATAATCAGAAAAGGATTTTACAAATGCTTGCCGACGGTAAAATAAACATCGACGAGGCGCAGAGACTGCTCTCGCTGGTAAATGATCGTGATGGTGGAGAAAACACGCCGCGCAACAACGAACACGGGATTAAATCGCTTCCCCGTTATATTCATGTCATCGTGGAACCTCGGGCAGGCGAGTCTCAAAATGGAAGTTGTAAGGACCGTCACAGCAAGGTTAATATCAGGGTGCCGCTCAGTTTGATCCGTGCCGGTATGAAGTTTGCCACGCTGATGCCATCGGAAACCGCCGAGCAGGTGGACAGAGCCTTCAAGGAAAAGGGCTTATCTTTTGATGTAAAACACCTCAAAGAAGAAGACATGCAAGAGCTGGTCTCTGCGTTGCAGGATAGCGAAATCAACATTGATAATGAAAAGGAATTGATCAGGATTTACTCGGAATAAGCAGTCCAACAATAAAATATTAAAGAAGGAGAACACAAATAGATGTCAGACGAACACAAACACCGTAATATTCATATTGGGACGCACCTGGCTGGTACCATCTGGTTTATGGGGTGGTTGTTCACCATTGGCTTCGCTAAGCTCCTCTGGTGGCAGATGATCCTCGGCATTGTTGTCTGGCCGTATTTCATGGGAGCGTTATTGAGTCAACCAGGTTTATAGCTGGATTTAGCCATTTTAATATCGAAAAAACATCAGATAATAAAAAGCCCGCCTTAATTAAGGCGGGCTTTAATTTTTTGGATTGTTGGTAGCGGAGGCAGGATTTGGACCTGCGACCTTAGTATTATGAGTTAGATTCACCGGTTGTTGAGGCAATAATACTATTTCCGGTAACAATATTATGACGTAATTGGGGTATTGACAACATCGCGACAAAGGCATACTATCTCGACTAATGCCAATAACGGATGATAATCGCTCGGTTGAGAGTTGAAATATGGGGGGCGTAAATGGAACAAAAGAAGCTTCCCATAGGAATGAAGCTCGGTTACGGTGTCGCCGATTTAGGTGGCAATCTGTTTTTCACTGTAATTGCGTTCGTATTGCTAAACTATCTTACCGACACGGTGGGGCTTTCAGCTGCCCTGGCAGGCACTGCCCTTATGATCGGACGTATTTGGGATGCTTTTTATGACCCGGTTATAGGCTATATCTCCGACAGGACCGCGACCAAGATGGGACGCCGCAGGCCGTTTATGCTGGGCGGTGCAATACCCCTGTTTATAGCCATGATCATCATGTTTACGAACCCTTCGCTGGTCATCGGCTCGGGAATTAGTCAGGCAGCGCTTTTTGCCTATGCGCTGATTGTCTATGTAATCCTGTGCACTGCATACTCCACGGTAAACATCCCTTACTATTCGTGGGCACCGGAATTGACCTCAGATTATCATGAGCGTACATCTCTGAACGGATATCGCTCTGGTTTTGCATTTTTGGGCAGTCTTCTGGGATTGGGTGCTGCCCTTCCGATCGTCGCTCTTTGCCAGGATAAAAGTGCGGGATTCGTATTAATGGGGCTGATATTCGGCGGCGTAATGCTTGTTGTGATATTAACCACGGTATTCACGATAAAAGAACCTGCCAGCCTAAAACCGGCAAAGTCCCTGGATTTTTGGAAAACCTACCTCTCAGTTTTTAAAAACAGGCCGTACGTGCTCATCCTGCTGACATACATAATCAACTTCACGGGCATTACCATCATCTCCGGTATAGCGATTTACTACTTCAAATATATATTGGGCGCCGAAGGTATGACGACATATGCCATGCTGATAATGCTGGGGACCTCCATGTTTTTCATACCGATAAGCGTCGTTATAAGCAAAAAGACGGGCAAAAAGTTCGTTTACGGTGCAGCCTGCATAATCATGGCAGCCTCACTCATGGTGCTCTTTTTCTTCGGCCACACCCAGGGTATGAATTTCACCCTGGTAATGATGTTTTTCCTGGGGATAGGCCTCGGCTTTACATATGTACCTCCATACGCAATTGTGGCTGATGCCATAGAGTATGACTATCTGAGGACGGGAGAGCGAAGGGAGGGGGCGTTCTTTGGCATATGGACATGGGGCCTCAAGATCGGCCAGGCGCTGGCAGTTTTTCTCATGGGTGTTATACTTGAAGCGATGGGCTATGTGGCAAATGCTATGCCGCAGGCAACGAGCGCCCAGCTTGGCATCCGGCTCTTCCTGGGGCCCATATCTGCCGCCATCTTCATCCTGGCAGCCGTAATCCTCTATTTCTACCCCATAAGTGAAGAACGCTATAAAGAGATACTTGCAGAGATCGCCGAAAGAGACGCAAAGAAGGCCTGAAACGACGCATGTTGACAAGGACCACAGCAGACGTATGACCCAACTGGGACTTTCTTCGCAATATTGTAGTTGTATTAAATAAATAAAAATCTGAGGAGTATTTTCATGCTAGCGCGAGATGTAGTACTTGTTGATTACTTACGTTCCCCGTTTTCACGTTCCAGACCGAAGGACCCGGAAAAGGATCTGTTCAATTGCTGGAGAATGGACCACATAGCCGGAATGTTGATGAATGCTATCATCAAAAGGACCAAGATAAATCCCGAAGAAATTGATGAGTGCATAACCGGCGTGGCAAATCCTTTCCTCGAGACATATACCGGCGGTGGTAGGTTCCCAGTGCTCTTGGGCAAATTGCCGGTTACCATTGCAGCCCAGCAGGTCGATACTGCCTGCGGGTCTTCTTTTAACGGAGTGAGGACAGCGGTTATGAGTATAGCCACTGGTTATGCTGATATTATTTTTGTATGCGGGACCGAACATATGACACACGTGCCCATGGACGGGGGCGGTGCCATGAAACCACCGTACGAACTTTTTACCGATCAGCAATATGCGTATATGGACATGGCCAATGCCGCTAGCAATGGACTGACGGCTGAAAAACTTCTGAAGAAGACCAACTTCACCAGGAAGAACATGGATGAATTCGCTGTCAGGTCCCACCGGCTGGCGAGTACCGCTCAGAAGGCTGGTTATTTCAAAGATGAGATACTTCCAATTGAGGTAACACTTGCCGACGGCACCAAGCAGGTTTTTGATTATGACGCTTGCGTGCGTGGCGACACGACACTCGAAATTCTCTCATCGCTGAAGCCTGCCTATAAGCCGGACGGCCAGATCACTGCAGGAAATTCGTCACCCATGAATGCAGGCGCCACCTGTATGCTGGTTATGTCACGTGAAAAGGCCAACAAACTCGGACTTAAACCACTGGCCAGCTTTATATCATTTGGCGTTGCGGGTGTTGAGCCGTCGACCATGGGAGAAGGCCCTGTCCCGGCAACAAAGAAAGCGCTTAAATATGCCGGCCTTGATGTCAAGGACATAGACTATTTCGAAATCAATGAAGCCTTCAGCATTGTCCCGATGTACGCTATTAAAGAACTCGGGATAGACGATAACAGGGTCAATGTTAAAGGAGGCGCTCTCGCTATAGGCCATCCGCTTGGCGCCTCAGGCGTCCGCCTGATAGGTACACTCGCAAGGATACTACGAAAGGAAGGCGGTACCTATGGCTCGGCCAGCATGTGCTGCGGTATGGGACAGGGCGTTGCCTGCATCATTAAGACGGAATAGTCATTAATATTACAGACGTCCGCCAATATGGGAGCACATTCTCAGGCAGGGGATTAAATCTGTTAAGCTGAAGCATCCTTACGCAAGATATACTCGCGAACGATTTTTAGCACCGCCTCGACCGCCTGCGGTTCAATGTGCTTGCTGACATCATTAGACGTGTGATAGACCCAGCCCTCGCCGTAGTCCTTTATATCGAAGCTCATCGCGGAGATGTTGGTGGCTTCCACACCTGCTTGGCCGAAAACTGCGGCGTCGGTGCTGCCGCCTCCGAAGGACATGGCTGAGATAGTGGATGCGTAGCCCATATTTTTTGCTATGTCAACGCAGTCCTGCGCCACTTGACGAGACAATCTGACGGTTGAATTGAGGTCTTTATCCAGGAAAGTCAGGTGTTTGAGTTTGTAAACTGTATCTATGTTTAAAACATAGGTCTTGGTTTGCAGCAATTCTTCCCGGTGCTTATTAATGTAAGCGCTGGCGCCACGCAGTCCGGCCTCTTCCGCATCAAAGGAAGCTATGATAAGCCGAGTGTGTTGCAGAGGATTGTTGCCAGCCTTTTTCAGATCGCCGAAAATCCCGGCCATCTCAGCGGCAATGGCCACTGCTATCATATTGTCGCCTGCGCCGGGTGCCACCTCTCCGGTGGTGGAAAACGCCATGGGAATGACCAAGACACCCCCGACTAAAAGCACGATGGCTATCCACAATGGCAGCGCGATATTGAAAGCCAGCAGTACAGAAGCCACCAGGGAAACAATAAATCCGAGTATTAAAAATAATATGCCGCAGTTAATCAGCAGCGCATAGTATTTCGGCATTTTAGCCAGCAGCTGGAAAACATAGGCAGCATCGTGGTGTGAGGATACCATAACCTGCTGCTTCACCTCGCCGACAGGCTCAATGGAACCGTGAACATTATATCCCTTTGCCTTTGGGAAAATAGGGTCAAGCAGGTGCCAGTAACGCACAAACTGGCCATAGAACACGAATAGGCCAATGGAAAACCCGATGAAGGCCGCGATGGGGTAGCCAAACAAGAGGAGCACAACGCAGATGAAATACAGGATGACCAGCCCCGGTATATATTTAAGGAAGGCCTGCGGGTGAACAGTGAATTCCTCGATTTTAACGGAACCGGAGTCGCAGTGTTTATGGAATTCCGTCCTTATCCTCTCGGCCGCCATGTGGCAATTCTTCCTGCCCGCAAGCCTGCCAGGGTAGTTCTCAACAACCTCATCTGTGAACGCAAACGCTCCCTTCACGTGCGCTTTTGTTATTTCATGCGCTTTCCCATTAATGTCCATTTTCTCCCCCCATTATTTATTCAAAGTTGAGCCGTTCGCATTGAATATTCGGCTATTTTAGTACAACGTGACTTTCTATTTCAACAAAGAAAAAGGCAGAACATTTCTGTTCTGCCTTTCGAATACTCTTGGTAGCGGGGGCAGGATTCGGACCTGCGACCTTCGGGTTATGAGCCCGACGAGCTGCCACTGCTCCACCCCGCGATACGATTAGTGAAAGATAAATTTAGTTTTGTGCTCATACTGGTGTAGGTCAAAGACCTCGACCATTAGTACAGCTCAGCTCAACACATTACTGTGCTTACACATGCTGCCTATCAAGCAAGTAGTCTACTTGCGGTCTTACCCCTTCCCGAAGGAAGGATGAGAGATCTCATCTTGAGGTGGGCTTCACACTTAGATGCTTTCAGCGTTTATCTCATCCGGACATGGCTACCCAGCATTGCCGCTGGCGCGACAACTGACACACCATAGGTCCGTCCCTCCCAATCCTCTCGTACTAGGGAGAGCTCCTCTCAAATCTCTAGCGCCCACAACGGATAGAGACCGACCTGTCTCACGACGGTCTGAACCCAGCTCGCGTGCCGCTTTAATGGGCGAACAGCCCAACCCTTGGGGCCTGCT
>JBEKCL010000019.1:0-26790 GCA_050014895.1 Dehalococcoidia bacterium
CTTAATAGGGACGTAAAGTATGTTGCCGGATTTGGCCTTATTTATATAGCCCTCATGCTACGGTTAGTAGCATGAGGGTACCAAAGATATGTAATTCTACGGTAATAGCGCCCGCTTCAAGGCATGTCGGCAAATGCCGTTGCCGGCGCATAAGCGACTCCCACCATACTGGTGCCGGTGTGAGCGCCCAATACCAGCGACAAATGTGAAGTTGGGAGCCAGTTACAGGCGAACCGTTTATCTAATAGCTCGCGCAACATGCCCGCCCCTTCCGGGTTCAATGCATGGAGCACCTGTGCCCGTAAGGCGCTTCCGGGAGCGTTCTTGCGTGCTATCAGATCAACAAGCCCTTCGACTGCCCGCTTGAAAGTCCTCGTCTGTCCCATTTGCACATAAGTTCCTTTAACTTTCTCCACCCCGATTATCGGCCTTATATTCAGCAATGACGCTATCAACCCTTTCATATGGCCGATGCGTCCGCCATGGATTAAATATTTCAGGTCATTCAACGTGAACATGCTGTTGCTGGCTGCGCTGATACGCTCTATCAAAGGCAAGATTTGCTCTTTTTTCCACCCTGCCTTCATTGCCCTGGCAGCAGCAGCCACCTGCCATCCGGCCGCGGCAGACAGTGTTTTTGTATCAATAACGGTAACCTTAGCCTCGGGGATCGATTCGGCTGCCACCCTGGCCGAATTGAAAGTACCGCTCAATCCCGAGCTCATGTGAATCGATAAAATTTCAGGGTCCGTAGCTGCCAGACGTCTATAAGTCGTAGCAAAATCCCCGGGGGACGGCGTAGATGTGGTAGGGAAACTCGTCGTCCCGGCGAGCAGCTTATAGAAATCCTCGGCGTTCATATCCACGCCTTCGCGGTAGGACTTGCCCTCCAACGTTACAACCAGAGGCAGGACATGGATATTCAGTTTCGCCACTTCTTCAGCGGGCAGGCACAGGTCCGTTCCGCTATCGGTTACGATCTGCATTAATAACTCTCCCTCATTAATACCACCCTGTTAATAGGTTGGATATAGAAATTTTACTATTGAACTTTAACATTCTATCACCGTTTTATCAATCGAATGTTAAGGCGGTAAAAAGTAACAAGCACCAGCCGTCAAGATACGCTATGGGGACTTACTCAGATACATTCCAATCTTATTGCTTGATATTAGCTCGCCATAGTGTGGAGCATCTGGTATTCGTCTATAAATTAAACATGCCCCGGCGCAAGCTGCATCATGAGGTTACTGACAAACCAGTGCACCGCATCAGCGATCGATTCGCTGGCAGGGCGGCTACGATAGCCAAGTTCTATACGCGCCTTCTGTGATGTCACCAGCGAGTTACTGGCAAGCACGTCTATCGAGTAGGTGGTAAATAGTGGCTTGCTCTTGATCAGGCGGTAATAAAGAGGGGCCACCACGCCTGCCGTACGGGCCAGCCATGAAGGCACTTTATACGACGGAGCTTTAATTCCTGTGACGTCCTGTAACATCCTCATCAAGTCCTTTACAGAGACCTGCTCACCGGAAAGTATGTAGGTCTCACCCCTGCGGCCTTTCTTACCGGCCAATTGCATGCCGCGCGCCACGTCCCGTACATCAGCAAAATCATACGCACCGTCCAGGTACGCTTTCAGCCTTTTTCGCGTGAAATCCAGGATGAGCTGCCCCATCTCCGAAATACGGAAGTCATAGGGACCGATGACACCCGTAGGACACACGATTACTGCATCCAGCCCATGGTGCACTGCCTCTTTTACCTCCAGCGTTGCTTGCGCTTTGCACTTGGCATATTCACCCAGAACGTGATTGGGGTCGGGAGGACAGCTCTCGTCAATCACGGTCCCGTGAGGCGGCTCGTTGAGGGCATGAATAGAACTTGTATACACCAGCCGGTTAACGTTATTTAGCTCACAGGCCTTGATCACATTCTGTGTACCCTGTACATTGACCCTGTGCAATATCTCGTCATGGCCGGAGGAGATGGATATTATGCCGGCCAGGTGATATACAGTATCGACTCCCCTAAAAGACTGCACCATGGAATCTAGATGGCACACATCTCCCCGGACAATCTCAACATCGAGCCCGCGCAGGGGCAGATCGTCTTCGGAAGGCAGTAGCAATGCTTTAACTTTTTCACCGTTTTTCACTAGTTGGCGCACGAGCACATTACCTATGTGCCCTGTTGCACCGGTCACTAATACACTCATTTTTAATTTCCTTTCCTCTTGCGAGGACTCATTTTCGTACTTCTATATTTATGTTCCCTGCAGGCCCATACCGCGAATCATTACCCAATCTAATACACGGTACCGTTGATTCCATATTATTCGCGCTCCTCATTTAATGGCAGCCTTCGTTTCATCTGCACCCGCTGCAATCATGTCACCCAGCGCCTCATCGATCATCTTCAAACGTGAAAGCGCCATCCCTGACAACAATTGCCTGGCCTTTTCACGCGAGGTCTTCCATAAATTGTCAGTCATCTCCATGCCCTGGTCAGAAAGGCGGCACATGACTACCCTGCGGTCATCTTTCAAGTTTCCCCTTAATACAAGCCCCCTATCTACCAGACGGTCCATTATTCCTGTGGCCGTCGCAAGGGTGACGCCAAGCGACCCCGCCAGTTCGCTCATACGATTGGAGCCGTAGAGATACAGCAGCAAGACTACTTTTAGCTGCGGCGCAGTCAGGTCCATTTCCAGCAATTCCTTGTGCGCCAGCGGCAGCACCGCGCGGAATATATCAGAAACACCCTGCAAAATGCGGTCGACCACTTCATCTTTTTCAGTCATTCTTCTGTCCCCAGTTTCTAGATGAGCATTTTTTATCGTCATATTGTAAGGATAACATAAATATTTAGTGTCAAGCAAATTATTATTAGCAAGAATAAATATGCTGGCTATTGCAAAAACAAAGAAACAATGAATACAGACCGTGAGCCCAAAAGAGGATTATGGTCAGATTGAAAGGGCCAGCTGCTGCTGACAGGGTGAGGACATGGCCTCCATGATGTCAGCCATTGAAAAAATGCCTTTCCTGGTACCTGGAATATTAGTCATGCTCAAATATAAATCTCTGATTTGCCCGTCTTTTCTGGCTATTCGAAACATGCAGTGCCTGTTACTTGAAACCGGCATCCAGGCGCACATTATATGGTGCCCGCTCATATCTGCACGGTCGTCTTCATAAACAAGCTGCATCCACTTCATCTCATTTTCTAGCTGGCTCTTTGAATAACCCGATAGTTCCTCGAATGCGCGATTTACAAGCGCAATAGTCATGGTCTCATCCACGACCGCCATTGCCATGCCGTTATTTTCAAAAAGGGCCCGGTAAGTGGCGTCCAATTCAAAGAGTTCTAAAGCCGAACTGCTGCCTCTATATAACATAGCCAATTCTTAACTGCTGTGCCTATTTTAGATCAGTAATAAAGCGGTGTCTGCGGCCTGTTGGCTCACTAATAAGAGACTTGGGGCCACAATTTCTTGAAAATTGGCAGAAATTACTATTTATGATCGTACGCGCTTTAAATATTCACTGTAGCCAACCAGGGCTCGCAGCACGTCCGCAGCTTCGTGCGGCATATGGTAGCAGACAGCGTTTTGTTGACCCAGCATATACGGGATGCGGGCCTCCTCTATATTCGTAGCCCATATATGCTCGGTAGCTACTACCAGGGGCTTATTATATTTATCTGCAAGTTTATTTAATTCATCCATGGCCCCGACCACGGCCCGCTCCAGCACATCGCCGTATTTCGCTCTCTCTGATTCATCCGTAGGCAGATCGAAGCCCCTGATACGAAGCGCAGGCATCATGCTCAGAAACAACATGGAGTCTACCTCGGGATATTGCATAACTATTTCGATAGCTTTGAAGATGTTGTCGGGGGTGGAGCCCGCTACCAGGTCCACCGGGTTACCCCTGTTCCACCAGGCCGGCAGCAGCTTATCCAGCTCCCTGATCGTCGTTTCCGGCAGCGCCACTACATTAAATCCCCGCTCAGAGCAGGCGTCGGCGCCCATCACTCCCCAGCCTCCACCCGCCGTCACAATGCCGATACCGCGACCTTTCGGTAACGGCTGCCGCAGTAAGGCAAGGCCGATGTTCAGCATCTCATCGAGGCTCCCGGCCCTTATCACCCCGGCCTGTTTGCATACGGCATTAAAAATATTATCGGAACCTGAGATAGCGGCCGTATGCGAAGCTGCGGCCTTTGCCCCGGCCTGCGTCTTGCCGGCTTTGACCATGATAATCGGCTTCTTTTTACTAACCTCTGATGCAATCTTTAAGAAGCGGCGCCCGTCTTTAAATCCCTCGATATAACACATGATAACTTTGGTGTGCGATTCATCACCCAGGTATTCCAGGTAGTCCTCACATCGCAGCACAGCCTGATTGCCGCTGGCAATACATACGCTGCATCCCTGGCCATGCATCATTACCTGCCTGGCAAGGGAGTCCATTACATTGCCGCTCTGGGCGACAATGGCCACATTACCGGGCGGCACCAGGAATGTCGGGAATTGGACATATTGCTTATTCCACGGGCTCATTATGCCATTACAGTTCGGGCCTACGATGGCCATGCCTCCCCTGGCGGCAGCCTCAGTTATCGCAGTCTGTAACAGGGCGCCTTCCTCGCCAAGCTCGGCAAAACCTGCAGTTATAATCACCCCTGCTTTTATACCCTTGGCTACACATCCTTCAACAACATACAGCACGGCCGGCGGAGGAACAATGATAACCGCCAGGTCCGGTGTCTCCGGTATTTCAGCGATGTTCCTGTATACCTTTAAGCACAGTATCTCATCTTCAACGGGATTTATCGGGTAAATCTGCCCCTTGAAACCGCCTTCAATCAAGTGTCTGAGCACAATGAAACCCCATTTGCCCCGGTCGTTGGAAGCGCCAACCAGCGCCACGGAGCGTGATCGAAATAAAGGAGCAAATTTATCTGTCAGGATTGACAATGGTATCCTCCCGGATTTTATTAAGTTAGCTGGCTTTTCGGGCAGTCTTGAGCAATAGCGCAATGCGAATTATTGCCGCTACGGCAGAGAAAGCCAACCCCAGCAGGATCAGGCTGAATTTAAAGGTGGCGCATAAACGCGCCATCAAGGGATATGGGTCCGCAACATTGCCGTAAAGCATGGTCAGCAACGCATAATTCTCGATTGCATCGAATATAGCCGCCAGCCAGAGTCCCCACGCCAGCATGATCCCTACACCCCTCCACACCCTTGACTTCAGCACCATGGCTCCCCATATACAGGCCAGCGCAATAGTTGTTGAATAAACCGGCATATAAAGGTAATCAATACCCAGGTTGAAGCCAGCCTGTATTCTGGCCAGTGCGCTCCACTGATTGATGATTCCGGATGCATTGGCAACGCTCCCTGCAAGTTCAAAATCCACGATGTTTGGAGAAAACGGACCGATAAACCGGAACATCACAGAAAGCCCTATGGTCGCGACCAGGAGAACCAGAAATGTGGGCAGTTTCTTTCCTTTGGGTATTGAGATCAAAGGATGATACATAACGCTATCCCTCCACCTTCAGTTCCATTACTTCCTGGAAATTGCGCACGATAATGTATTTTTTTACTTTGATCCTGAAAAGGGCTGATTCCGGAGAGTGGGCGAATTTCTCGAGGCTGTGGTGCTTTGCCAGGTAGAGATGGAGCAGGTTTTCCCTCTTGCTGTCCTTTATTTCCTCCGCTGTTCCTACGCCGGTAACCGCAATAGCATTGCGGAAATCGGCATCGTTGTTACTGCGGTTATCTACAAGCACCGAGACGCTGTTGTTCGATAATAAATTGGCGTATTTATGCGTCTGCCGCCGGGTGATAAACAATATGTCCTTAAGGTCCTGCGTGGCCGCAAATGCGATGAGATTACTGTAAGGCCTGGTCAGTTGCTGTGTAGCCAGTGATGCAAACAACTGGTTCCTGAACAGGTCTTTGAGCAGTTTCCTTAGTTGCAGTTCATCTTCAGCCAAAGCGTATACCGCTATTGTAAAGCCGATTTACCTTTCGGGCCTATTTCACACCTTCACAGATACTGATCATACGTTTCTTGTTAATGGCTACGAAATCAAATTGTCTGCCGCCTCCGGGCAGGGAGGGATCAACTTCCACGCTGGTCAGTGGTATAAACCGATCCTTGCTTTCAATCGTGTCTGCAATCTGTCCCCATGTCTCCACGTAAATTTGCCCTTTTAAAACGTAGGGAGACGCGTTCACTTGCGCCGGGTAGATCTGGGCAGTGTAAATTGTGACGCCCACCGGCTGCTTACTCCTGTATGGATAGGCACTGAGCTTTTTACCTTTGACCTCCGTGGACATCTGCGCAATGAAAATTATATTGTTTTTAGCCACATATATCTGGTTGAATTTTTTCTTGTGACCACTGATATCCGTCATTGTCACATCCTGCATCGGCAGGAAATCTACAACCTTGGATAAAGGGCTCTCGCTCACGCCTTCATTTAGCGCGTCGATAAGCCGTTGGGAAATATTGCATTTGAAAAAGCCGGTAAGAATGATTTCGCCGGCGCAAACCAGTATTTCATATTGTTTATTTAGTTCAGAACCGCCTAAATCAACGTCCATTTCTAAGCTGCCTCAGCCCGGCGGGATTAACATTTCCCCAGCAAAATTTATGTCTTTATACTATTGCAGGTGGCAGTCCATGTGTCAAGCTGCGCCATCAGTTAAAGCTGTTTCTATTAATCGTACATTAGTAGTATTATAGTTATTGTAAGACAACTTTTGGTCATCCGGAGTTAAGGGACATGGAAGAAGAGGCAAAAACTAAGAAACAATCTTCTAAAGAGCCCGCCAGGCAGAAGGATAACCGCGATCCTGACTCTTCCACGCCCAATACCACAACTCCAGCCGCTGACTCAATGAGGGATTTTTTCAAGTTGAATTGCCCGGTCGGCCACGAAATTCTACACTCCATTTGCTTGATTGACCACGACGGCAAGATTATCAGCATAAATCCTTATTTGGGGCAACTGCTTGGTTTTAGCAGGGCTGATGTGTGCGGCAAACGCATAACGGATTTCGTTAGTCAGCCTGTTGCAAAGGAGTTCATGGACCACCTCCGCAAGAGTGGACAGGAAACAGCCGGCCCGTTTGACGCGGAATTGAAGAACAAAGAGGGCGGCAGGATATGGGTCACCTTTAATGTAACACCCTTCACTAATGAAAAAATCAAGAATACTGGTTTCCTGGCCAGTATAACTGATATTACTGACCACAAACGTATTGTAGAAGACCTGTCACTATGCACTGACGTCCTGGATGCCGCCCCCGATTCCATTTTCCTGCGGGACCCTGACGGTACTTATTTGTACGCCAACGAAACTGCCAGCAAAGAACGGGGCTATACTCGCGAAGAAATGCTCAAATTAAGCCTCTTCCAGATAGTTGCACCGGAAGCTCAGGCTGAGGCCCAGGACAAGATTAGAATTGCATTTACCAAAGGCAATGCTTTTTATAATTCCGTCCACATCAGGAAAGACGGCAGTAAATTCCCTGTTGAAATACACCTGAGCCTGGTCGAACACGGCGGCAAGAAGCTCATGCTCAGCATTGTCCACAATTCCTCTCAGCGCAAGAAGATTGAAGAAGAACTGATGCGCGCGTTGAAGATGGAGTCGGTTGCCTTGCTTTCCAGAGGTATTGCCAGCCAGTTCAATACCCTTCTTACCCATATTGTGGGCAATCTGAATATACTTATATCAGAGACGGATCCGCATACGCAGCAATCCCGGCTGCTGGAAGAAACGGATAAAATCGTGGACAAGGCGCGTGAACTGGTGAGACATCTCTCGAGCTTTTCCACAAGTGGAGCGCCCCTAAAAAAGACAAGCATGGTAGGACCACTTTTAAAGGACACTACCGAGTATATGCTCACAGGGTTAAATACCTGGTCCAATTTTGTTATTGCCGACAACCTATACCCGGTCGAATTGGACCAGGCCCAATTTATCCAGGCATTCAGCAACATTATCCTGAATGCCAGCCAGGCCATTCCTAAAGGAGGCGTCATTAATGTGACCGCCCGCAATATATATCTGGAAGAAAACGAAATCGCCAATTTGCCTGACGGCAATTACGTAAAAATATCAGTCGCAGATAAAGGGCATGGCATTAGCCCCGATGACATGCAGCATATATTTGACCCTTATTTCACCACCAGGCAAGGTAAGGTAGGTTTGGGATTGAGCATCGCCTATTCTATTGTCAGGAGTCACGGCGGCGTTATCACAGTCGAATCTGAACATGGTAAGGGCAGCACCTTCAATATTTTTCTTCCCGCTTCCACCGAGAAAATTGCCCGCGATGCCACTCCGGCAAAACAGCGGCATGCCGGCGTTAGAATCCTTCTGGTTGATGACGAGACTGTTATCAGAAACGTGGGCAGCCGCATCCTCAGCAAGCTCGGTTACGACCGGATCGAATTCGCCTCCGAGGGTCTGGAAGCGTTGAAAAAGTACCAGGAGGCGATGGAATCCGGGAGACCGTACGACAGTGTTATCATCGACCTGACCCTGCCAGGTGAGATGGGAGGCAAAGAAGTCGTAAAAGCGCTGCATAAATTGGACCCGAAGGCAAATATCCTTGTTTCCAGCGGCTATTTCAATGATCCGATCCTGACTGATTTCCGCCGCTATGGCATAAGTGGTGTCCTGGCCAAGCCATATCAACTGGAAGAGCTTGAAATGACACTCCGTGAGTCACTTCCTCACCAGGAAATAACCCACTAGCTATAAATTCCAGGGTTTAAAAGCCTATTTACAGGTTGCACAGGCGTAGCTAACCCTGATATCTGCGCATAGTCTGGCGTTAGAAGGGCATTCTCAGTCTACGCCTGTGCAATAATCCTGAAACCGTGTCTTACTTTATGAAGTCACCAAAAACCTGCTTCAATGCATTGATTAAAGTTGACTCATCAATATTAAGGATTTGAGCCAGTTTCGACAATGGGCTGCTCGTGTTATCGCTGCCCCTCCAGTGAGGAGGCCGATGGTCCGTATCATTATCGGTAACATTGTCAGAAAACCGTTTGTCATCCCATGGTGGCTCGTGTCTGGTTATATTGTCTGACGGCGGTGTCATGTTATCTGAAGGATGGGAACCATCCCGTCGCGGCCTTGGTTCCGTCCAGTTATCTGAAGGCGGCTGACCATCCCGTCGTGGCCATGGTCCGGTCATGTTATCTGAATGCGGCGGGCCGCCCCACGGTGGAGTCATGTTATCTGAACGGAACATTGGGTTATTAGAGCCTTCTTGCCAATGGTTCCCGCCCGAGCGATTGTCACTGTGTGGATTATTACCTTGTCCATTTCCTCCGGGCCCACCGCCCTGATCACCGTGATTTCCATGATTCTCCCCACCATCTGCATAAACCGGCAGCACACTCCCAGTGATAAGCATTGATGTGATAACTAAACATAATAGAACAAACAATAGTTTTTTGTACATTTATTCCTCCTTTTCAAATAGAGACGCCCATTCTATATACATATCTAATCTGTAAAACGTCTCTCTTGATAAATTGCTACTCATAAAACGGATTTTATAAGCATAAGGTTTAGATGAGGAGAACCTCGAGGATGAAGGTTAGCTCCCGGATTTCGTCAAAATCAATATAAAAGCCCCGGTCACATCACGGCCAACTACATCAAACAAAGCGCAGTAGCGAACACAAATTAAACCCGGGTATTCTTGTTACAACCCGTCTTCTGTAGGAGAGGAGTTGGCTTTTATTACGAGGACTTCTGGCTATTTACAGGGTGACTACGGTTGCCCCGGTGCTTCCTTCGAAACGGTCTCCCATGCGGAATGACTTTACCAGGGGATGCTTTCCCAATTCCCGCATGACTGCCTGGCGTAAGATGCCTGTACCTTTTCCATGTACAATCCTTACTTCTTTCAGTCCCGCCCGGTAAGCTTCGTCCACGTAACCCTGCACCAGGGGGATGGCCTCATCCACCGTCATCGCATGTAGATCAAGCTCCGGGTTAATTTCATGCTTCCTCATTCTCCCGGCAGCGCCCTTTTCTATATGCTTACGGTCTTTACCCATCTTTATTTTACCTTGTGAAACTCCAGGCGCAGAACACTTTCGGTGCTCGTTGTGACTTTGACGCGGTCGTCCATGCGCCAGCCTACCACCCAGATGATCTGAGAGGGTGAACACACGATGGGTACAGTATCTCTCCAGGTGCGCGGTATGGATGAATCGACCATGAAGTCCTGCAGTTTCCGGCTATGCGCCATACCAAGCGGATGAAAGCGGTCGCCGGGCTTGCGGCCCCTGACGAACAGCGTCCTGCCAGTCTTGGCAAGATCAAAACTGGCGCTGAAGATATCATCTTCGCGGTAAAAATTCTCATTGATTATATCGGCTGTGACTCTCCAACACGGGACCCTGGTCTCACCGGGTACCTTCAAACTATAGCTTGTATCCAAAAGGGGCCATGGGCAAACGGAAGCACCCGGATCAGAAATGACCATGCGGTTGCGTTCATTTGTTGCCAGCACGCCATCCGGCAGGTGAATGCACTTACCCGTATTTCCAAAAAGTAGCCTGACTAAAGAGTCTACATGAGCGGCCTCTACGTCCTTCAGGCTCCCATACGACTGCCCCAGCACAATACGGAAGATGCGACGCTGCAGCGCCAGGGGCAACCCGCGTACTTTGCCTGAATCAAGACAGGTTATGCCCTCTTCTCTCGTCGTCACCTGGCTGCAAACAGCCGAAGCCTGCTCATCGATAAAATCAGCATCTTCCCCGGCCAGGTCCGCCAGTCTCACCAACGCATTATCTACCTCAGGGTTATATTGGCGCAGCAGGGGTATAAGCTCCAGGCGGATGCGGTTACGCAGGAACCTCGTATCCCTATTAGATGAGTCCACACACGGCTGCAGCCCATAGTCATGGCAGCACGAGACCGTTTCCTGCCGGTTAAGTGCCAGTAAAGGGCGTATTACCCAGATGCCATCTTCTTTGCTGAAATAGGGCAGGGGCGCCGCGGGCCGCAGTCCGCGCAAGCCTTGAATTCCGGCCCCGCGCAGATAGTGCATCAGCGTAGTTTCGACCTGGTCGTCACGTGTGTGACCCACCGCCACCCTACTCGCACCTACTTCTCTGGCAACTTCATCCAGGAACTTGTATCTTACTTCACGTGCAGCTTCTTCCAGTGAAATCTTGTTTGCCTTGCTCCATTCTCCTGCATCACGCTTTTCCACTGTGATCGGTATGGCCAATTTCTCGGCAAGCTCTGATACGTAGTGCGCTTCAGCTTCCGATTCTTCTCCCCGCAGGCCATGATCAAGATGGGCGATATGTAGCTGTATATTCAACTCATCTTTAATGCTATTCAATAGATGGACCAGGCAAACGGAATCCGGACCGCCGGACACTGCTACCAGCACCTTTTCGTTCCCGGACACCAGGCCGTATTCCCTTATGAAGCTGAGTAATCGTTTCTCAAGGGCACTGGCGCTGGCCGGCAACTTAATTCTCCTTCAGATGACAAATATCGCTTAGAAGCAACAGGCGCGGCTCGCAGCCTCCGTCGAATTCAAGCACCGTCTGGCTGCTGGGTTGGATGCGGATCCTGACCAGGTGGGTCATGGGCAGGCCGAGCGCAGTGCAGACAATGGTAGCGGTAACAAAGAAATGCGACACCACTGCTACGGTTCCTTGCCTGTTGGCCTGGACTATTTTCTGGACCGATGCCCATACCCGGTCCTTGAACTTGCCCAGGTTTTCGCCACCATTAAAACTGACTGCCTCACCTTTAGATTGCCAGTCCACCATGAACTGGCTGAATCCGGAAGCAAATTTATCGAGCGTCATGCCTTCAAACTCGCCGACATGGACTTCCATAAGGCCGGGATCAGGTGTGATTTCCAGGTTGTGATAGTGGGCGATGGTGCTGGCTGTATCCATGGCACGCTTTAACGGGCTTGAGTAAATTGCGGTCAACGGCACGTCCTTAAGCTTTAGACCCAGCTTCTCAGCCTGCGCCTTTCCCGTCTCACTCAGTTCAGTATCACTTCCGCTTCCCTGTATGATGCGTTGCTGATTCCAGGCAGTCTCGCCATGCCGTATGAGATACAGTTTAATGATAGACCTCCCCGGAGCTACAAATTATAACGGCTTATTATATTGCTAAACGAGGTAAATTTGAAACAGGGCGGCGTTGCTCAATCGAAGATCAGCTTAATCCGCTCAATGGTGACGGGAGTTTCGTCGAAACCCAGCGCCTTGATTACCTGCTCGGGCCTGCCGGAACCGGAGGAGTCGCAACGCAATCTCATGCCGATACGGTAGCCGGTATCGGTCCTGGCATCGAGCCAGATATCGTCGATCAATTTGCGCAGGTCATAGTGCCGTTCTCCCGTGTCGCGTGCATGGTGCCAGGCCAGTTGATCTTTTGCCAGCAATGACGCTATTGCCTCTTCCATCTGGCGGCCATCTCCGTGAGTATTGATCTCAACGATGTACTCCGCCAAGCGCAAACGCGACTGCAAAGAAGGCGCCTGCAGGTTAACGGCCATTATGTCGATGATGGCAATGCCATCGGGCAATTGGGGCACCACCCGCTGAACAAACAAACCCGGTGTAATGCGGCGCCCCAGGAAAACATCCATGATCTCCGCCTGGCTGGTTACACCTACCGGCAGCGGAGCTGCAAGCGAAATTTTAGGATGCGGACTGAAACCTTCAGAATATGAGGGAGGCATGCCGGCGCGTCGCAATGCGCGTTCCCAGAGTCTCATTAAATCAAGGTGTGAGAGAAACTTAAGCTTATCGCCACGGCCGAACTTAAGGCGCAGGCGGTGCATTCTTTTCCCTGGTTATAGTGATACGCTCAATTTTCCGGTTTGCGATTTCAGTTATGGCTATTTTGAGGTTGCGGTACTTGAAGTGCTCCCCCTGCCTGGGTATACGGCCCAGGTGGCTCAGGATGAATCCTGCTACCGTATCATACTCCCCCGCAGGCAGGTCGAGATCCAGTTCGTCATTGGCTTCTTCCACTCTCAGGCCGCCGTCCACTTCAAAGGTATTGGCATCAATTGGTGTGATCTCTTTCTCTCTGACGGTCATCTCATCACCTATACTACCCATGATCTCCGCCGCCAGGTGCTCCAGATTGGCTACACCAGCCACGCCTCCAAACTCATCAATAACTACAGCCATATGGAAATTGTGGTCCCTCATTTCCGCCAGCAATTCGCCCAGACGCTTGGTCTCCGGCACGAAGTATGCCTGCCTGACCAGGCTATCGATAGGATCCGCAAGTTGGATTTCGTTTTTGGCCATGGCCATCAACACGTCTTTGATCGTCAGCATGCCGGTGACATTGTCCAGTGTCTCCTTGTAAACGGGGAACCTGGAATGTGGATGATCGGTGTATATCTTGAGAAACTCATCCAGGATTGTACCTTCCTCAATAAATCTTACTTCCGTACGAGGCCACATAACATCACTTACAGGGCGGTCGGGGAACTCAAAAGCCTTGTGTATCATGTCCGCTTCCGTATCTTTCCATATGCCTTCCGCCTCGCCGACGTCAATGGCAGTGCGTATTTCGGCCTCATCCACGGTAGGTTTAATCTCCGCATTATCAGTAACCATGCGCGTAAAACCCGCGCCTATTTTATTCAGCACCCAGACAAATGGATAAAGTACCCAGATCAACAGTTGGACAGGAATTGTATAACCCAGGGCCAGTTTCTCAGCATTATTAGCTGCAACGGTCTTGGGAATCACTTCACAGACTATCAGGATCACGACGGTAAGAATGATCGTGGCCAATAAAGCCCCGAGGCTCTCACCCCATAGTTTCACGGCAATAATAGTAGCTAAAGAGGTCGCTAAAATGACCACCAGTGTATTGCCAAGCAGGATTGCCGACAGGAACATCCCGGGTTTTTCCTTCAGGCTGTTCAGCAGATCGGCAAATTTGACATCATTACTGAGCAAGTGCTTAACGCGTATCCTGCTCATGGAGATAATGGCCACTTCGGCGCTTGAGAAGAAAGCAGACAGGATGAGACAGATAAAGATTATTATGAAATAAAAAGTATGCGAACTATCCATATACAACCCGGATTGCGTCCCCGAGTACGTTTATCATACCATCAGCTACGTACACAGTCAAAGAAAAGACATCCTGCGGACACCTAATGGGGAAAACCGGGGAGGCCGAACATGATAAAATAAGGTCACGATGCAAGTAGATTTCGCCTTTATCTGTGATTACGCCGAAGCGACCAACAAGATCAACGCACTCGGTATAGGATTCGATACAATAGTTGCGCAGAAAGTGCCTGCTAAACACCCCAGTTTTTTCCTGGTCATCCAAATGAGGGCCACGGTCGTTGAAGCGGGTGAAAAGAATTTTGAAGTCCACCTGATTGATGAAGACGGCCACGAGATTGTTCCTGCGTTAATAGGCAAGATCAATATTCCCAGGCCTCCGGCAGGCACCGAAAATACCGGCCGCATAGCTCTACGCTATGATAACATTGAATTTCCCAAATTCGGCGCCTATTCTATTCATGCTGTGGTGGAAGGGCATGAGATGGTAAGGATCCCGCTCAGGGTATTGCAGGCACCGGGTCAGGCGCAGGGTTGATCCGCCAGTGGAAAAATCATGATGTGCGGGAACTATACCCCACCCTTGAACATTGGCCCGATAAAGGTGAACACCTGTCCTGCCGGTTAGAGGTTTTTCAGGTCCCGCGCTTTGAATAGTCCGGGCACCAGACGGCATTAGGACGCGCCGGCTGATGGCAAGCGCCGCGCCAATCATATTTGCAGGAATCGCAGAGTATAACCTTCATACCCAGTGCCTGCTTTATTTTAATCTTCAGGTTATCAAACCATGACGGTCCGATCTTCTTACGTTGAGGCATAATACGTGAGTTTACCACATATAAAAACCATGTCAAAATCATGGGGTTGCTGTTAAAATAGGTCTATTCAGGGCCAGAGGAGGTATATCATGGCGCATTGGGAGAACCGAAAGGAAAAGAATTGGGGCAAATTCCGCTTTAATCAGCCGTATGCGAAAGGCGTTAAACGCCTCAGGGAAGAGGTGTTGGCCGGGAAGGATTTCGATCCCGCTGTACTATGGCAATGGGGAACTATGCAGGCCATGGCTGTTATACAAATACTCAAAGACTGCGAGCAGGAGTTCGGCCCCAGGGGTCAGCAGGTGGTCAATAACTCTCTCCGTAAAATTGGGTATGACGTAGGCTCGCAGATTTTCGCCGGGTTGCCAAAGCCCGAAGGATTAAGCGAAGCGGAGATGGTAAGCTTTTTCACCACTATCGTAAACCGTATTGTATATGCCTCACTGGAAGACCCGCACATCGAAGCGGCAGACAGGATTAGCTTTGACATCCTTTGGTGCCCGCATCAGGACCAGTACTCAGCCTTCGATTGCCGTGTCCAGCGCTACCTGGTTCATGGCATGCTGGACGCCATGCAGGATAAAGGCTGGGTCAGCCCGGACTGGCAGGTTAAGTTCACTTGCACCATCCCGTCAGGATCAAAGGTTTGCACTTTCATTCTCTGGAAAGCATCCGGCCGGGAAAAAGCCGAATGGGAGCTATATACACAGAAGCTGGAGCAAAAGGCACTAAAAGAACCCAGAAAATAAACAGTAACCAAGATTATTCGAGCCGGAAGCCATCAGGGCAAACAGGCTTGCGACCGCTAACAATACCTCAATATAACCCTGCCCCCATTACACCAATACACTAGGCAGACCGCCCTTAAGCATACAAAGAAACCGGGCGGAAACACGACTTGACAACTTTTCAGCACCGTTGTATTATTCTGATTATTCAGTATTTTCTGATTATTCTTGCAGAACTTGGTTAAAGGAGAATATTATATGGCAAATAAGAAACAAAAAGACGATAGTTGCTGTTCATCGCCAGACGATCTTGTCGATCGTTTTCAGGTCGAAGCAATAGTCAGCGTTGACGAACGTGGACAGATGGTGTTGCCAAAAGAAGTCCGGGAGAAGGTCGGCATCCGGGCAGGAGATAAGCTCGCCATAATAAGCAGGAAGAAGCCGGGATCGGCCTGTTGCATGTTCCTGTTTAAGGCCGATGATATGGCAGATATGGTCAAGAGTATGCTGGGCCCGTTGCTGAGCGAAATAAATAAAAAGTAAGGAGCAGTTAAATGAAGAAAGAAGATATTAAAGAGACTGTAAGGGAACACTATGCTGAAATGGCAAAGAGCTTGTATTCCTCTACCGAACCGGTAAAGGAAGCGAGGTCCTGTTGTGGGCCGGCCCCCACCTCGAACAGCAAGGTGCCTTCCTTTATCAAGTCATTCAGCAAGGCGGCTGGCTATACTGAAAAAGACCTGGAATCTGTGCCTGAAGGCGCCAACCTGGGACTTGGCTGCGGCAATCCCGTAGCGCTGGCCTCATTGAAAGAAGGCGAGACGGTACTGGACCTCGGTTCAGGCGGAGGCTTCGACTGTTTCCTGGCTGCCCAGAGAGTGGGGAAAACCGGTAAAGTTATTGGTGTTGATATGACGCCGGAGATGCTCGACAGCGCCAGGAAAAATGCCGCCAAGGGCGAGTTCAGTAATGTTGAGTTCAGGCTGGGTGAGATCGAAAACCTCCCTGTTGCGGATGCAGCGGTAGATGTAATCATTTCCAACTGCGTGATCAATCTTTCCCCAGATAAAGAGAGGGTATTCCAGGAGGCTTTTCGCGTGCTAAAGCCCGGCGGGCGCCTGATGGTATCTGACATGGTGCTTCTAGGCAAACTGCCCGACAAACTAATGGAGTCCGCCGCTGCCTACTCGTTCTGCGTAGGGGGGGCATCTCTCAAAAACGATTACCTTGGTATGATGGAAAAGGCTGGCTTTCGCGATGTTAAAATAGTCGGGGAATTGTCCCTACCCAACCTCATTCCCGATCATCCCGAGGTGCAGGGCTTCATCAAGGAATCCGGGCTAGATAAAGGAGCACTCATAAAATACGCAGACATGGTTAAGAGTATTAAGGTCCAGGCTATAAAACCAGCATAATACATAGTAAATCTATAGCAGGAGAAAGTCGTGGGATCAGATTCATCAATTGAAACTAAGTTGAAGCCAACGCGACCCGGTGTACGGAATATCATTGTTATCATAGCATCTGTTTTACTGGCCTGTCTTTTTCTTTACGCCGGCGTAGGCAAACTGGCAGATATAGGTCAGATGCCGGGACAGACTGAGTATATTGATAAGCTGATCCCAGATTTCCTTTATACGCCTGAGATGGCAAGGTTCATAGTTTTCGTCGGCATTCCGTACATATTACCGATTGGGGAAACGATTCTCGGCTTGCTTCTGCTAGTGGGCCTGTGGATAAAGCTGGATGCCATCGCTGTCCTGCTGCTTTCAAGCGCCTTTATATACCAGAACTCATGGATGATCAGTCACGGGATAGACAAATTTACGGACTGCGCCTGTTTCGGTGTTTGGGAGACGAAATTTGGCGTCGTTTCTCCGGCCATATCGCTAAGGATAGACATCTTTATGTTCCTGCTGGCACTGATAATAATATTCGTTCAGCCGGGAGGGATATTATCCTCCCAATACTGGTGGAATAATCTAGTCAAGAAACTTGATGCACGCGGTTGAGCGAACAACCGGATATTCATCGAAATATAAATAATCAATATACATTAACGAGGAATTAATTATGAAACTCTCACTTCCGCCACAAACGATATTGCTCCCCTCCCCGGTGCTCATCATCGGAACATATGGCCCCGATGGCAAACCTAATATCATGAATGCCGCCTGGGGAGGAATCGCATCGAGCAAACCGCCATGTATCAGCGTGTCCCTCAGGGAAGCGACGCTAACTTATCACAACATCAAACAGACCGAGGCATTCACAGTGAATATTCCCTCTGAAAAGTATCTCAAGGAGGCCGACTTTGTCGGCATGGTGTCGGGAAGAGAGTGCGACAAATTCAAGGAGACCCGCCTCACTCCGGAAAAGAGCAAACTGGTCAATGCCCCAATCGTAAAAGAATTTCCCTATTCCCTTGAATGCAATCTGATCAGGCAGGTCGATCTTGGCCTGCATACAATGTTCATTGGAGAAATTGTCGGGATGGTCGCTGATAGCGAGGTTCTAAATCCAAATCAAATTCCAGACATCGAGAAAGTGCGACCAATGCTGTGGGGTTCATTTGGAAGTATGGCGTATTATAATATCGGCGACAAACTTGGCAATGCGTTCTCCGTTGGAAAAGAATTACAACGGAGCTAAATTAAGATCTGAACTATTTCCCCTGTTCTACCTGCTGGAGGCCAGCGGGAGCGCCTGTGCCCAGGTTGACCTTGTAAAAACCCTGAGTGCCGGGTAACTCCATGACAAAATTTGCCGTGTCATCGATTGTTATCTTGACGTCTGTAGTCTGAAGATCAAGGACATGGCCGCCCATTTTCCTGGCCTTATCGATGAAGTGGCAATGGTATCCCGGCACGTTCACTCCATCAACGTACGGCGGGCACCTGAACGCAACTATTGTGCCTTCTACATCATGGAACTCGGTCACCTGCTGATGTTTCACGGCTTCCGTTAAGGGAGGATAGGGTTTGGTCTGCTCAGGCATACTGCGGGTCTTCATGTAGCTGAATTTGCCTTCAATTTTCACAGCGTAAAACAGGTTCTGGCTTGCCAGCTGGCCGTCAATATACGACTGAAGCTGGTCCAAATCCATTTGTTGATTGACTGAAATAACCTTGTCGTTGTCAAGAAATGTGACGACTGCAAAGGGAGTGATCGTGTCATCCGGCACAATGGTGATACTCCCATCCAGGTTCGCCCGGTAAAATATACTATCCAGCTCCAGCATCTCACCATTCAGCGTCTGGAACGTCCCCAGCCCGAAATCACCGTAAGGGCGCAACTGTCCTACTGTCATGTTGCCATCATATACACCGTTCATCAGTGCACTGATAGTTGAGGTCTGGAATAAGGTATCCCTATCGGTACGGATCTCGGGACTGCAGCCTGCAGCAATCAAAGTAGTTAATATAATTAATATCAGTATAAATAAACGGCTTCTTCTCATTGTCCTATATCGCCTCGATCACTGGACTTTGAAAGGTACACTTGCCATCTCCTGCCCATTTACCAGCATCTTGATCAGGTAATCTCCTTTTGTGAGGGGGTCGGATTTGCTTATCAGCGAAGCTCTGATCTCCACAGTACCGTCGATTTTACTCTTATCTTCTTTCAACATCTGACTCTGGATGACGCCGTCAGCGCTACGGTCGAGTATCCACTGTATATTCAGTTCCGTATCCGTTGGAGCGTTGTAGGCCCTGGCCCTGAAGTTGACCTGTTTCATATCGGGTGTGAACTGTGCAGTCAAATTGGCGGTTTTCTGGTCCTTATCAGTGTATGAAAAAGTAGACATTTCACTAACATACGGCCATTTTATAGACGCCGGATCAACTACTGTAAACGGCACATTCACCTGTTCCTTGCTTTCTACAAACAGGGTGATGTTATACTGCCCCTTTGGCAGTTGCTTGCCGGGCTGCATTCCTATCGAAAAGCTAATATATTCCCTGCCCTCAGCCTTGGTAGTCGGCTCATAGATAATTTTGCCTTTCATGTTCTCCAGTTCGCCGCTTACATAAGTCCAGCGCGCCTTGATGACCGTATTGAAATCGCCGTTATTGACCTTAACCGAGCAGAAGATTTTGGAAATATCACTGGGAAATACGTCTATTTTATCAAGTGGTTCGTTCGTCAATAAATTCAGGCTAGTACACATAGTCGCGTCACTCAAAGTTGCGGCTGATGGAGTTACGTCGCCCTGCACTTTAAAGGGCACTGATTGTACCAATGCGTTATCGAAATAGAGTTTTACTTCGTAGTCCCCTTTGGGCAGAAGCTTATCAGCGCGGGTGAATGCCAGTACAACGTAGGGCGTCTCCGCCGCTATACTCCCCTCACCTATCAGGCTATTGTTCAGGCTGGCATTATCGCTGTTAACCAAATACCATTCCGCTTTGACCTTGGATTTTGCTGAAGTTGACGTGAGTTTAACAGAGCAATAGATATTGCTGACATCAGGAGTGAAAGTATTCGAAACCGTTGCAGGTTCGCCCGTTGTGGAAACTTTGCTGCATATGACTGCCTGTTCGATAGGCGATGTATTTGCACAACCTGGCGTCAGAACAAACAGCACAGAAATTGCTGCCAGTATATAGACAATAAACAGGGGCATTTTCATTTTCGGTTGATTCTCCTTATAGGTCGATCAGATATTTTCCAGTTGATACTTACCGCTGTATCCCTTTTCGACACTGCGGGTTGTGTAAAGAAAAACAAGCTGCATGACCCTTGCATTCTTATGCAACCTGAAACCATGCGTATTATATACAACCAGCATAGACTGAGACCTGCCGGTATAACCTGCGTCCCAGACAGCGCTGTGGATACTGACACCACACCTGTTGAGGCTGGAACGCGGCCTGGCCAGCGCCATGACATTGACTGGCAAGCTGACTATCTCATTGAATGTAATGAGATAAGGGCCGGGCGTCAGGTCGACTCCGCCATGCTCTTCGAACAACACGGGCGTGGTCCTGGACAACTCCCTTCCCTCATTGGTCTCCGTCAAGTTGCCGCGAGATGAAAAGCTGCTAATCTCACGTACTGTTAAATCTATCCCGCTGGGTTGCAATTGGTCAGCGAAATTGATAGCCCCGTCAACAAGGGGAGGTTTGTTTTTCAGCAGTTCCAGGATATCTTCACGCGTTAGCACGCCATGTTTTTCTATCATTTGATGTTATTTCCGACGGACAATGATGTTATTATAATACGTATTGTTGCTAAAGTCAGGTTGATTGTTGAGTATCAAAGGAGAATAAATATGCGCAGACAAGAGGAGCTAAACAGTCTGAGCAATACCGAGTTGGGGAAGATAGCCATAGATTTTTTCAGGCGCAGCGCCCTTCACTACGGCCTCTGGTTCAATGAAGTGCAACATCAGCTTGGCCTGGAGGAAGCGCTGGCAACCGAAGCTACAGTGTTCGAAAAGTACTATCCCATTGCGTTGAAACGCCTGTCCGGTGTGCTCGGTTTCGAGATAGAGGATGGACTTCCGGGCGTCCTGGCCAGAATGCCGAGAGAAAAACTCATTAACTTGATTGATGCTATCTCCGTTAACTGGCTGGCTGGCGACGGACTATGGTTCCAGGCGGTGGAACAGCGGCAGGAGATGTATACAGCCAAGAGGTGCAATGATACCTGTTGGTCCAGGTTTTCCCCCATAGAGGCAACAAGAATCAAGGATTTACTGCACCTGCCCGAATCGGGCGGTCTGGATGCATTGGAGACTGCTCTCAGTTACAGGCTTTATTCCCGTATAAACGTGCAGGCCACGGAGAGGCAAAATAGTTATCTTATTTTCCGGATGGTGGAGTGCAGGGTGCAGGAAGCCCGTAAACGCAAGGGACTTGACGATTATCCCTGCAAGTCGGCAGGTATAGTTGAATATTCAAGCTTTGCCAGGGCAATCGACAGCAGGATCAAGACCGATTGCATCGCCTGCCCGCCTGACGTTCATCCAAATGACTGGTCCTGCGCCTGGAAATTTTATATCGCATGAGTGGAAAACAGGTTATTGTAGTTGGGAGCGGAGCAGCGGGTATGATGGCCGCCGGGCGCGCCGCCGAAACGGGAGCAGAGGTGATTCTGCTCGAAAAAATGGAACGGGAAGGCAAGAAGGTCCTTATCAGCGGCAATACACGCTGTAACCTGACCAATTCACGTAACCTCGATGATTTCATCCTCATGTATGGGAAAAATGGCAGGTTCCTGCATACTGCGTTTCGCCATTTTTCCAGTGCCGACCTGATCGAACTCTTAGGCAAATACGGCATACGGACATCGGCGGAACCGGATGGACGCGTCTTTCCCGCATCCGGTAAGTCCGATGATGTAATACATGCGTTAACTTCTTATATGCGAGAAAATGGGGTCACAACTATAACTCGCTCTCCTGTACTGAATATTGAGCACGCCGGACAGGGGATGATGGCCGTATATACTCAAGACCGGACCTTTCGTACTAGTGCTGTCATCATGGCTACCGGAGGCGCTTCCTATCCTCAGACAGGGTCAAACGGCGAGGGATACCGTATGGCTGAGCGTCTCGGACATACAATCGTAAAATTGAGGCCGTCACTTGTCCCGCTTGAAGTGCGGGAAAAAGACCAGGTGAAGAATCTTCAGGGAATCAGCCTTAAAGATGTCAGAATTACCTCGTTTGCTTGCAGCGCAGACGGTATAAGTCCACAGCTCATTCCCCTGGCAGATACCGGCAGGGGCATACAGGGGAAGAGAGCAAGAATACCGCTAATTGAAAGCCGCACTGGCGCTCTCGTGTTTACACACTATGGGATCAGCGGACCAGCTATATTGCTAATGAGCCTGGCGGTCGCTGACACTCTGGACCAGGGCCCTGTAAGCCTGACCATCGACCTGATACCCGGCAAAGACCACAAGCAACTGAAAGAGGAATTGCGGGATGAGTTTAGCCAATACGGATCCAGGTACGTTCACACTAGCCTGGAAAACCTGGTACCTTCACGAGTTGCCGATTCACTGCTGAAAGCGGCAGGGGTTGCATCGGACAAAACAGCCAACCAGGTTACCGCAGTGGAACGCGAAAACATCGTAAGCCGCCTGAAAGACCTGAGATTCAATGTCAGCCGCACTCGTCCTCTTGCAGAGGCTATGGTGACAGCCGGCGGTGTACGCGTTGAGGAGGTGAATCCGAGGACGATGGAATCTAAGCTGGTCAAGGGCCTTTATTTATGCGGCGAGCTTCTGGACATAGATGCTGATACCGGCGGATTCAACCTGCAGGCTGCTTTCTCAACCGGTTACCTGGCAGGCGAATCTGCGGCACGATCAAAATGAGAGGCATTTGGTAGATCAATCCCGAATTTTTTAAGCTCCTTTGCTAAGGCATGGACCGGCAGCCCGATCACATTGTAATAATCGCCTTCAATTTTTTCCACCAGGTCTGCACCCTTCCCCTGGATGGCGTAGGCACCCGCCTTGCCCAGGGGTTCCCCTGTCGCCACGTATTTCTCGATTTGAGCTTTGCTCAGCGCTTTAAAATAGACCCTGGTCTTGACCACATGTGAAACGGTCTTGCCCGATTCAGCATCAATGATAGTGAAGCCGGTAATGACCTCGTGACATTTGCCGCTCATGAGTGTCAGCATCTCACGCGCATGGGCCGCATCATCAGGTTTTCCCAGCAACCTTCCATCAAGTACACCCAAGGTATCCGCAGCAATGATGATGGAATCCGGATGCTTGGGTACAACAGAGGATGCCTTCATCGATGAGATCGACCTGGCCAGTTCAACCGGACCACTGGTACTGTCCAGCCTTTCATCAGTCTCTGAAGAGTCAACGGTAAACTGAAGGCCGGTTTTTTCCAGTAATTCCCTGCGGCGTGGTGAAGAGGAGGCAAGGACAACAGGTTTTGTCATGATGTCAATTTAAGGTATACGGTAAGACCGTGTCAAAATTTATATAAAATGCTATGGAACGTATACTATAGTAAGATATTTAGACGCCTGCTTTCCCGAAGTATCCTTGACCGAGATATCGATTATGTTCGGGCCGGGCTCCAACTCAACCATCACGCTGAAGTGCCCATCTTCTATCGCGATGGAAAGCCCATTTATCATCATATCCACGCCCGGTTCAGTATTCCCGCTGACAGTGACCGGACTGCTTCTTACAACCGATTCATCAACCGGCCCCGTTATGTTAAGTTTTAATGTGTTACCACTACCAGTATCACTATAACTAACAACAGGCAGCACGCCATTGCCAGCCTGGCAGCAAATCAACACTGAAATCACAAGGCCCAAACCCAATAGTATCCAGAGGCTTCTCATGAAAGTAACTTCCTCACTAATTGATGGTGATCATATTTAATAACGCCCGAAAAACAAAAAAGTTTACTAAAATGGATTTTTCTTTATAATTTATTCTCATGAATATTTTTACGGTAATTATCCTGGCTGCCATTCTTCTGCCTTTCATATTGGATCTGGTATCCAGCAATTTAAATTTAAAAGCCTTGAAGCTCAATCCTCCATCTGCCCTTAAAGATATTTATCCCCTTGATAAGTACTGCAAATCGCAGGAATATACACGTGAAAGCACTTATTTCAGCTTCGTCGGCAGCACCTTTGGCATGGTCGTGTTGCTGATATTTTGGTTCGCTCACGGCTTCAATTGGCTTGACCTTGTAGTAAGGAGTTGGGGTTTCGGCGGCATTGTAAACGGGCTGCTGTATACAGGCATCCTGATCTTGGCCTACGGTATTATAATGCTCCCTTTCAGCATATACGCTACGTTCGTTATCGAGCAGCGCTATGGGTTTAATAAAACAACGCCGGAGACCTTCATTACAGATATGTTAAAGAGCCTCTTTCTGGCCGTTCTGCTGGGGGCGCCGCTGCTGGCCGCCATACTTGCAATGTTTGAAATCACAGGTCCTCTAGCATGGCTTTACTGCTGGGCAGCAGTGACCGCTTATTTACTCATCATAGAATTTATTGCCCCTAACTGGATAATGCCGCTCTTTAATAAATTTACACCGCTTGCAGAGGGTGAACTGAGGACAGCCATCTTCGACTATGCAAAATCGGTAAATTTTCCCATCAACAACGTCTTCGTAATAGATGGCTCGCGGCGTTCAAGCAAGTCCAATGCTTTCTTCACCGGTTTCGGAAGGAATAAAAGAATAGCTCTTTTCGATACGTTAATAGCTCAGCACACTGTACCCGAACTTGTGGCAGTGCTTGCACACGAGATCGGACATTATAAGAAAAAGCACATTGTCCAGGGGCTGGTGATCAGCATCCTGCATTTCGGCTTGCTTTTCTTCCTTTTATCGATTTTTATCGATAGCCCGGGCCTTTACCAGGCGTTTTATATTGAACAACCTTCCATCTATACAGGCCTGATTTTCTTTGGGCTTCTCTACACTCCCATTGAACTCGTACTCTCAATCTTATTGAATATGCTCTCGCGGAAAAATGAAGCCGACGCCGACCGCTTCGCTGTACAAACCACACCTGAACCTCACATACTTGGGGATGCTCTAAAAAAACTTGCAGCCAACAACCTGTCCAACCTGACCCCACATCCCTTATACGTATTCCTGTACTATTCGCATCCCCCTCTGCTTCAGCGTACCCAGGCTATAAAATCCATCAGCCAGCCTGATGTCCATTGACCGGCCGGCACATTTGTTAATTCCATCTTAATTTAATATAATCACCCTGATCTTTTACCCGGAGTTCTCCCGTTTTAATCATTGTGTAATTTCTTGAGAGTGTTTCTATTGACAAGACAGTACGATCTGCTTGATGCCATTTTTCACCCGAAGAGCATAGCTTTTGTGGGCGTAACTACAAGCAACCCGCTGCATTGGACCAGGACTTTCTGGGATTCTGCCCGCGAGTTTCAGTTCGAGGGGCCGATGTATCCGGTCAACCCTCGCGGCGGGGAGCTGGATGGTTACAAGGTATACCGCTCAGTGAACGAGATACCTGGAAACATCGATTATGCTATCTGTACAGTCTCGGCAAAGATTGCCCCGAAAATTGTGCGTGAGTGTGCCGCCAAAGGGGCAAGGGCAGTTCATTTTTGCACAGCCGGTTTCGCTGAAACCGGGGGTGCGGATGTGACGGAACTGCAGCAAGAGCTGGCCGCTACGGCCAGCGAGACGGGAGTAAGAATAATAGGTCCCAATTGCATGGGAATTTATTGCCCGGAATCCAGGCTCTCTTACGATACCGGTTTCTCCAGGGATAGCGGCAATGTGGGTTTCATCAGCCAGAGCGGGGGAAACTCGATTTACACCGTGAGGGAAGCTAATTGGAGAGGTATAAAATTCAGCAAGGTTATCAGCTTCGGCAACGCCTGCGACCTCAATGAAAGTGATTTCCTCGAGTATTTGATCGAAGACCCCAAAACCAGGATAATTGCACTCTATCTGGAAGGTGTCCGTGATGGAAAAAGGTTCCGCCAATTGTTGGAGCGGGCATCACGTGAAAAACCGGTGGTCCTGGTGAAAGGAGGCTGCGGTGAAGGTGGGGCGAGGGCGACATCTACTCACACCGGCTCCCTGGCCGGCAATAATACCGTTTGGGATACCCTCTGCAGGCAACTTAATATTATCAAGCCTAAGAATATGGAGGAGATGGTGGACGTGCTGGCCACACTGCAATTTATGCCTGATTTTAAGGGCCGTAATGTGTTACTGGTAGGTCCCGGCGGGGGCGCCAGCGTTATGCTTGCGGACGAGTTTGAAAGGAAAGGTTTCAAGCTGCCTGCTGTAACCGACAAAATCAGGGAAGAGCTCCTCGGTTTCAGCCAGGCCGCCGGAAACATGTTGCTAAACCCGATCGACTACTCCCAGAGCATGCAGGATCCGGGAAGCATGCACAAAGCTATTCAGTTGCTAACTAAATGGAAAGAAGTAGATTTTTGTGTCGGGTTTTTCCGTCCCAGCCAGATGACCGATGGTTTTTTGGACATGGTGCGCCAGGCCGACGATATGATCCAGCAGGCTTTTGGTGCCTCCTTTAAACCGGTAGCCTACATAGTAGAAAGCGCAGTAACGGCAACCCGCCAGGCTATCGCATTTGAAATGGCACA
>JBEKCL010000020.1:0-24883 GCA_050014895.1 Dehalococcoidia bacterium
TGGCGAGTAGCTAAACGCTTTCATAAGCTAATCGACACAATCTTACCTTTGGGTACAAAAAGGCGGCAGCTCGTTAAAAGAATATATTTTTGGTTTACACGTCAACCAATAGCAAAATAACAAAATTGACGCGCTTTGAAAAGATCAGCGTATAAACTGGCCCTTTAGCTCAGCGAAATGATGCCGCGCCTGACTGCCGTGATGACTGCCTGGGTGCGGGTGTTGGCGTCCAAACCTTAGAGAGTCTAGTCGTGAAGGCAATGTCCAATGCAGTATAATAGCAAACGTAAATATTGGAGATATATATAAATACTCATGCTTCATGGGTAGCTATATGAACAAGGGATTCCTCATCGTCCAGTTTCAGAATGAAGACACTATATAAGTGATGAAGGATTATTATTACATTCTGAAAGAGATACATAGGATACTAAAACCCAAAATATATGTTGAGGTTGGTATCCGTAATGGTGAAAGCTTTCAGCTCACATCGCCAGATACATTATGCGTGGGAATAGATCCTAATCTAGAGATACGAGTTCCTATTAATGAAAACTCGTTCCTGTTCAATATTACCAGTGACGAATTCTTCAATAAGTACAATTTTAAACAAATGATCGACAATAAAGTAATTGACCTTGCATTTATAGATGGAATGCATTTATTTGAGTTTGCCCTGCGTGATTTTATGAATTTAGAGCGGTTTTGCGGTAAGAACTCATGTGTGTTATTACACGATTGTCTACCAGTAGATAGAATTACTTCAGAACGAGAAAGGAAAACTCAAGTATGGACTGGTGATGTCTGGAAACTAATATCTTGCTTAAAGAAATATCGGCCAGATTTGGATATAAAACTTCTCGATGTCTCACCATCTGGACTGGCCATTATAACTAATCTGGATCCAAAATCAGAGATATTATCTAATAATCTTAATAATATATATGATGAATTTGTACAACTGGATTACAGCTACTATGTAGAGCATAAACATACTGAATTCTCTGCAATTAACGACTGCGATATTAATTTGGGAAATATTTTCCCTACTAAAGAGAATAATGAAAAAATAATTACCCTTACTAAAACATTATTCAAACGATTTAACACAGATAAATTGAAAAGGCCAAAGTGTTTATGTGTTTTGCTTTGCTATAACGCTGATGATATTCTTGGAGATGTTATTGATCACATGTTAACTAACCATCATGACATAATAGCATGGGATCATGGCTCGGATGATAACACACCAGAAATACTTGATAAATTCAAAAAACAGCTGAGAGAGAGAAAATTCGTACCAAGGTCATTCGATTTCTATAATTTGTATCAGCAGATGTCGAAAAATTTAATAGACAATTATATTGATCGTTATGATTGGATTTCCTGGCCTGATGAAGATGAGATACTTGAAGGCCCTGATCGGGAAAAAACATATTACGAATATGTATGTGATGTATATAACTTAAAATACAATTATATTAGATTTAACAACAATAATTTTTGGTTTACTGAAGAGGATGATATGAAAATATTATCCCCGATTAAACGAATAAAACGGTACTCGATATTTCCTGATTGTGCTCCGAGAATAAGGGCGTGGAGAGCTTCAGTAACAAATATTAGAGAATTTAACCATAATGCGCTTGATGGAGAACAATATCCTGTCGTCTTCAACTTAAGGCATTATCCGATGCGATCAGTGAGTCAAGTACAAAGGCGCATATCTAAGGATAGAGTCGACCTTCAAAGAGGTGATCAAAATTATCATTTTAATAATCTGAAAAGGAATTATGATAAACTGTTTTTAAGTCCAGACCAACTCAATTATGATGATGGTGTTTCTATTTTAAATCCAGTCGAAAAATATAATTGGCGAGAAATTTATGGCTATCCACCAACACAGCAATAAACTTAGTGTTGATATCCCTGCCAAACAGCCTATCGATTATCGGGTCTCGGACTTTGAACTAGAAATGAACATGCGGCAAGGTAAGAATGTTCACGAATTATGGCTTGCAGCCGTGTGACAAGGCAATTGGTCTTGGATTATAAAAATTGCCACAGCGTTGCGTGCCTCGCAATGCCAGTATAGTAATACACCGCATGCCAGTATCGTTGAATCGCTCTAGCACTTTAACTCAGTGAAATGATCCCGCGCCTTACTGCCGTGATGACGGCCTGGGTGCGGGCGTTGGCGTCCAGCTTGCGGAGGATGGAGGTGACGTGGTTTTTAATGGTCTGCTCGCTGATATCAAGCGTGCTGGCGATCTGTTTATTAAGGTAGCCCTTGGCCATATAGCTGAGTATCTCGGTTTCACGCGGTGTCAGTGGCGAGACGAAGCTTTCCACACCCTTGCCCCAGGAGAAGTCCTGGAACTGTTCCAGCACCTGTGCGGCAACTTTGGGTTGGGAGAGGAAGGTATCATTAAGAGGGTACTCGCCTTTGGCGGCCCGGCGGATGATATTAATCAATTCTTCCGAGGCAATATTGCGGCTGACGTAGCCGGCAGCACGCGCTTTTATGGCATTGAAGAGGCCTGCATCATTGGGATCAGGTGAGATGATAATGACGGCCACGCTGGGCACATGCTGTTTGACCACGCGTGCCAGATCCATACCGTCGCTGGCCAGGCTGATATCCAGCAGGACAACGTCAGGGATCTGCGTTACAACTGCGTTTACAAGGTCACCTTCCGTACTGACCTCAGCGATGATTATAATTTCCTGCGCCTCGCTCAAGAAGTACTCGAGCCCCTTGCGGAACATGGGCTGCTGGTCAGCGATGACCACCCTTATTTTACCCTGAATAGCCTGGTTATTTTCTGTCAATATCCTTTTAGTCCTATTACTTTAGTACTATGTCCTTCTATTACTTAAGTATCATGTTACATCAAAACATAATACGAGGGCAATAGCCGGAAGGGTACAAAGTATGAGCCTCAAGGGGCAAGAAATTCAAATTTTATAGAAGGCGGGTTTAACAACCTATACCCAGTGATGTTGTCGGGTTATCTTTTTTGGGGTGAGGTGATAAGAAATTAGATTTCGCTCCGGTCGAAGAGAAGCTTGTTGATAATAATGTTGAGAGGGCGTTTGCTGTTATGCAGGTCCTGGATGATCCCGGCGGTAACCCGGCGGATAAGAATAAGTATAATGACACCGGCGTAACCGCATGTAATCTCCTGAGGCTGTGCAAAAATCCAGGAGGTAACGGGACAGGATGCGTAACCCAGCATTACGCCGAGTGGAAGCGCCAGGCTGGGGGAACCGCCGAATTTAAGCCGTTCATTCAAATTATCGCCGCTTTCTTTCCACCTGTTT
Organism: Dehalococcoidia bacterium; assembly: GCA_050014895.1. Taxonomy (GTDB): domain Bacteria; phylum Chloroflexota; class Dehalococcoidia; order GIF9; family UBA5629; genus JAFGLP01. Next base: position 3,325 of record JBEKCL010000020.1, read on the forward strand.
GTAGTCCTGACCAGGAAGCCTAGAGCGGCGAAACAGACGGCTATGATTAATATAACGGGGGCGCCGTATGCAATGCTGAGAGCGGCGTTGATGCCCAGGCTGACTGTGTTGCCCCGCTCGCCATCGAATTTACGGAAGACCGGCCACATCTGGCCGCAAAGCGAGGCAAGCGCAGCCAGGATGGTGACCCAGAGCGGGAGCGCCATCAGGAAACCTATCAACACCGGCAAAATACCCTTGAAGACGTCGAGCATAAATCCCAGTATGCCCCAGTTCCGTCCGACCTTGTACCACAGGGCATGGTGCAGGTCGGGCTCATGCGTCAGATCGAAGCTCCTGATACGGCCGATCAGTATCATGAACGGGATGGCGCCGAAGAAATAAAAGGCAACGATAAAAAGTATATAGAGAAATAACATATTCTTAAAGATTCCGTCTACTGGAATTTCGCTCTTTTATACATAAGGACAGGGCTTTACCGCCCTGTCCTTGTTTGTTTAGATTTTACCTTAAATGGTCATCGGGCCACAATGCTGACTTTGTAGCCTTTGGCTTCGATGCTCTTTATCAAATCTTTGACGTTTTCGCTGTCCACATGCAGGGAAAAGCCATTGGGCGTGTCCTCGGCCGGGGGCATCGTATGGGCGGAGAGGATCCTCATACCGCTTTTCTCAACTATCTCCATGAGTTCCTTGATATTCTTGGGCTGGTTGCACTCCGAGATATTAAGCCTGGTGCCGGGTCTTCCGATACCGAGCGCCGGGGTCAGCATTTTGAGCATGAAATCGGTAGTGGTAACTACGCCTATTACCTTGCCGTCTTCCACCACCGGCATGATACCCACTTTCAGTCCCTGGCCTTTGGCCAGCGCCTGCTCAATGGATGCATCGGGGTCGATAGTAACTACCTCCTTCTGCATGATTTCCTTGACCTTCATCTTGGCGAGGAGATAGTTGATTTCCCAGATGCTCAGGGTGGTTGCGTCTGATGGGCCTGTGCTCTCGATCCTGTCAAGTGTAACAATGCCAACCAGCTTACCTTTATCTACTACCGGCAATCTGCGGATTTTGTGCGTATCCATGATTTTACGGGTTTCCATAATGGGCGTGTCACTGCTGACGGTGATTACATTCCAGGTCATTATATCCTTGACTTTCATATCTCAGCCCCCCTAAATAATTTGAGTCTGGCGTATTATAGCATAGCGAGTGTGAGTAGAAAATGCCAGGTAAATGGCAGGATTATTAAACACGAAATCCCGGATGCAAAATTAAAAAAGCCCTTTCAGTACGCCTCCTGCGTATAATTCTTAAATCCGGGTGCAAAATTTAAAGAAATCGTTACGGGCATGTAATACAAATAAAAAAGATAGTTATTAGAACGATCATAATATTAATGTTAAAATAACACCCAATAACGGGAAGCTCTATACACTAAACACTAAATACTAGATGAATTGTAAGTTCAATACCCAGGGTTTTGGCATTTGTATTTAGAGTTTGTTTAGAATTTAGAGATTAGTGTTTTCAGATATTCGATGACTTTAAGATTACAGCAGGAACTATCCAAACATAATCCCGCCCGTCCAACTTTATTGACGATTGGCGTGTTCGATGGCGTTCACCGGGGGCACAGGTACCTGCTGGAACAGTTGACCGCCAGGGCCAAACAGGAAGGATGCCTTTCAGGGGTCGTGACTTTTAAAACTCATCCCGAAAAGGTATTGAAGCGCAGGGACTATCTTCCCTGGATTTGCACACTGCAGGAAAGAATAAGGTTGCTGAAGGCGGCGGGTGTGGATGTGGTTGTACCTATTACCTTTACACGTGATATTGCCAACCTGCCAGCCAGGGAATTCGTGATGCTGCTGCGTAATAACCTGAATATGTGCGGCCTGGTGCTAGGACCGGATTTTGCGCTGGGTAAGCAAAGACTGGGTACTCCGGAGAACCTGCGCAAAATCGGGGAAGAGTTAGGTTTCCGAGTCGAAGTGGTCAAACCGGCTAAGCTGGGAAGCGATATCATAAGCAGCAGCGCAATCCGGCAACTGCTGGCGGAAGGTCAGATCGATAAGGTAGAAAAAATGCTGGGCAGGCATTTTCACCTGGAAGGCAAGGTGGTTGTAGGCGACCAGCGGGGACGGACGCTCGGTTTTCCCACGGCGAATATCAAGGTGCAGCCCGAGCAGGCCATGCCGAAGGACGGTATTTATGTAACCGTCACCCATGCGCAGGGGAAACAACTGCGTTCGGTGACCAACATAGGCGTGCGGCCCACTTTCGACGGACTGAAGCACCTGATCGAGACCTATATTATGGATTTTGACGGCAATCTCTACGGCAAGAAATTGAGGATCGATCTGATAGTCAGGCTGAGGGATGAGATGAAGTTCAAGAATGTTCAAGAACTGATCAGCCAGATGAAATTAGATGTAGAAAAGGCAGAAAAAACTTTAATACAAAAAGGTTATTAACCATGAAGAAATTGTCTGATTCCGAAATTAAAAGACTCCTGCGCCGCGGCGTAACCCAGATCATCAATGAAAATGAATTGATTAAGATGCTGGAATCGGGCAAACCCCTTCGGCTGAAACAGGGTTTCGATCCGAGCTTTACCGATATACATATGGGGCACGTTGTAGGTTTGCGTAAGCTTCGCCAGTTCCAGGAACTCGGGCACCAGGTGGTGTTGATCGTCGGGGATTGGACAGCCAGGATCGGCGATCCCACCGGGCGCTCACTTACCCGGCCGATGCTGACCGGGGAGCAGGTGAAGTTCAATGCCCAGACTTACATGGAACAGTTTTTCAGGATTGTAGATAAGGACAAGACTGAAGTCCGCTGGCAAAGCGCCTGGTTTGAGAAGGGGGTATTCGGCCTGGAAGACATCATCAGGCTGACATCCAAATTTACCGTTGCACAGTTCCTGGCGCGGGAGGACTTTGCCAAGCGGTATGCAGAAGGACATGCCATAGCTATCACTGAACTGTTATACCCGCTGATGCAGGGCTATGATTCGGTAATGATACAGGCCGACGTGGAGTTCGGCGGCACCGACCAGGTCTTTAACTGCATGGTTGGCAGGCAATTACAGGAAGCGGTGGGACAGAAACCGCAGCAGGTGTTCCTGATGCCGCTGCTCATTGGCACGGACGGTGTGCAGAAGATGAGCAAAAGCCTTGGTAACTATATAGGAGTGACCGATCCACCTGCCGAAATGTACGGTAAAACGATGTCCATCAACGACGATATGATCATCCCTTACCTGGAGCTCCTGACCGATGTGCCCGATCACGAGGTAGAGCGTTTCTCTGCACAGATATCGGAGGGCAGTGTAAATCCGATGACTGTCAAAAAGCGCCTGGCGCACGAGCTTGTAAAAGATTTTTGGACCGTGAAAGATGCCGAAGAAGCGGCGGAGGAATTCGCTCGTACCGTGCAGAACAAGGAAGTGCCGGAAGAGATACCGGTCCTCGATGTGCCCGCCGGGTCCGCGGCTGTTCTTTCCGCTGAACTGGCCAGGGCCGGCCTGGCTAAAAGCCGTTCAGAGGCCAGAAGATTGATGCAGCAGAACGCCGTCGAGATAAACGGCAAGCCGGTCACCGAGGATATCGAGATGACCAGGGTGGACGATGGGAGCATAATAAAAGTGGGGAAGAGAAGATATCTGAAAATACATCGAGGTAAGTGAACAATTTATTGTAGGGTGTTCCTTCACGTGCGCTCAACAATAAAATTTGTAATTGGGCGGGTCTAAAGCCCCGCACCCTAAGAAATAGCAATAGGCAATATTAATAAACGGCAAGCCTGTCACAGGGCAGGATGAGAGAAGGGCTGTAACAGGCTGTCTAAAAAGTCCACACCTCGATCGTATGTCCGACCGGCTCTTAGCTTCAGAAAGGCCACTTATTAGACAGCCTGGTAAGCCCTTCTTGGGAAAAAAGACCCTCGCCCTTTAGGGAGAGGGTAGGGTGAGGGTACCGCTTTAAAATTTAAATTCCAATCAATCGCCAAATCATCTATAATGTAATTTACAAATTTTTCAGGGAGGCTCAGCTATGCAATTGAGAATTCCAGGTCCGACACCGTGTCCGGATGAGGTGCTGAAAGCCATCGGCCGCCAGATGATCAATCACCGCGGTAAAGAATTTGGCGAGATGACCAACCGGATCATCCCGAAGCTCAAGCAGTGCTTCCAGACTAAAAACGATATTGTCATTTTATCCACCTCCGGTACCGGCGGTCTCGAATCCGCAGTTGTTAATACGCTTTCACCCGGCGATAAGGTGCTGGGCATTTCCATCGGTATTTTCGGGGACAGGTTTGGAGAGTGCGCTAAGACTTACGGCGCTGAAGTGATCCCTCTTAAATATGAATGGGGCCAGGCTGCCAAACCCGATGATGTGCGAAAAGCATTGAAAGAGAACCCGGGGGTAAAAGCTGTGCTGGTCACCCATAACGAGACTTCCACCGGCACTACCAACCCGCTTAAAGAGATCGCTAAAGCGGTTAAAGAGTTTGACAAGCTGATCCTTGTTGACGCTGTCAGCAGCTTAAGTTCGATCGACCTACCGGTTGATGCCTGGGACCTTGATATTGTGGTCACAGGGTCACAGAAGGGCTGGATGGTCCCGCCCGGGCTGGCCTTTGTGAGCATAAGCGAAAGGGCTTGGAAAGCGCATGCCGAAGCTAAAATGCCCAGGTTTTACTTTGATTTCAGCCGGGCGAAGAAGTTCGCCGCTGACGGGCAGACACCCTGGACGCCGACCGTGTCAGTGTTCTTTGGCATGGATGTGGCGTTGGATATGATGCTGAAAGAGGGTTTGCCGAACATCTTTGCACGCCATGCACGCGTTGCGGATAAAGCAAGGGCCTGGGTTAAATCCAAAGGTCTGCAATTGCTGTCGGCGGATGAGAAATTTGCTTCAAATACTGTAACGGCAGTTAAGGCGCCGGATGACATGGATGTAGCCAAGTTCACCTCTACGCTTCGTGATGAATACAAGGTGGTCATCGCAGGCGGACAGGGCGGCATGAAGGGCAAGGTTTTCAGGATTGGCCACCTCGGCTTTATTACCGATAAGGACATGGATGAGATTATAGTGGCCATGAACGGGGCGCTGCCGAAAGCAAAGAAATAAAGAAACAAAACTAATAGAAAACATGCCATCACGAGGAGCAAGGCGACGTGGTGATCTCCTGGGCCATTTATGACCATGCAGTAGATCACGATTACATCGGGATGACATTAGAATATTAGACTTAATTTGTAGTGGGGGATTACGACCATGAAGGTATTAGTAGCTGATCCTTTGGCTCCTGAGGGGATGGAAAGCCTGAAGGCTAAAACCGATGTCGACGTTAAGCTCGGCCTTAAACCAGACGAGCTTAAAGCTATAATCGGCAATTATGATGCCCTTATCGTACGCAGCGAGACCCAGGTCACTGCCGACGTGATCAAGGCGGGTACCAGGTTGCAGATCATCGCACGCGCCGGTGTGGGCCTCGATAATGTGGACGTTAATGCTGCTACACAGCAGGGCATCATGGTAGTCAATGCGCCGACTGGGAATACCGTGGCAGCGGCCGAACATACTATTGCTTTAATGATGGCGGTTTCCCGCAATATTCCCCAGGCATGCGCCCAGCTTAAAGCCGGCAAATGGAACCGCAAGGAATATGTAGGTGTTGAGCTACGCAATAAGACCCTGGGTATCATCGGCCTGGGAAACGTAGGGTCCGGTGTCGCAGCGCGTGCCAAGGGTTTTGAAATGAGGCTGATAGGCTATGACCCATTCGCGTCTGAGGAATACGCGGCGTCACTGGGTGTGACCCTTATGTCCCTGGAACAGCTTTACAAGGAGTCCGATTTTGTAACCCTTCACCTGCCTTTGACGCCGCAGACCAAGGGCATGATTGGCGCCAAGGAATTCGCCATGATGAAGAAAGGCGTGCGCATAGTTAATTGCGCCCGCGGCGGGCTTATAGATGATGAGGCGCTGGTTAAGGCAATAGAAGAAGGTAAAGTGGCTGGAGCGGCTATCGACGTTTTCCCGGTCGAACCTACGACCGAGAGTATACTCTTTAAGAATGATAAAATTGTCGTCACTCCGCACCTGGGCGCTTCCACCAAGGAAGCGCAGACCAATGTCTGTATCGACGTGGTCGACCAGATCATCGATGTGCTGAACGGGAAGCCGCCCAAGTATGCAGTCAACGTGCCGCATATTTCTCCCGAGGTACTGGATGTGCTGCGGCCGTATATGGAAGTAGCCACAATGGCCGGCAAACTTGCAGGCCAGCTTATGTCCGGCCAGCTGAAGAGCCTGAAGATCAGATACTCCGGTGAAATTGCCCAGTACGATACCCAGGCTTTAAAGGCCGGTATTTTGAGCGGCCTTCTCGATACTGTAAGCGAGGAGCGGGTCAACCTGGTGAACGCTACTGTTATCGCCCAGCAGCGCGGCCTCAAGATATCCGAGCAAAAGGAGACCGAGGTCAGCAACTATGCCAGCCTGATCTCCGTAGAAGTGGTCGCTTCGGGTGGGACCGTTGATGTAGCGGGTACTGTGCTGCGCGATGAGACGCATATTGTCAGGATCAACCAGTTCTGGCTGGATATCGCCCCCACCGGCGGTTATTTCATGCTTTGCTATCATACGGACAAGCCGGGCCTGATCGGCGCCGTGGGCACTATCACGGGAAAGAACAATGTAAATATCAGCGCTATGCAGGTAGCCAGGATCACCCCCAGGGGTGAAGCGCTGATGATATTGACACTGGATGAACCTGCCAGCGATGAGATTATCAAGAAGATACTCGAAGTGAAGGACATCACTAGCGTGAAACTGGTCAAATTATAAGTTGTTTATTGCCTCTTTCCCTGCCCCCTCTCTACGGTTCTGCTATATCTTAGTTGTTCTCCGCTATGGCGGAGTGCGATAATCCCCTTATATGGCAAAGCTATAGTCAAATTTAGGAAGGGTATTATCCGCTCAAGGCAAGAAAAGATAACCTTATAATGAACCATTACAGGCCGAATGTTGGTTACGTATGGCTTGCGGATGAAACTGTTATCAACGTAGGCGATACAAACTATTGGTTTATTGACGTTATCGATATTAAAACCCGTTTCTTAATAGCTTCCAAATTATCTCTAACTCGAAGGGTTGAAGATGCCCAGTGTTAAAAGAAGCCCATGCCCGTACTGGCAGAATCCCGAAGGTCATAATGACTGATCACCTTCAAGCCTACATTCACGGTATTACGTTTACATTTGGGGATCAGGCAAAACATTTACAGGTTGCTGCTTAACAAGAAGTAAGTTAAGAAAACAGTGAAGCAGGAAATAGTTAAATATATGCAGAAGCTAACATCACAACGGATTGCATTTAGAGTGAAAATGGATGAGCTTTCCAAAGATAGTTAAAATTTTATATGTACTAATCCTAATTTTACTAAAGGTGCATTGCATTTCTTTTGAAACTCGTTTGCTATATAAAGAGGGTTTTTAGATGATTTTAGTTCAACAAATGCAGCGCTTTCATCAGCGATCAATTGTGAAATTATTTGTTCCATGGAGTTGCTGGAACTACGCAGAAGATCATATGCTATTTGACCAGCAGTGCCTATGACGAAATTAGCTATGAACCGTTGGGTTTCCAGTAGTTCAGCGCTTTGTTGTGCTGCTACCGCTTCATGGGCTTCACTCAATTGTTGGAGCTTCAGTTTGATTAAATTGATATCCTCTTCCATGTTGTTTGCCATCTCTTGCCTCCCATTTCAATATATCGTACAAGGATATAACAAGATAGATGCCAAATCAACTAAGATATCGCAGAACCTTCTCCACAGGAGAGGGGTTATTTTTTTCGAGAAGGGCGCAGCCCTTCTCTCATCGATAAAAGAGCGGGACTCTTAATAGGGGAGAGTGATAGAATAAGTTAAATATGGCCGGTTGTTGTAGTCATAAGTTCAACCTTAAACTGATTTGCGTGGCGGTAATAACTTTAATACCGGTCCTGCTAATCCTTTCGGGTTTTTACCCGGCCAATGCTGATTTATCATCAACGACCGAGCGATATTACGGCTATGTATATAATGACGATGCGCTGGTATCCTGCGGCTATGTCATTACCGCCATCGTGGGCGCTACAAAAGTGGGTGAAACAACTACTGATTCGCAGGGAAGATACGGTTATAGCCCTGTTTTTGAAATATCCGCCGGCCCCGGGCAAATAGTTAATTTCTCCATAAATGATCATCCAGCCCTCGAGAAGGCTGTATTCCAGGGTGGAGTATCGACGCTGCTCAACCTGTCTGCCTACGGGGCGGCATCTCAAATGCCTTCAACCACGTGTTCGGCATGTTCGGCATGTTATGGCTCAGCTTGCAGTGCGTCGTCGTGCGGCATCACCCCCGCCACTTTACCCTCTGCCACGGTGGGAACCCCGTATTCGACGAGCCTAAATGCTCATGGCGGTATTACGCCTTATGCCTGGTCGATTACTTCGGGAAACCTGCCGGCGGGCTTGACACTGGATAGCACGTTGGGCGTTATTAAAGGCGTGCCGACCAGTCCCAGGCTCTACAGTTTTACAATACAGGTCGATGACAGTGCGTCAAATTACCTGACAATGTCGACTTGCATTCTTGTCGATGCCGCCGCCAGTTCATCTCAGTCTACAGGTACACAGGCAAATACACAGACAGCCGCTGTGACCTCCAATTTCCTGGGAACAGAGGACGTATTAAATGTCAGCGGTAATACCCTTATTGTGGGCAAAGAGCTTGTCAACGGTGATAGAAGTGTCAGTCTCAGCCTGGCTACCGGTACCATTCTGCAACTACAGGGGCGCTCTGTTATAGGGGTCGTTAACGAGTCGAACCCGCCGGCGGCAACCGACGGCTCTGTATGCGTACGCTCTTATAGTTTTACTCCTGCCAGCGCAACTTTCTCGCCGGCGGCAACAATGACGCTTAAATATGTTACGCCGTTACCCTCGGGATTGGCTGAATCCGGGCTTTATATCGCCTACTGGAACGGGTCGGATTGGACCAAACTGGCCTCTACGGTTAATACGGCTGCTGAAGAAGTATCAGCTTCCGTCTCGCATTTCACTATCTTTGCCATCAGGGGCGTGCCTGAATCAGCAGTGCAGGCTTCAGCTACGTCAACCAACTCAAATACGGCGGTTTCATCAGGTTCCTCTCCGGTTACAACTTCTTCACCTGCTACTACGGCTGATCTTACACAGGCATTTGCTTTTTCCGATTTGAGTGTTACACCGGCGGCCGTCAGCCCGAACCAGAATGTCACTATATCAGTGCGCGTAATTAACAGTGGCACCTCTGAAACGACAGGCGATGTTGTGCTCAAGATTGACGGCGAGAATGAGACCCAACAGGCGGTGACATTGGCCGCCGGGAAGTCTCAAACTGTTGACTTTACAATATCAAAAAGCACCTCTGGGAAATATATGGTTGGTATCGGTGGATTGAGCGAAATTTTTGAAGTTGCTGGGGATGCTGCTCCGGTGCAAAAGCAGAGGATACCCTCTGACGTAATCGTCGCTCTAGTGTGTTTGGCAGGATTACTGATCGCTATTGTCATTCTGCGGGATATTTTCAGGCGGTGGTCTTGAGAAAGATAATTCCAGGCTCAAAATTTTAACATCCAAACAAAAATCAAAATTCTGAAACCTGAACTCTGAACAAACGTAAAACACAAAATTCCAACCAGACCCCAATATGTCATCACGAGGGGCTGCAGGCGACGTGGTGATCTCCTGGCCCATTTGTGACCATGCAGTAGATTGCCACGGGGCTAAAGCCCCTCGCAATGGGCATTTTTGTGTTTGCTTTGTGCTTATTTAGCATTTAGTGTTTAGAGTTTTCTTCTATCGGAATTTCAATACTGCCGGGTATTCGAGTACAATTATCCGCTGAAGCGTAAAGCAAAAGGTATTTACAGGTTGGATAAAGCAAGCATCGAAATGCTGGAATTTCCCCGTGTTAGGGAAAGGCTGGCGAACTATACATCGTTTCCGGCGGGACGTGAGCTGGCGCTGGCCTTACAGCCGACTTCGGATGCCGGCTGGGTGCAGCTTCTTCTCAAACAATCGGCGGAAGCACGGCGGTTGATATCTGTAAGGCCTGATTTTCACATCACCGAAGCATATGACGTATGTGAAGACGTGACGCGTGCGCAGAAAGGGGCGTTGCTTGATGCTGCGACGCTGCTGAAAGTGTTAAAAACCGTGACGGCTTGCCGGCTGGCGCGTAACGGCCTTTCGAAAATGGCAGAAGACCTGCCTGCCCTGTGGGGTGTAGTGAGGGAGATATCCGTGTTGACGGAGATCGAAGGCGAGATCAACAAATGCCTCTCTCCTACGGGAGATGTGCTGGACTCTGCATCGGCGCAACTTGCGGATGTGCGTTACCGGATGAGGGACACGCGGCGTCAATTGCAGGAGAGGTTGTCCTCGATAGTAAAGTCAAAAAAAGGCCAGGAAATGCTTCAGGAACAACTGATAACGGAGCGCAATGGCCGCTATGTGCTTCCCGTCAGGGTGGAATCCAAGCGCGATTTGAAGGGCATAGTCCATGACGTCTCCAATACCGGCGCCACCGTGTTTATCGAGCCTATGGAGACGGTCGAGACCGGAAATGAGCTGCGCCAGTTGGAGGTGCAGGAGAGGCAGGAGATAGAGCGAATACTTGCTGCATTGAGCGCGGCGGTCGGCGTAGCGGCGGATGACATTGCTACCAACATCGGTGCACTTTCCAGGCTGGACCTGGCACTGGCCAAGGCTTACTATGCCCAGAAGACCAGGGCCGTGGAGCCGGAGATCATCGCCGGTACGGAAAATGGCTACCGGATATTGAAACTGGTCAATGGCAGGCACCCTTTATTGAAAGGCGAAGCGGTCCCCCTCAATGTGGAGATAGGCAAAGATTATACGGTCTTGATCATCAGCGGCCCTAATGCCGGAGGAAAGACTGTGGCCCTTAAAACAATCGGGCTGCTGGTGCTGATGGTGCAGGCAGGCCTGCCCATACCATGCTCCGATGGCACGGCAATGCCTGTATTTGACGAGGTGTTTGCCGATATCGGCGACGAACAAAGCATCGAGCATACACTTTCAACATTCAGCGCACATATTCAAAACATAGCGCGGATTGTGAAAAATACGACCCCGCACAGCCTGGTACTGCTGGATGAGCTTGGCATCAGCACGGACCCCGGTGAAGGCGCGGCGCTGGCCCAGGCTACCCTGATGCATTTTATTGGCAAAGGCACCAATGTTGTTGTTACCACGCACTACAGCGAACTGAAAGCGTTTGCGCATCTTACTAAAGGCCTGCGTAACGCATCGATGGATTTTGACCCGGTGACGCTGGCCTCGAGTTATCACCTCAATGTCGGCATGCCCGGCGGTAGCAATGCTCTGAATATCGCAGCGCGTTTCGGTCTGCCGGAGGAGATCGTAAACAATGCCCGCAGCATTATGTCCAAAGGCTCACAGGAGGTAGAGGCGATGCTGGTGGACCTGGCTGCCGAGCGGAAACGTTTGGAAGCGGTGCAGCTATTTCTGGAAAAAGAAAAGGTCAGGTCAGTGGATTTGACCGGCAAGCTTGAAAGCGAACTTGCCAGGATCAAAGAAAAAGAGCGGGACATGGTGCGCGAGATCCAGGATAACCTGAACCGTGAAATCGCCGGCTTATACCGTGCTATACGTGAATCTGAGAACGAGCTTAAAAAGGAGCGTTCTAAGGAAAGGGTGGAGCGTGCCAGGCGGGAGATGGAGAGAATTAGCAGGGAGGCGGACCAGCGCAGCAGGGAATTGGGGGAACGCCTGGCATCAATTGCAGAGCCGGGGGATTCCCCGGATGTAATCCGTGTTGGCGATACTGTGCGACTGAGGGATATGGAAACAACAGCCAAAGTGCTGACTCTGAATGAGCAGCAGGGATTGCTGGAGGCACAAGTAGGTGACATAAAGTTGACTCTTCGGCTGGATAACGTTGACAAGGTGGAGATGCCCGGTCCAGGGGCTGAGGCCGGGAGTACTGTTGTCCGGCCCAGGACCACGCGGCCTGCATCGCTTGAGCTGGACCTGAGGGGGCACCGGGCGGATATCGTGGAGGCCGAACTGGACACTTACCTTAACGACGCTTATATGTCGCACCTAGCGGAGGTGCGTATCATCCACGGGTATGGGACGGGAGCGGTGCGCGGGGCAGTACGGGAGGCACTGGCCGCTCATTCGCTGGTCAAATCATTCCGGCCCGGGGGTCAGGGTGAAGGAGGCGACGGGGTGACAATTGCCACACTGGCGTAAGGGAGAAATATGTCATCACGAAGAGCCGCAGGTCCCGATAAAATCGGGATGGTGATCTCCTGGCTTGTTTATTATCGTGCAGTAGATCCCGATTACATCGGGATGACATTGGAATTTGGAATTTATAGTGAATTAATATGCTTACTAATCAATCGACACTGACACGTGCCGGTGCTTTGCGCTGGTTGGACAAGCTGGAAGAAGCCCAGCCAGCTTTTACGGCGTACTTTACTCCTTCAATGCCGGGACCGGAAATTGAAAAAACGCTGCTGGCAGTGCTTGACCGCGGGCAACTGCTGTATGAAATTGCCGGAAAGGTTGAGAAATCGCCGACGGGGGCCATTGTGCTTTACTTTATGGACAAAACATTTGTAATCTGGCCGCCGTTCCCGCTAAAGGAAAACAAGGTTGTCCGCTCGTATGATGCCGGTTTGTTAAAAATGATGCTGGAGCACGACTGGCGATTGGGCCTGGTGCTCATCAGATTGGGGCATTATGCCATAGGTATTTTTCAGGGCGAAAGGCTAATCGAAGGTAAAGCGGGTACGGGCCTGGTGCACGCCCGGCACCATAAGGGCGGATCGTCGGCCAACCGTTTTGCCAGGCACCGTGAAAAGCAGATGGAGTATTTTTTCACACGGGTTGAAATACATGCGCGTGAGATCATAGAGCCGCACTTAAAGGAAATCGACTTTATTCTATACGGTGGGACACGTGATACGCTGCAGGTAATGTGGAGGCAATGCAGTTTCTTCAATAATCTTCAAAGCAAGACCATCGGCAGGCTGCTGTCAGTCCGAGAGCCCAAGCGGTCCTCTTTTGAAGAAGCCATAGGATTGGCTTACATGAGCACTGTTTTTGAGATCAAGGAGTGAACTGTTGGGATGGGGGAAAATAGATATGATACCGGATAAACAGGCCAAATATTATGACTTTTTGCCTGTGCCCATGTGGGACCAGATGCAATATCTAATTAGGAAGGTTTCCGACCAGCAAATCCGTGCCGTAATCAAATTTGACGGGCGGCTAGATCCTGAGATACTGAAAAGAGCTGTCATGTTATCCCTGGATATTGAACCTGTGTTACGATGCCGGTTCGTTGAGCGCGACCCTCATCCGCGCTGGGAGCGATTGGCTAAACTGGAGATTAATGACATTTATAAAATAGTCACAACTTCCGAAGTGGAAAAATGTATGGCGGATTTCCTTGCCGAAGAGATCGACCCGTTAATGGGGCCACAGCTTAAGGTCCTGCTTATCAGGTCCGACGCCGACAGGCTTTGCATAAACATGAACCATGCTGCAGGGGACGCGGGTGGTATGAAAGACTATATGTACCTGCTTGCCTTTCTATACCGGGAGCTAGCTTTAAACGGGAACTATCAACCCCGTTCAAATGCAGGGGGCGTCCGCGGCCTGGACCAGGTATTTCGGCATCTGACACTGGCACAAAAAATGCGGGTACTCTGGAAATCATTTACGCGGACCCAACCCGTGCGGGACTGGTGCCTGCCGTTGCCCCAACCCCAAAGCCCGGATAGGTTCTTTACGTTCCTGCGGCTTCCGCCTGATAGATTTGAGAAGATTAAGTCCGCTGGGGAGAAGTTAGGGGCGACGGTAAACGACGTCGTCCTGGCAGCTTGCTACAGGGTGCTGTACAAAATGATCAACCCTGGCCCCGAGGTATCCATGCGCATGTTTGTCACCGTTGACATGCGTCGGTATATCCCATCCGGCAAAGCCGATGCCATCTGCAATTTAGCGTCTTCGGTTTTTCCGGATATTGGCAGTGAAATCGGGCAAAACCTGGAAGAAACGGTATCAAAGGTCACCAGCAGGATGAGTCGGCTAAAGGATGACCTGCCGGGATTGTCTATTTTCCTGTATACATTCATTCCTTTCAAACTGCTTCCGTTTTCAATCGTGAAACGTAAGGTGCATGAGATGATGCGCCCGGGCGATAACGGCCGCTCATTTCCCCCCGGTTTTACTAACATGGGAATTATCGATGCCGAAAGGCTTGTCTTTCCAGGCGTGAATGTGGTGGATGCTTTTATCACGGGGGCGGTTAATTATCCGCCGGCCTTTCAGCTTGGTTTTACGAGTTTTAACAGCTCATTGACTTTCAGCGTGTGCTCTTGCGGAAAAGCAGAAAACGGACCTGTGGCTAGTGCGTTTTTAGACTTGCTGAATGCGCAATTGCCGCTTTAAAAAAATTCCGCCGGGGGTATTGTCAGCGTCTAAATTTGAGTGTATTATTGTCCGTTAATGTATTGACGTGTGGTTCCCGGTTGATGAAATTTAATTTAATTAGCATCGAGGGCAGGCTGCCGGACAAGCAAGAACGGCGCTACCGGATGCATTTTCTCAAGGATGATGTGAAGCAGGCCACGTGGGGCATCCTGCTTATAATGATTCCGCTTGTTTTCTTCGCCTATAATGATTACCTGTTTTACCATTTTACCTCCACATTCTATTACCTGGTTATCATTAGATCAGCTTGCCTGATTGCCTCAATCGGCGTTGTATTAGCGTTACATAAAGTGAGAAATCCTACCTACTATGACTGGATAGTCTTTTCATGGGGCGTGGCCGGAACACTGGCGCTCGTGATGATTCAGGCTAACCGGCCGGTTGAGTTTGTACAGAGCTTTTTTGTCGATATGTTAGTCATAATCATGTTCTTTGTTATCATCCCCAGCGGGATACTTTTCAAAATGGTTGCAGCGCTGATACTGACTACGGCTGAAATACTGGCGCTTCTTGCATTCAAGGAGCCGTTAAGCCAGGCAGTAGCCAATACCGTGTTCTTTACCTGCTTAGCGGGGAATTTTATAGGTTTCTTCATATCATTACACATGTACCGGCAGCGCCGTAATCAGTTCAGGATACTCGAAGAGGAGATCGGTTTACAGACCGAAATTGCCAGGATGGCAGAGATAGACGAGCTGACAGGCCTGTATAACCGCAGAAAATTCCTTGAGCTGGCGGAAAATGAAGTGATTAAATGCAGGCGCTATGACAGGCCTTTCAGTTTTCTGATGCTGGATTTGGACCATTTTAAAAAGGTCAACGATACCTACGGGCACCAAGCCGGTGACAAAGTGCTGAGGCATTTTGCAGGTCTGGTTAAAAACCAGCTGAGGAATGTAGATATCCTGGGTAGGTTGGGAGGTGAGGAGTTCGGAATAGTGCTGGTTGAAACGCATCTGGAAGACGCCAGGACCGTCGCAGAGCGTATAAGACAGACCCTCGGCACAGAAGGAATACATATTGATGGGGGAAACTCTATCAATGTTACGGTTAGCATAGGTCTGACGGAGGTCTCTAATGCAGATTGCATGCTTGACCACGTTATTTCACAGGCTGACACGGCATTATATAGAGTGAAGAAGGAAGGCCGTGATAATGTGGAAGTCTTTTTGTCCTAGACCTCGCCGTCCAGTCTGTGCATGACCAGCCCGGTCGGCAGCTTCGGATAGAAAAACGTGGACTTGCGGGGCATGCGGTCATTGGCGTCGGCGATTGTTTTAATGGTCCTGGCCGGGATGGGGTTCAACAATATAGTGAACTGGAACTGGCCGGCATCCACTAGCCGGCATGCTGCTTCCCCGCTGGGTGTATATGCCAGGTTATCGGTGTCCCCCTCCGGTAGTTCCAGCATTTTTTCACAGATAATATGCTGTACCACGCTGACGTCCAGCTTACCGTAAGCTTCCGAGCGCTTCTGCGTGAGAAAATCATTCACCATGATGCGCGGCAACAGGGTCAGGCCCAGCACCTGCCCTTTCTCCAGGCCGCATATTTTGATCGTTCCCAATCTGTCATCTGTCATGGAGACATTTTCACTGCTTGCTTCGATGATCTCGAAGTACTTTGGCAATTCTTCCTTGAATTGCCTGAGGGTTTCGTTGGATATACCGCGCACCAGCCGGTGTATGGGCAGGATAACGATGCCTGGGTCTGAAAAAGAAACCAGAGCCATCATTACATAGTTGTAGGCTTCGTTGTCAGTACCATGCGGGTTGATCTGGCGGCGGTAATCGCGGTAGGCCAATGCAGTCTCGTAGCGGTGGTGGCCGTCGGCTATATAGATGGGTTTGGGAATCAGGAAGTGGCTTACCCGTTGCACAAACTCCGGCTCGTTTACCGCCCAGAAGCGGTGGATGTCGCCGGCCTGGAAACTGTAAGTGGGGTTTGATCTTACGCGGGTAACGATAAGCTGATTGATCTTGCCCCCGGGGTCCTCGTACAAACCGAAGACGGGGCTTAAGTTAGTCGTGCAGGCTTTCATCAGGTCCAACCTGTCCGCCTTGGCCTTCGCCATTGTGAACTCATGCGGTAAGATGACCTTTTTCTCCCAGGGCTCGAGCTTTACACAGGCGAAAAGCTCAAGGCGCTTTTTTTTGCTCTCACCAATCTCAAAACAATGTTCATGAACATAATAATTGGGCACATTGTCCTGCATGAGTATACCGTCTTTCATCCACTGGTTAAATGCATCGCGCGCCCGCGTGTATCTATTGCTGCGCTCGTCGTCGCCGGCCATCTCCTCGCCGTACTCAACACGGACCATGTTGTTCGGGCTCTTGTTATAGAGGGACTGCTGTTCCTGGGGCGATATAACATCGTAAGGCGGGCAGATCACGTCCGCCATATAATGGACTGTTTCAGGGTTGTAGCGCACTCCCTTAAATTCAGATACGTCTGCCAATTGTTTTTCTCCGGAATATGATATCGCGCATTTTACAGGGTGTTCCACCATGCGTGGTGGAGCTCACTGACGGGTAAATCCATAAGACTTTTCAAAACCAGGTCCGCTCCGCCTGTTGTACCCAGCCTGGTGAGCGGGATACTCATCTGGTAGGCGAGGCTTTCAAGCTTGCTTGCCGACGCCGGGCTGACCGATACTATTACCCTGGACTGTGCCTCGCCGAAGAGAGCGGAGTCCATGCGTCCTTTGAAGCTGATCTTGCCGGTAAATCCAATATTGCCAAGGATGCAGCTCTCAGCCAGCGCTACCGCAAAGCCGCCGTCTGAACAATCATGGGCCGATTTTAGAAGTCCCCGTTCACATGCTTTTATTACGCACTCATGCAGGCGTTTTTCTGTATCTATATCTATCTGCTGGCTGCCTGTCACTTTTCCATGGATGAGCTGAAGGTACTCGCTGCTGCCCAGGCTTTCATCATCGCCAAGTTCGCCCAGCAGGAATACTATATCGCCTTCGCCCTTGAATCCTGAGGAGCAGTGGCGGACGGCATTTTTAATCAGGCCGACCATGCCGACAACCGGGGTGGGGAAAATTGCGACTCCCCTGGTCTCATTATAGAGGCTGACATTGCCGCTGATGACCGGAACCTTCAACTTTTTGCAGGCGTGGCTCATGCCTTTTATGCATTCCCTTAGCTGGTAATATACGTCGTTCTTCTCGGGATTGCCGAAATTCAGACAGTTGGTGATGGCCATGGGCCTGGCCCCACTGCACGCGGTATTGCGGGCTGCCTCGGCCACGGCGATGACGCCGCCGACAAATGGGTTTACATAACAATAACGCCCGTTGCCGTCCGTGACCATTGATATGGCTTTGGGCGTTTCCTGGATGCGCAACACCGCGGCATCGCTGCCGGGGAGGACGACGCTGTTATTCCCTACCTGGTGGTCATACTGGCGGTAGACGGTGTGCTTGCTGCAAATATTGGGCGCCGCCAGCAATTTCAAGAGCGTTTTACCGCTATCTTTTGGTGAAATGTCCTTTATTTTCTTTAAATCCAGTTGTTGCAGGCCGTCCAGCCATGCGGGCCTTTTTGGCCGGAAGTGGTATATGGGGGGTTTATTGAGTATTTCCACCGGGACATTAGCCACGACCTTGCCCCCATCCCTGATGGTAACCACGTGGTCGGAAGTGACCGTGCCGATAATATCTGAATGCAGGTCCCAGCGGTCGAACAGGGCTTTGACCTTATGCTCGTACCCTTTCTTGACTATAATGATCATTCTCTCCTGTGATTCGGAGAGCATGACTTCATAGGGCGTCATGCCTTTTTCACGCCGCGGCACCTTTTGTACATCGATATCCATGCCGGAATTACCTTTGTCCACCGCCTCAACGGTGGCGCTGGTCAGCCCGGCGGCACCGCAATCCTGCATGCCTACTATCCAGTCGGTTTTAGCCAGCTCAAGGCAGGCCTCGATAAGCAATTTCTCCATGAAGGGGTTACCCACCTGTACGGCGGAGCGCAGCTCGCGGACTTCTTCAAATGTGCGGGATGCCAGTCCGGAGGCTCCGTGAAGGCCGTCACGACCGGTGTCCGCTCCTACCAGCACAATAAGGTTTCCCTCGCCGTAGGCCGTGGCTTTGACCAGGCCGCCGGCCTTGCCGATGCCGAGACAGAGGGCGTTAACCAGTGGGTTGCCTGTATAACAATCATCGAAATAAATCTCTCCGCCTACATCTGCGATGCCGAGGCAGTTACCGTAGCCGCCAATGCCGCCTACTATACCCCCCATCAGGTAACGGTTGTGCGGCTGTTCCAGCGGGCCGAAGCGTAGCGAGTTCATAAGCGCTATGGGCCTCATGCCCATGGTGAAGATATCACGCACTATGCCGCCCACACCCGTGGCCGCTCCCTGGTAAGGCTCGATATAGGACGGGTGGTTATGCGATTCCATTTTGAAGCCGATGACCTGGCCGTCGCCGATATCGATGACGCCGGCATTTTCCTCGCCCGGCTTAACCAGCACATGCTTGCCTGCGCTGGGGAACATTCTGAGCAGCGCCTTGGAATGCTTGTAGCCGCAGTGCTCGCTCCACAGCGAGCCGAATAGGCCGAGCTCGACCTCGGTCGGCTCACGGCCGATCCTCTGCACGATAAGGTTATATTCCTTACGGCTGAGTGCTATTTCTTCGAGTGCTTCTTTAGATACTGGCAACGATAGACTCCCATATGATATTGCCGTCGGTGCTTCCAAGTATTTCTTCGCAGGAGCGCTCTGGGTGCGGCATCATGCCCAGGACGTTTCCTTGCTTATTGACGATCCCGGCGATATTGTTCAATGCCCCGTTGGGATTGGCTTCTTTAGTGACTTTGCCGTCCGGCGTGGAATATCGGAAGACCACCCTGTCCGTATCCTCAAGCTCTTTGAGCGTATCGTCATCGGCATAGTACCTTCCCTCGTAGTGCGAGATGGGGATCTTGAGCACCTGCCCCTTGCGGCACTTGTTGGTAAAAGGCGTGGAAGTGTTGCCTGTTTTCACATAGGTCCACTGGCAGCGGTACTGAAGGTGATCATTCTGACGAAGCACTCCGGGCAGTAGGTGGGCTTCGCAGAGGATCTGGAAACCGTTGCAGATACCGATGACGGGCTTGCCCTTTTTAGAGAAGGCGGCCACCGAATCCATTACCGGTGAGAAGCGAGCTATGGCCCCGGTGCGAAGGTAGTCTCCGTGGGCGAACCCGCCAGGCAGGATAATGCAGTCGTAGCCGGTGAGGTCGGTTTCTTTATGCCAGATGTAAGCGGCCTTTTGTCCGACTATATTGTGTGTGGAGTAATAGCAGTCCCGGTCGCTCCATGTACCGGGGAAAACCACTATACCAAATTTCAACTTGAACTCTCTTAAGATATAAATTGCGGCTCTATTGCCGTGTCACTGTATATAAGATTATAAGATAGAGTCTACCGGGTCAATACAATACCTGTATAAGTATACGCAGTATTAAATGAGATTCATAGTTTGCCAAGTAGTTCAGTGACGAGGTTATTGACCTCGCTGCCATCGGCCTTGCCTTTGACCTGGGGCATCAGCTTCTGCATGACCTTGCCCTTATCACCGGGGCCCTTGGCACCCACTTCAGCTATCACATTTTGTATGATAGTTGTTATCTCATCACGGCCCATCTGTGCCGGCATATATTCCTGCAGTAGGGTCATTTCCGCTGTTTCATTATCAACAAGGTCTTGGCGGTGGCCCTGGGTATAAGCCTCGATGCTCTCGCGACGCTGCTTGATTTCCTTGGCTATAACCTCAATTATACCGGCGTCATCAAGCTTTTTCTGCTTGGCGATCTCGGCATAATTCATGGACGAAAGAAGAGAACGTAGGACAAGCTTGCGCAGCTCATCTTTGGCACGCATTGCGGCTTTAAGGTCAATATCGAGTTTCTCGCGGAGTGACATTGTTATGCTGTTTTGTTGCTTTTGCGGCGCTTAGTTGCCTCTTTGCGCTTGCGCTTGATGCTGGGTTTTTCAAAGAAGCCCCTGCGGCGTACCTCGCTGATAATTCCTTCTTGCTGTACTTTCCTGGTGAAACGCCTCAACAGGCTTTCAAAGCTTTCCCCTTCGCCAAGTCTTACTTCAGGCACAAAAAATCAACTCCCTTTTTATTATTTGTTGCGGCCGCCCTGTTGGGAAGCATAGAGGCAACTGATGAATGAAAATTTTAAACCGTTTAACATGCTGTGTCAAACTTGATGCAGGTTTGAAAGCGGGCGGTTTTTACTTGGTTGCAAGTATACAATCATACCAGTGAAAGAAATTAGGGCCGCTGTTTTGGCAGCGGCCCCGATGGTTCATATATTGGAGCTTTCCTATTTACCTTTGAATTTGGGTGGGCGCTTGCCGATGAAGGCTTCCATCCCTTCCCTGATGTCCTCGGACTCGCGGCAGACCTGCTGCATGAAGTCCTCGACGGCCATCTGCGTCATCACGGAGTCGGATTTCATCGACGTATATGCCATGCGCTTGATCATCTCGATGGAGAGGGAAGGCCCGCTGGCAAGCTGGTGTGCGAACTCGCGGGCGGCTTTCATCAACTCGTCATGGGGCACGACGCGGTTGGCAAGGCCGATGCGTTCGGCCGTGCGGGCGTCTACCTTGTCCCCGGTCCACATCATTTCCAACGCTTTGCTGATGCCCACCAGACGCGGCAGATAGTACGAAACGCCGCAGTCAGGAACCAGGGCGCGTTTCACGAAGATGGCGGAAAAAGTGGCCTGCTCGGACACTATGCGTATATCGGCTGCCAGCGCATAGGCCAGCCCGCCTCCGGCGGCAATGCCGTTAATGGCGGCTATGACAGGCTTGGTAAAGCTGTCGAGCAGTTGCGTGACCGCGCCGAAAGTAACGAAGGGCGTGGTATGTTCAGCCCGGCTGATGCCCGGCTGGTTCTTATCAGTCCCGTAGGGAGGCTCAGTAAGATCGGCGCCCGAACAGAAT
>JBEKCL010000021.1:0-23948 GCA_050014895.1 Dehalococcoidia bacterium
ACAAGAGGGGCTAAACAGGCTGTCTAAAAAGTCCACACCTCGATCGTGTGTCCGACCGGCTCTTAGCTTCAGAAAGGCCACTTATTAGACAGCCTGTAAAGCCCCTCTTCAACGCTCCCAGGACGATCAGGCCAGTTCGTCTAAATCCGTATATCACGTCGTTGGGTACGCCTTACAGCACCGGTGGATATTTAGCATGTTACCCTCACCCTACCCTCTCCCTGGAGGGAGAGGGAATTTTTTTACGAGAAGGGCCTGCGGCCCTTCTCGCATCCCGGCTGTCGCCCGTACGATCAAGATATGCGTGTTTTTACCAGGATAGCCCGATGCGATCGGGATGACATTGTCCTTCGGGCGTGTTTAAAAACCCGCCCCTACGACTTTAATCCGTGTATCATGTCGTAGGGACCGATAATTTGATTTTGAAGCCGATTTCTGATAAATTTACCCATTGGTTTGGCTACCTGCTATTTATGTGTTCTTTTCTCCCGTAAGGAGTCATTGTCTTTAAATTCGAGCCTGACAAATTCGGAGGTTAACTGATCATGGCTACAGTAAGTATCACCATCGACGGCAAATCCATAACAGCGGATACTGAAAATACCATCCTTGAAGCAGCCAACAAATCCGGTATTTATATCCCCAGACTCTGTTCCCACCCGGACCTGAAACCTGCAGGGGAATGCCGCGTCGACGCGGTGCAAATCGAGGGGCAAACCGAGTTTGTGCAGGCGTGTATGACCAAAGTCGCCGCCAATATGGTTGTCCATACGGACACCCCTGCCGTAAGGCAGAAACAGATGCAGGCCGTGGAGAAGATCATGGAGCGCCATCCCAACGCCTGCCTGACCTGCTGGCGCAGACAACGCTGTAAGCCGGATGATGTCTGCCTGCGTAACGTTGAAATAACCGAAAGATGCGTCACCTGCCCCGAAAACGGGCACTGCGAATTACAGAGAGTCGTCGATTTCCTCGATTTCGAGGAGAAGAACGTACCCTACAAGTACCCTAACCTGCCAATCCAGAGGGACAACCCCTATTTCGACCTGGACTATAACCTGTGCATAGCCTGCGGCAGGTGCGTGAGGGCATGCCGCGACCTGCGGGGCATAAAGGCCCTCGATTTCAAAGAGATCAACGGCGTCAAAGTCGCCGGCCCGGTTAAGGCGACCTACGCCGAGTCCGGCTGTAAGTATTGTTTCACATGCGTCGAGGTCTGCCCGGTAGGCGCCCTCGTCGATAAGCAGTTCCGTTACCGCCCGGTCTCCGAGTGGGAAGGCTACGTTGTACCATGCAGCTATGCCTGCCCGGCGCATATCGATATCCCCAGGTATGTTAATTTCGTGGCACGCGGCAAGTATCCCGAAGCCCTGGCAGTGGTGCGTGAGAAGGTCCCGTTTCCGGGCGCACTGGGACGCGTCTGCATCCACCCCTGTGAACAGTCCTGCCGCCGCGGCAAACTGGACGAGCCGATCTGCATTAAATTCCTCAAACGCTATGCCAATGACCACGATAATGAAATGTGGAAGAAGGGCGGCTTCAAGCTGCCTTCGACCGGCAAGAAAGTAGCTATCGTCGGCTCCGGACCCGCCGGATTAACCGCAGCATATTACCTGGCTAAGCTGGGCCATGCAGTGACCGTATTTGAAGCTCTGCCCCAAACCGGCGGCATGATGAGGGTGGGCATACCCGCCTACCGTCTGCCGCGGGAAGTGCTGGACGCCGAGATCAACGAGATCAAGAAAGCGGGCGTGGAGATCAAGGTCAACCAGAGGATTGAGTCGATCGATGACCTGCTGCAGCAGGGATTCAATGCCGTGTTTATAGCTATCGGCGACCATAAGGGCTCCAAGATGGGCGCAGACGGGGAAAACCTGCCGGGCGTTCTGGACGGCGTGGATTTCCTGCGTACGGTGGCCCTGGGACAAGAGTTCAAGATCGGCAAGAAGGTCGCCATCATCGGCGGCGGCAACTCCGCTATCGACTGCGCACGCGTTGCACTCCGCGTGAGTTCCGACGACGTGACCATCGTCTACAGGCGCACCAGGGCGGAAATGCCCGCAGCGGCAGAAGAGGTGGAGGCGTCCATCCATGAGGGCATCAAGGTTGTCTTCCTGGCAGCGCCGAACAAGATTACCCAGCAGAACGGCAGACTCTCACTTGAATGCATTAAAATGAGGCTGGGTGAACCGGATTCCAGCGGCAGGAGAAGCCCGGTCCGTATACCAGGCAGCGAGTATGTCACCGAGTACGACAATATTATTGCCGGCATCGGGCAGGCGTCCGATATACCGGCCAAGTTCGAAGTGGCCGTGAACCGCGGCAACATTAAAGCCAACGACAAGACACTGGAGACCAGCAGGAAAGGCGTATTCGCCGGGGGCGACATCGTTACAGGCCCTGCTTCGGTCATCGGCGCTATCGCACAGGGACGGCTGGCTGCTTCGTCCATCGATAAATTCCTGGGCGGAAAAGGCGAAATCGCAGAGGTGCTGGCGCCCGTCGAGGAGATGGACCCGGTCTTCGGCGAGGATGCGCATTTCTCCGGTAAAAAACAACCGAAGATGCCGGAGCTTGAGCTTGCTAAACGCAAGGGCAACTTCGACGAAGTTGAATTTGGATTCCCCGAGCAGGCGGCCATCGAGGAAGGGAAGAGATGCTATAAGTGCCAGTACAGGCTGAAGATCTCCCATCCCATACTGCCACCCGTTAAAGTTAAATCAGTCTAACAGGAGGTCCGTGTGTTCAAGATCATCTCTAGCGAGAAGCTGACTCCGGTAATCGACTGTATCAAGTTGGAAGCGCCGGCCCTGGCTAAAAAAGCCAGAGCAGGCCAGTTCGTCATCATCCGCGTGGACGAGGTCGGCGAACGTGTCCCTCTAACACTTGCCAATTGGGACGCCAAGGAAGGCACCGTTACCCTGGTAGCAATGGAAATAGGGACTTCCACCAGGAAGCTCGGGGCTATGAAGGCGGGAGATTCTCTGCAGAACCTGGTTGGCCCGCTGGGACTGGCTTCCGACATCGAGAAATTCGGCACCGTGGTGATGGTGGGCGGCGGCGTAGGAATCGCCCCTGTTTATCCGATTGCGCGTTCCCTCAAGCAGGCCGGTAACAAGATCATCTCCATCATCGGCGCACGCAATAAGGACCTGCTGTTCTGGGAAGATAAAATGAAGACCGTCAGCGATGAGCTGATCGTTACGACGGACGACGGCTCCGTGGCACGCAAGGGCGTGGTCACCGAGCCTCTGAAAGAGATACTGGACAAGGGCGGCGTGAACAGGGTGATCGCCATAGGCCCGGCAGTCATGATGAAATTCTGCTCCCTGACTACACTGCCATATAAAGTGCCGACTATTGTGAGCCTGAATTCGATCATGGTGGAC
This sequence comes from Dehalococcoidia bacterium, assembly GCA_050014895.1. GTDB lineage: Bacteria > Chloroflexota > Dehalococcoidia > GIF9 > UBA5629 > JAFGLP01. The sequence goes on from JBEKCL010000021.1 coordinate 3,390, forward strand.
GGCACGGGCATGTGCGGGTGCTGCCGCGTGTCAGTCGGCGGCAAGACCAAGTTCGCCTGCGTGGACGGGCCGGACTTCGACGGCCACCAGGTCGATTGGAATATTGCCTTCGACAGGCAGAAGCTCTATCTGAAAGAAGAAAAAGCTTCCCTGGAAAGATGGGAATCTTGCCAATGCGGCAAATCTTAACTGGAGGCTGACGTTGGAAGAAAAACCTAAGTCAAAAATCAATCTCAACAGAGTGGATATGCCCCGCCAGGACCCCAAGGTCCGGGCGCACAACTACAAAGAGGTGGCCCTCGGCTACACCGATGCAATGGTGAAAGAGGAAGCCTCGCGCTGCATCCAATGCCCCAAACGCATGTGCGTGAGCGGCTGCCCGGTGAACGTGGATATACCCGAATTCATCAAGGCGGTACGCGAAGATAACATGGTTGAAGCCGTCAGAATCCTTAAGAGCAAGAACGCCCTACCTGCAATCTGTGGCAGGGTCTGCCCGCAGGAAACCCAGTGCGAGCAGGTCTGCACGCTGGGAAAAAAGAACGCACCGATCGCCATCGGACGCATCGAGAGATACGTGGCCGACTGGGACCTGGGCCATAAAGATAAGAGGCCGCCTATCGAACTGCCCCCTCCAACCGGTAAAAAGGTGGCGGTGATCGGCTCCGGCCCGGCAGGACTCACGGCTGCCGCCGACCTGGCAAAATTCGGGCATAAAGTAACCATGTTTGAAGCGCTTCACACCGCCGGCGGTGTCCTGATGTACGGCATCCCCGAGTTCAGGCTGCCTAAAAAAACCGTCCAGGCGGAAGTTGATTATGTAAAATCGCTGGGCGTGGATATCCAACTCGACTCGGTCATGGGCAAGCTGGCCACGGTTGACGAGTTGCTTGAAGGCGGATTCGACGCAATTTTCCTGGGAACGGGCGCAGGCCTGCCTATGTTCATGGATATCCCGGGTGAGAACCTCAACGGCGTATACTCCGCCAATGAGTTCCTGACCAGGACCAATTTGATGAAGGCCTATCTTTTCCCAGAATATGACACACCTATCAAGATCGGCAAAAACGTGGCCGTGATCGGAGGGGGAAACGTTGCAATGGACTCTGCCAGGTGCGCACTGCGGCTGGGCGCGGATAAGGTTTATATCGTTTACCGCAGGTCGCGTGACGAGATGCCCGCCCGGCATGAGGAAGCCGAGAATGCCGAGGAAGAGGGTATCATATTTAAATTGCTGACTAACCCCAAGCAGATTATCGGCGACGAGAAAGGCTGGGTGAAGTCTATGGAATGCTACGAGATGGAGCTGGGCGAACCCGACTCCAGCGGCAGAAGGCGTCCCGTTACAAAAGAGGGAAGCGAATTTACCATGGACGTTGATGTAGTGGTAGTTGCTCTGGGCACCACGCCGAACCCGTTGGTCCCTTCAACCACGAAAGGGCTGGATACAACCAAGCGCGGTACGGTGGTGGCCGACGAGCAATCCGGCAAGACCGTTAAGGACAGGGTCTGGGCCGGCGGCGACGTCGTGACCGGCGCGGCAACCGTGATCAGCGCCATGGGCGCAGGCAAACGGGCGGCCGCTTCAATCAACGGCTTTCTAACCGGCAAATAAACTTGGGGCGGGTTTAATAACCCGCCCCAGCGATTGCCCACTTCGGATACAAGAACATACTTGCGGATGCGACCGCTATTTGCCGCTATCAGACAGTTTCTTTAAAATACGAGGAGGGGGTATTTGGGGTGAAGAAAGCACTTAAGATTATCCTTAAAGTCGTTGCGTCAATTGTTATTATCCTTGTTTTGTTTTTCTCCACGATAGCTGTGATCTATTCGTCGGTGGAATACTCCGGCCGGATGGCCGTGACGCTGGTTAACCACACAGGGGTCAAGGATTATGCCAAATTTCCGTACCGAGAGATAAAAAATGCCCCCCCAGTCTTTAATTTCAACAAAGATCTCAACGAGGACATGGTTAATTCACTATTCGTTAAGGCCGGCTACTCGTCTGGCGGCAAACCGATGCCAATTGCCGACCTGGACACATTTCTAAAGAAGAACGACACGACCTCTTTTATAGTAATAAAGGATGATACGATCCTGTATGAAAAATACTTCAACGGCTATCAACGGGATTCTATCTGTACGTCCTTCTCGATGGCCAAGTCGTTCGGCTCAACATTGATAGGCCTGGCTATCGAAGACGGCTATATTAAGAGTCTGAATGAGCCAATCGTTCATTATCTCCCTGAGTTGGACCGGGATGGGCTGGGTTCAGTGACAATACGCAACCTGCTCATGATGTCGTCAGGCATACATTATGCCGAGACGCATATGCCATGGGGCGACGATGCCCTGACATATTATTACCCCGACCTGCGTAAGCTCGCCACCGGTATTCACATGGACGGTGTACCCGGCCAATACTTCTGGTACGACGACTACCACCCTCTGCTTGAAGGCATGATACTGGAAAGGGCTACACACGAGCATGTCAGCAAATACCTGCAGGACAAGATCTGGGGCCGGTTGGGCATGGAATTTCCTGCATCATGGAGCCTAGATAGCAATCAAAGCAATTTTGAGAAGATGGCAACCGGCATAAATGCACGCACTATCGACTTCGCCAAATTCGGCAGGCTTTTCCTGAACAAAGGCAACTGGGAGGGCTCCCAAATAGTCCCTACAGCATGGGTGACAGAAGCCACCACCATGGGCGATGACGCCCGCTCCGACAACCGCACGTATTACAGCCTTTACGATACGTCTATGACGTTCCAATCACACACCACTTACTATAAATACCACTGGTGGGGCCTGGATAGAGGCAAAGGAGATTATGACTATTTTGCGGCCGGCAACTTCGGTCAATATATCTACGTATGTCCCTCAAAGAATGTGATTATAGTAAGGAATGGGCTCAACAGCGGCAATGTCGACTCATGGCCCGGGATATTCTTCAAGGTCGCAGGGCAGTTATAAGTTAATTTGTTAAACCCTCACCCTGCCCTCTCCCTTTGTTAAAGGGAGAGGGCAAAATTGTTATAAGAGGGGCTAAACAGGCTGTCCAATAAGTGGCGCTTCTGAAGCTAAGAGCCGGTCGGACACACGATCGAGGTGTGGACTTTTTAGATAGCCTGTAAAGCCCCTTCAACGCCTCCAGTACGCTCAAGCCATGCCGGACAGTTCTAATTGCAAATGGGTTATGCCAAAGTTGACGAAACACTGTAAACTATATTAACACCAGTGATGTAACGGAGGTCGTTATGAGCGAAGCCTACACATTATTTGCTACCAAATACAATTACCCGAATTCCGAAAGGTTCAAGAATGTGCTGCGTGTTTTAATGGATGAGGACGAGGTTGCGCTGGCAAATATGCTGCCCGGGAACTCCGCCGAGCTGGCACAGAAGCTGAAAAAGCCGCAGGAGACGGTCGACAAAATACTGCAAGGCCTGTATACAAAGGGCGTCATCTTCGAGTTTTCCGGGGGTTACCGTCCGGCCAGGGATATTATGCAGCTGCATGATTCAACCGGCAGTGACGTACGTTCCGATAAGGTATGGGGAAGAAAGCTCCTGGATGCATGGTTCGATTTTTCTGAAAACGAGCTGTTTCAAGATCTTTCAAAGCTGGCAGCAATTTTCCCGAAGCCTGTATCGCGTGTTGTCCCCGCAAGGGAATCGATAGCCGAACCCGAAAAACTTATCGCCGAAGAAGATATAGACAAGATTGTGGAAAAATCACCCAGGATCGCCGTGGTCAGCTGTCCCTGCCGCAGGGTAGCACAGAGGTGCGAGAGGCCGGTTGAAGTTTGCCTGCAAGTGGGTAAAGGCGCGGATTATGCAATCAAGCGGGGATCGGGAAGGGAGGTTACAAAAAAGGAAGCCAGGGATATTCTGCACACTGCAGTTGAAGGAGGCCTGGTGCATATAGCGGCCAACACACCGGACGGCGGATTATTTATCTGCAACTGCTGCCCCGACTGCTGTATTTTCATGTATCCATGGCTGACATACGGCGGATTGGATAAAGGCATTGCCAGGAGCCGTTTTGAAGCAAGGGTTGATGTCGCTTCATGCAGCGGTTGCCAGGACTGCGTAGACATATGCCCCTTCAGCGCCATAGATATGGTTAAAGTGCCCGGCGAGAAAAAACTAAAGGCGCAGGTAAATCACGAAAAATGCTACGGATGCGGAGTATGTGCAGTTAACTGCATAACTGATTCGATCAGGCTCTATGAAATACGCCCTCACGAACACGTGCTTTCATAGCGGCCGCATATTTATTGTAGAAACCGGTCAGCAGGCTGGTATGTTGACATTTAGTCAATTTTCCGGTTATCATATTCAAACAACCGAATATTTTAAAGGCTGTGAACGGGAATAGTAGGTTTTGCAGTGAAGGCTACAGAGAGTCAGGCAAGGTGAGAGCTGACGCCGGAGCGGAAATTGAATGGGCCCGGGAGCCGCAAACCGAAAGAAGCGATTCGAGTAGGCTTTGACGCAAGGATAGCGTTATCAGAATCCAGGGTATCGCCTCAAGAGGCCGTACCTGATAAAGATAGTCCAGCAATGGACTAATAAGGGTGGCACCGCGAAAGCTAAGCCTCTCGCCCCTTAAGGCGAGAGGCTTTTTTTATTGTATGGAGGTTTAAAGGTATGGAATTTAATATGTGGCCCGGCAGGGCCGAATAGTATCAGTCAACAAACAGTGAGCATTATAATTTATTAAATATAAGGAGATATGAAAATGAAAGAACCAACCAAGATAATATTGACAGAAAAAGAGATGCCGACCAAGTGGTATAACATTCAGGCCGACCTGCCCAAACCCCTGCCTCCGATACTACACCCCCAGACACATGAGCCGACCATCCTGCCCCCGCCACTCTTCCCTGCAGCGTTGAACGAGCAGGAGTTCAGCAAAGAGCGCTTCATCGAGATACCCGACGAGGTACTGGACGTATACAAGATGTACCGCCCAACTCCGCTCATCCGCGCCTTCAGGCTGGAAAAAGCACTGGGCACCCCGGCCAAGATTTACTACAAATATGAAGGCGTCAGCCCGGCCGGCAGCCACAAGCTCAACACCGCCATTGCCCAGGCCTATTACAACAAGAAGGCCGGCATCAAGCGCCTGGCTACTGAGACCGGCGCCGGGCAGTGGGGAAGCGCACTTGCGCTGGCCTGCCAGTACATGGGACTGGAATGCAAGGTCTACATGGTCAAGGTCAGCTATAACCAGAAGCCTTACCGCCGCATTATGATGGAGACCTGGGGCGCCAAAGTCATTCCCAGCCCCAGCACCGAGACAAATTTCGGCAAGCAGATGCTGGCTGAAGATCCCAACTGCCCGGGCAGCCTCGGCATAGCCATAAGCGAAGCCTGCGAAGATGCCTTCAGCCGCGATGACACCAGCTACGCCCTGGGCAGCGTGCTCAACCATGTGATCCTGCACCAGTCCATCATCGGCCTGGAAACCCAAAAGCAGTTGGAAAAGGCCGATGCCGAGGCCGATATGGTTATCGCCTGCGTGGGCGGCGGCAGCAACTTCGGCGGTATGACCGTCCCCTTCATCGCAGATAAGATCAAGAAAGGTAAGAAAACGCAGATCATCGCCGTTGAGCCCAGCGCCTGCCCCAGCATGACCAAAGGCCCTTACACCTGGGACCTGGGTGATGTAGCCGGCATGGCCCCCATCTGCAAGATGTTCACTCTCGGCCACTCCTTCATACCCTCACCCATTCATGCAGGAGGCCTGCGCTATCACGGCATGTCGCCGCTGGTTTCACACATGCAGAAACTCGGTCTCCTGGAAGCCAGGGCAGTCGATCAGAAGGCCACTTTCGAGAGCGCCATCACATTCGCCCGCACAGAGGGCATCATCCCCGCCCCTGAACCATCCCATGCCATCAAGGTCCTCATCGACGAAGCGCTGGCATGCAAGAAGTCCGGTGAGAAAAAGACCATCGTGTTGTGCCTGAGCGGACACGGCCATTTCGACCTGGGCGCTTATGAACAGTACCTCTCCGGCAAACTGGAAGCCGACGCTTACTCGGAAGAAGCTGTAAAGAAGGCCCTCAGCCAGCTACCTAAAATCGATTACGTAGAATCCAAATAAGTTGTATCTGTAAGTATCGGGCGTCCCGATGTGATCGGGACGCCCGAATTCGTTATCGTATCGTGTCATCACGAGAAGCGGAGCGACGTGGTGATCTACTGGTCTATTCTACTATCGAGCAGTAGATTGCCACGTCCCAATGCTATCCAGACTCGCAATGGGCATAAATACCAAAAATAGTTGGTAAATAATTCTTATACGTTATATATTTTGTGACTATATTTCTATTAAATATGGCTATTTGGGTTTTAATAATTCAACCGGTTCAATTATTGAGGTCATTGAGGTGCTTAATAAAGATGCCATTATGCCTATCAGATAAATGTAAACCTCTCGGCATTGTTATTACCAGAATGGCACTAAAAACCAACTTTTTTAAAGTATTATGCCCGCAATGACATTTTGGGGCGTCGGCCAGGGGCGCTGTGCCCCCGCCGTTCAAACCGAACCTGTCTTAATATTTCACTTAACTTTGCCTGCTACAATTTGTTATGCTAAAATCCCACGGCTATCAGATTAAATTGAGGTCTTTCAGGATGAAAAAAGTATTTGCTATTCTTGGGGTGCTGCTGATATTGATGCTCGGCAGCGCATGTTATTTTGAGGTCAGGTCATCACTCGATGCCCCTACTCAGACAACTCCAACAACACAGACTGCACAGCCCGCAGTTACACAGGTCACTCCGATTGATCCAAGCTGGAAAGCCCCTACCACCCCTGATAACTCACCTGTCCTGCCCAGCATTGCCGACGTAGTAGAGAAGGCCTACCCTGAAGTCGTAACCATCACAACCGAGCAGTACGTAAGTGATATATTCAGCAGGCAGGTGACCCAGACAGGGGCCGGCTCAGGCTGGATACTCGATAAAAAAGGCATCATCGTCACCAACAACCATGTTATTGAAGGCGCCACCAAGATCGTGGTCCAGTTAGCAGATGGGAGAACATACCCGTGCAATTCAAGTAACGTATCCCGCGATCCACTGACAGACCTGGCCATCATCAAGATTGATCTATCCGATCTGCCGGCTGCCACAACCGGCGATTCATCCAAGCTGAGAGTCGGAGAATGGGTTGTAGCTATAGGCAACCCGTTAGGTAAAGGCATCCGGGCCAAAGAAGGTACCGTCAGCGGTGTTAAAGTGTCGCTGTCGATGGATGAAGAAGAATCGCTATACGATCTTATAGAGACTTCAGCAGCTATCAACCCGGGAAATAGCGGCGGCCCGTTGCTTAACATGAAAGGAGAGGTGATCGGTATTACCAGCGCCAAAATAGCTGAGGTTGGCGTGGAGGGAATGGGATATGCTATCAGCATCAACTCAGCCATGCCAATTCTGCAGGAATTGATTAATAAGGGTTATATAACACGTCCCTTCTGCGGAGTCGAGCTGTATACGGTGGACCAGTCGATAGCTTACCATTACGGACTGGGCGTAGACCACGGTGCGGCAATAACCTTTGTCCAACCCGGCAGCCCGGCAGCAAAAGCCGGTTTAAAAAGGCTGGATGTGATCACAAAGTACCAGGGCACCGATATAAATAGCGCACCGGAGCTTTTACGTGCCCTCAGGAATTCTCAAATCGGGGAAGATGTCACTATGACTTATGTACGCGGCAAGACCACCCTGACTGCCACGATGCAATTAACAACCAGCCCACCGCCTCAATAAACTGACATTCAGCAGATAGATTAATAATTAATCGGCCTTTTGAATGCCCAGCGTGACCTCAAACCCAGATAGCTTAAAGGTCTCCACAAAGAGCGGGGCATTATTGCCGGGCCGGCTTATAATTGACTTGTCAGCAGACTTCACCAAGTCGGTGGACAGCGTTTCCTGCTTGATATAGTCAGCAAATCCGGTCATTACTTTATCTATCTGTTCCCCACCGTGGTAATAAGTCACTATATGATCTGCTATCTCAAGCCCCTTTGACTTTCTAGTCGTTTGCAGACGGCGGACGATCTCCCGGGCCAACCCCTCGTTGACCAGCTCGGGTGTAAGCTCGGTGACGACACCCACCTGATAGTCGCCCTCTACTGACACAGAGAGCTTCGTGCTCTCCTGTAGGTCGTCGGTGGAGAATTCGATGCCCTTGACGTTGAGCTCGTCGAGTATCTGCGAGCATAACTTGTTGAGAGCCTCGCGTTCACCAGAGGAACGGGCCTTGACCACTACAGCCGGCAACGGTTGCCTGACCTTCACGGCGCTCTTTGACCTGGCAGCCCTTCCCATGCTGCAGACCTTCATAGCCAATTCGGTATCGGAGATTATTTCGCTGTCGATCAGGGCCTGGTCGGCAACAGGGAATTTGGCCAGGTGAACGCTTTCGGGAGCATTTTTATCGACACTCCTGACCAGGTTCTGATATATCTCTTCCGCCACAAACGGTATGAATGGGGCTAGCAATTTCGATAATGTAACCAGTGTATGGTAAAGGGTATTATAAGCAGACAGCTTGTCATCATCGTTCTGGCTCTTCCAGAAACGTCTCCTGCTGCGCCGTACGTACCAGTTGGAAAGATCGTTGACAAACGATTCGATTTTTCTTCCTGCTGTGGTGGGATCGTAGTTATTCAATGAGTCATCGACATCGGATATCAGGCGGTTAAGGCTGGATACCAGCCATTTATCGAGTTCCGACGTGGGAGCAACCTGCTTGGCTCCGGGCTTGTAGTTATCAATATTGGCATATATGATGAAGAACGAATAAGTGTTCCACAGAGTCATGAGGAAATTGCGCATCACTTCGACTACCAGGTCGGGAGACATGCGCCTTACATTACCCGGTGGCGTGGCCGTGAACATATACCAGCGGAGGGCGTCAGCGCCGGATGTGTCCAGTACCGTCCAAGGATCAACAACATTGCCCTTTGTCTTGCTCATCTTTTCACCCTGGGCATCAAGTATATGGCCGAGGCAGATTACATTCTTATAGCAAGGCTGGTCGAATAGCAACGTAGATAAAGCATGCAGGCTATAGAACCATCCCCTGGTCTGGTCCACCGCTTCGGAGATGTAATCGGCCGGGAAGCTTTCTTTAAATTTATCTACATTTTCAAACGGGTAATGCCACTGGGCATAAGGCATTGAACCTGAATCAAACCAGCAGTCAATGACCTCAGTCTGACGGCCCATTTTGCCGCCGCATTTAGGACATGTATAGGTAACATCATCTATATAAGGCCGGTGCAGGTCCATGCCGTCGGTAAATCCCTGTAAACCGGGCTTTGCCTTTATCTCCGCCAAACCGCCTAGACATTCATAAGCGTTACATTTTTCGCAATGCCAGATGTTTAAAGGGGTCCCCCAGTACCTTTCGCGTGAGAAGGCCCAGTCCACATTATTTTGCAGCCAGTCTCCAAACCGTCCTTCCTTGATGTGCTCAGGGTACCAATTAATTTGCTGGTTCCCGGCAATCATCTCGGCCTTTTTCGCCGAGGTCCTGATATACCAGGTCTTCTTGGCGTAATATACCAGCGGCGCATCGCAGCGCCAGCAGAAAGGATACGTATGCTTGACTGTAGTGCTCTTGAATAACAGTCCCCTCGACTCAAGGTCTTTCAGTACCAGCGGGTCGGCGTCCTTAACAAATTTTCCTGCAAATGAATATGTACCGATTAAATTACCGGACAGGTCAACCTGCTGCACGAAATCAAGGTTATGCTCAAGGCCGGCCAGGAAGTCCACTTCACCGAATGCAGGCGCTATATGGACTATGCCTGTACCGTCTTCCATAGAGACAAAATCGGCATTTATTACTTTATATGTAAGGTGGGGATCAGGCTTCTGAACAGTAAACTGACCCTGGAGTCCCTCTTTGGCACGTTTTCTCTCTACCCCAAAATCATGCGGGTTATAAAGCGGAACGTATTTCGATCCTTCCAGGTCCTTGCCCTTCATTATCTTCAGCACAGGCTTGTCGCCAAGTCCCGCCTGGTCCATCAAAGCGGTGGCAAAAATTAAATAGTCACCCTGATATTCAATGACCCCATAATCGGAATCCGCCGAAAGAGCCAGCGATGTGTTGCCGGGCAAAGTCCACGGCGTAGTTGTCCAGGCCATGAAGTACGCTTTCCCTTCCTTTATAGCCTTATGGAGAGAGAACGACTCCGATTTGTCATCTTTGACAGCGGCGGGGACGCTGTGAATCTTGAACTTAATGTAGACCGAAGGGTCAACAGTATCATCCTTATAACCCAGCGCAACTTCGTGCGAACTGAGCGACGTGCCGCACCTCGGACAGTGCGGGGTTACCTTATACCCCTGGTAGATCAGCCCTTTATCCCATAGCTGCTTAATGGCCCACCAGCCGGACTCGATATATGTGTTATCCAGGGTCACATATGGATGCTCAATGTCCAGCCAGAAACCTATGCGCTCAGTAAGCGAGTCCCACTGTTTAACATATTTAAATACGCTTTCTCTGCAAAGCGCATTGAATTTGGCTATACCATAGCTTTCGATCTGGGCTTTTCCCGTGAAACCAAGCTGTTTCTCGATTTCCAACTCAACCGGCAGTCCATGAGTGTCCCAGCCGGCTTTTCTTGGAACGCAATAGCCCTTCATGGTCTTGTATCTGGGAATAACGTCTTTAAAGACCCGCGATAATACGTGGTGGATGCCCGGGTTTCCGTTAGCAGTGGGGGGGCCTTCGTAAAAAATGTATTTAGGAGAAGATTTCCTCTCCTCGATGCTCTTCTCAAATATATGATTATCCCGCCAAAGGGCGAGGACTTTCTTCTCAATTTCTGGGAAATTGACTTTGCTGTTAACAGGCTGAAACATCACTAGCGATTCCTTGTCTGAATTACTACACGACGGCCTTCACCTTCACCGGTGCTCTCTGTTTTCACATCCGGATTATCGGCCAGTGTGATATGAATAATGCGCCTTTCATCCGGTGGCATCGGTTCCATGGTAACGGCCCGCCTCCTTCTCGCAACTTGTTCAGCCAGACGGAATGCCAGTTTCTTCAGTGACTCATAGTGACGCTTCTTATACCAATCAACGTCAACATTAATTGATACCCATTTCTTCAACTTTTCAGCAACAATCAACCGCACCAGGTATTGCAATGAAGATAAAGCCTGGCCTCTGCGGCCAATCAAGACTCCGAGGTCATCACCTTCAATATTTAATGTCACTGGTTCATTTGGATCGGATGATCTGCTGACATCCACGGTTGCGGTTATCCCCATCAATCGTAAAGTCTCACTCAATACCATCCGGGCAGCCTCTGCCCCGTCTACTGACGACAGCGGCTCCTCCTCATCTTCAAGCAACGCCACCTTTATCCTGGCATCTTCGGCGCCAACGCCCAGCACACCGGACTTGCCTTTCTTAATGACCGTGATTTCTACCTGGTCTCTGGATACACCGAGTTGCTCAAGCGCCATTCTTGTCGCTTCGTCGACGTTTTTTGCGCTAATCTCCAGTTCTTTCAATTCTATCCCTTCTTTTTATCAGAGCCCTCTTTGAGAGCTTTTTGATCTTCAGTTTTTTGTCCGGCTGACGCCGTCTGAGGCTGAGGCCTGAACGATGGCATGGTGAAATAACCCCAACCGTGGCCTACGAAATATTGTACTGCGATGCCAATGATATTTGATACAACCCAGTAAAGAGCCAGGCCACTCGGGAACGACAGAGTGAAAAATGCGAACATCATAGGCATCATCAGGGTTGTCATGCTGGACATCTGCTGTTGCTGCGGGTTTGTGGAAGGTGGCGTGACCATCTTCTGCTGCACCCACATTGTCACACCTACGAGTATAGCCAATATCAGTGTAGGATCGGGTTGAGACAAATGGAGTCCAATGAACTCTTCGTTCAGCGGGATCGCCTGGTCGACCATGTCCCATGCATAAAGATGCTGCGAAAGCAGCAACAGGTTCTCAGGTGTGGCTGCGAGGGCATGCATAATCGACTGATAGAGAGCAATCCATATCGGCATTTGAATCAGCATCGGCCACATGCATCCCAGAGGATTAATGCCAGCTTCTTTATAAAGCTTCATCATTTCCTTCTGCAACTGCTGCTGGTTCCGGGCGTATTTCTTCTGTATCTCCTGCAGCTTAGGTTGCAGAGCCTGCATAGCTACAGTTGACCGCGTTTGCCGGAAAGTAAGCGGCAGCAATATTAGCCTGACTGCAACGGTCAGTACGATAATTGCAAGCCCAAAGTTGTTCCAAAGCAATGTTGACAGGGCAATTAGCCCATTCAAGACCGGATCCAGTATCGCTACATTCCAAATATCAATCATTTATCTGACCTATTTCAAAAATGAGGAGAATTTCCATACGACGGTGTTTTTCACCGTATCAACAGCGTAAACGTTATGGTCCCTGGCATATACATACACCATATCACCGGAGACATAAGGGGGCCCATACACCGTAAACCCTATCGGCATACTGCTTATCTTTTCGCCGGTATCCAGGTCCAACTTATACAGGGTACCTTTGTCACACACAACATAAAGGTATTTGCCCGATATTGCCGGGGCACCTACGATTGGACTCTCTGTCTCAAACTTCCAAAGGAGATTGCCTGTATTTTCATCCAGTGCATACAAGTTGTGGTCGAGACATGCCGCATAAATTTTTCCATTATATAGGACCGGCTTTGCCCAGAACCAGTTGCCGGCTGTATATTTCCATTTCTCCTGCCCATTTTCTTTACTGATAGAATATAAACTACGGTCAAAAGTTCCGAAGTATATGCTATCATTATCGGTCACTATGGATGAAGCTACCGCCGAAGGGATCTTTATATTCCAGATCTCCTTACCGGAATCAGCGGACAATGCATATACATTTCCCCCGTAGTTGCCAACATACACAACCCCCTTATCCACAGCAGGAGCAGTCCAAATCTTGTTAGATGTCTGAAATTCCCATAAGAAATCCCCCGATGCTGCGTCAAGTGCATATACCTTTGTATTGGCGCTGCCGAAATACAGGTTTTGCTTATCGGTCACCATATCGCCGACTATTGCGCCAACCGTGTCGAATCCTTCCCTCGGGTAGGTCCACCTGACTACACCACGGATCGCATTAAATGCGTATACTTTTCCAGTGTAAGTACCTGCATAAGTTAAATTATCAACTACTACGGGTGTATCATAAATACCCGCTCCAGCGGCCGAGGATGATGAAGAGCACATAGACATAGCACCGCAGCCCGCTCCCGGTGTAGCAGTTTTTATGACGTATACCCATTCACCTGTAGCAGGAAAGGTCATATTATCGGAACGCGCCTGCGGATCAATAGCGATCACTTTCCCTTCCATCGATCCAAAACATAGTACCTTATTATAGGGACTAAATCCCGACCATCCCTGTGCCGCTGCACTTGAACATCCGCCGCCACCACCGCCGGTCTGGTCCGTACAGGCAACAACAAATACCAGGAGCAGAATGCTTGCCAGCAAAACAATCTTAATAGACTTACTTACTTTGCTCATTAATTATCCTGTTATCTTTTCAATCGATATACATTATATTAAGGTACCGGGTCATGCCCGCAAGGCGTCCATGGATTACAGCGGCAAATGCGTAAAAATGCCATCCAACCGCCTTTCATAAAACCGTATTTTTGTATGGCCTCATATCCATATTGTGAACAAGTGGGTGTGAACCTGCAGGCGGGCGGTGTCACCTGTGAAATGGTCCGCTGGTAAAACCTTATTAAACTAAGAGCCAGCTTTTTCAACATCGCTCGCTAACAAATCCGCACGGCGCAGCAACTTAACAACTGTACCCGTAAGCCGATGATAATCAGCTTTAACGATGCTCCGTCGCGCAATAAATACAATATCCCACCCATACTTTATATCCAGCACACGCACATTTTCTTTAAGCAGCCTTTTAACACGGTTTCTGACAGTGGCTTTTCCTATTATTTTTGTAACTGAAAAACCGACTCTTGTAGCATCCAGACCATTGGGGAGCGCTTTAACTACAACCAGACTGTCCGCCGATGCTTTACCCGATTCATAAACTGCTAAAAACTGTGCTCTCCTGGTTAAAGCCAATCTCTTGGCCATTATATTACTACACTTGAGTGAGCTTCCAGCGGCCTTTGGCACGCCGGGCTTTCAATACGTCGCGTCCGCCGCGAGTGGCTGCTCTGGCACGAAAACCGTGTTTTCGTACTCTTCCTCTCTTTTTTGGCTGATAAGTCCTCTTGGGCAATTCAATTCTCCAGATTTGATTATGCTTTTCTCTCAGCACCGCTGATATTGTAGACATGATTAGGCGAAGCCGGCAGCATAGCCAGATAACGGGCCCTCTTAATAGCCTGGGCCAGGCTGCGCTGGTGCTTGGCACACACGCCCGTTCGTCTCCGTGGCACTATCTTGCCCCGGTCAGAAACGAAACGCGCCAAAAGGGATGCATTCTTGTAATCGATCGCAGTTTTATCCGCACAAAACATACATACCTTGGGCTTTACTATAAATTTACGTCCCCTTTCCCTTCTCTGAACTGTGTTGGTTTCCATTAGCTTAGTATAATTCCTCCTTCAGCTTTTAAGGACCTAAAAGGGGATATCATCGGGTTCGATATCGCCTTCTCCCGCGGGTGCCTCTTCAGGCGGCAGCGGCGCTGCTCCCTGACGATCAAGGAACAACACTTTTTCGGCTGTTACATCCAGGCCAAAATGCTTTTGCCCGTCCTTACCATCCCACGTTCTAGTCTTCAATGTACCTTCAACATATACCAGCTTTCCTTTTGTTAAAAACTGGTTACAAGTTTCCGCTAACTTTCTCCAGGCGCTTACACGGAACCATTCCGTCTCCTTTTTAAAGGTGCCGTCAGCTTGCGGTAAACTACGGTTAGTCGCCATGGTAAACGATGTTACGGGCACACCATTAGGCGTAAACCGCATCTCTGGATCACCACCGACATTACCGATTAACAGGATCTTATTCAAACTCGCCATCTACCCCTCCGAAAACTAACTATCTGCACGAATGCAAAGATACCTCAAAACATCTTCTGAAAGCTTCAGACTATTATCAAGCTCTTTCAAGGCTGTCTGCTTGATCTGTACTTTTTCAAGTACATAATTCCCTTCAGACTGTTTCTTGATAGGGTAGGCAAGCTTCCTTTTCCCCCATGGAGTAGTCTCGCTGATGGTCCCGCCAAGCTTGGTTATAAGATCATTGATTTTACCCAGCACGCGGGTAAAATCGTCTTCCGTTAGGTTTGCATTTAAAATGAAAACCAGTTCATAACTGGGCACAATAAATCCTCCAGATTGCGAAATTCTATTGATTATAACACACAGCCTAATTCTGCAACAACAGACGTTAATAACAGAGTATATTATTGCATTTTCAAGCGGGCTGTCATATAGTTTCTAACCGAGCGAGGCCATCATATGGAAATAAGCATAATAGGTTTACCTGCCAGCGGCAAAACCACCATTTTTAATGCCCTGACTAAATTCACTGCGGAGAACAAACCGCGTTCTGGAGCAGGTCTTACTATCAACCCTGCCATAGCTAAAGTCCCAGACGTGCGGTTAACCAGGTTGAGCAGCATTTTTCATCCCAAGAAAACAACACCAGCTGAGATCAAATATATTGATATAGGCGGTTTGTCCAAGAGTTTTGGGAAGGAGCAGGGTGTCAGCGGGCAATTGCTAAATACACTCAGCAGCGCCGATGCAATACTGGAAGTCGTAAGGGCATTCGAAGACGAGAATATTCTTCATGTTGAAGGCAAAATTGATCCTCTTCGTGACATTGAAACGCTCGATATGGAACTGATTTTTTCCGATCTCGTTATCATAGAGAAAAGACTCGGCCGCCTTGAATCCAGTCTGAAAATGGGCAAATCGGCAGAACGGGATGCCGCCATGAAAGAACAGGAACTGCTCCTGAGAATAAAACAGTCACTGGATAAAAATATTCCAATCAGGATCCAGAATCTGACCGCTGACGAATTACGCTCGTTAAGCAATTACCAGTTCCTGACTGCCAAGCCTATGCTCATCGTTATCAACATCGGCGAAAAGCAACTGGCTAGCTTTGAACAGAGCCTGTCAGATCTAAAATCCAAGTTCTCACGTCCGCAAATAGAATTAATTTCGATGTGCGGCAAACTTGAGATGGAACTGGTGCAGCTTAGCGAACAGGAAGCCGAGGAATTCCGCAAGGATATCGGCCTAAAGGAGCCCGCTTTTGATGCGGTCATCAAGCATTCTTACGCTCTGCTTGGATTAATATCATTCTTTACAGTTGGAGAGGATGAAGTCAAGGCATGGACAATCAGAAATAATACACCGGCGGTTAAGGCAGCAGGCAAGATCCATTCCGATATTGAAAAGGGATTTATCCGCGCCGAAGTCATCGGCTATGATGACTTCCTGAAAAGCGGCAATATGGCAGAAGCCCGTAAACACGGCCTCCTTCGTCTGGAAGGGAAGACCTATATCGTACAGGACGGGGACATAATAAACTTCCTATTTAATGTTTAGTGGTTTATCGGCGATAATAGTTATCTGCTGCCTGAATTACCGATCTCTCCACTATTAAAATACCCAGATGTTATAATTAGCCGATTTTGCTACAACCGTTTTCTTCATAAGGAGTCTCATGAAAAAAATCATTAAGACAATCGCCTGGTTTGAAGAAATAACTAGAAATGATATGGGGATTGCCGGCGGGAAAGGCGCCAATCTGGGGGAAATGGTCCATGCACAAATACCGGTACCACCCGGGTTTGTAGTTACGGCAACGGCCTATTTTGAATTCCTTAAGAAAACGAAGCTTATGACTGAAATCCAGAAACTGCTCAAGAACCTGGATGCCAACGACAGCAAAAAACTACAGGAAGTATCAGCCAGGATCAAAGATACAATCACTATGGCCGACATGCCGGACGATATGATTAACGAGATAAAAACTGCTTACAGGAAGCTGGGAGGCGGCCTTGTTGCAGTGCGCTCTTCCGCTACGGCGGAAGACTTGCCCGATGCCTCGTTTGCCGGGCAGCAGCGGACTTTTTTAAACATCCAGGGAGAGGATTCGGTTGTAAAAGCAGTACAGGGCTGCTGGGCTTCACTTTTTGAATCCAGGGCTATCTTTTACAGGCACGAGCAGGGATATGATCATTTTCAGGTTGGGATCGTGGTGCCGGTTCAGAGAATGATCCAGTCTGAAGCGGCGGGTGTACTCTTTACAGTAGAACCGCTAACAAGCGACCGCAGTAAAATCCTGATCGAGGCCATATTCGGCCCGGGGGAAGCAATAGTATCCGGTGATTTGACACCTGACCAGTACACACTCGATAAAAAGAACCTGACTATCATCGATAAAAAGATAGTAAAACAAGAGTGGCAATTAGTACGCAACATCGAGGCTACTGCCGGTGACCTTGAACCCAATATTAAAGTCCCCATACCGGCAGATAAGCAATCAGTACAAAAATTAGCCGATGAAGATATTATAAGCCTGGCTGAAATAGGCCGGGCACTTGAAACGCACTATAAAACACCTCAGGATGTTGAATGGGCCAGGGAGGGGGATAAGATCTACATCGTCCAGACAAGACCCGTCACTACCTTGAACCAGCCACAGGATACAACTACTGTAGAATCCATCAAAGCAAAGGTATTGTTAAGCGGAGTGGCCGCAAGCCCCGGTGCCGCCAGTGGTATTGTAAAAATAGTCTCTGATCCCTCTAAAATAGATAAGATTTTACCCGGCGATATACTCGTGGCGGAGATGACCACACCTGATTTTGTGCCTGCCATGAAACGTGCGGTTGCTATCATTACCGACAGAGGCGGAAGAACAGCCCATGCCGCTATCGTGAGCAGGGAACTTGGTATACCCTGCGTTGTCGGGACAGAGTCTGCTACCAAGCTTCTGAAAGACGGAGATGTTGTTACCGTAGATGGGGCGACAGGTAAAGTATATGAAGGTAAGGTAGCAATTGCCACAAGGAAAAATAAGTTTGCAACTTCGCCAGGCAAGCGAATTAAGACTAAAACACGACTTTATGTAAACCTCGCCGAACCCGAGATGGCAGATAAAATAGCTGCCCTTGATGTGGATGGAGTCGGCCTATTAAGGGCGGAGTTCATAATGGCACAGATGCCCGGTCACCCTCGCTATATGCTGCATGAAGGAAAAGCAAATCAGTTTGTTGAGATACTCACCAGGAACCTGACCACTTTTACGAAATCGTTCTATCCCAGGCCGGTCGTCTACCGTACCACTGACTTCAAAACAAATGAGTACAGGAACTTGCCGGGAGGGTATAAGTATGAAGAGGTGGAAGAAAATCCTATGATAGGGTACAGGGGTTGTTCACGGTACACCCGGGAAATAGAGGTTTTTAGAATGGAGTTGGACGCCATAAAAAAGGTCTTACAGGCGTATGATAACCTTTATGTTATGATACCTTTCGTTCGTTTTGTTTCCGATGTTGAACAGATAAAAAATATATTGGTAGCCGAAGGGTTGTACCAGTTCCCAAAATTCAAATTATGGATGATGGTAGAGGTACCGGCTAATATAATGTTAATTGATAAATTCATTGATGCGGGCATAGATGGCATCTCAATCGGCTCCAATGACCTCACACAATTGATCCTGGGCATTGACAGGGACAATTCCAAACTCGCAACACAGTTTGACGAAAGGAATGAAGCGGTGATGCTGGCCATTGAAAAAGCTGTAACTACCGCGATAAGAAAAGGCATCACATGTTCCATTTGCGGTCAGGCGCCTTCGGTATATCCTGAAATCACTGAAAAGCTGGTAAGCTGGGGGATAACGTCAATATCAGTCACCCCCGATATGATCGATGAAACCAGACAAATCATAGCCAACGCCGAAAAAAAATTGGCTTCATCGCACTAATTTTGTAATATTACTCTGATAATACATTTAAATATGGCTGACTTGAATGTTCGGCAGAGGCTGGAGCAGGCTGAAGAGCGGCTATCGCCCTTTGCTGCGCATAATGCAACCAGCAGGGGCAGAGAAATACCTGAGGAACCCTGTCCCCTCAGGACGGCTTTTCAGAGAGACCGTGACCGCATTATTTTCTGTAATGCTTTCCGGCGGTTAAAGCATAAAACCCAGGTATTTATTGCTCCGCTCGGTGACCATTATGTCACACGGTTGACACATACTCTGGAAGTTTCGCAGATAGCACGTACTATTTCACGAGCACTAAACCTTAATGAAGATTTAACCGAGGCCATAGCCCTGGGACACGACTTGGGTCATACTCCATTCGGGCACATGGGAGAAGCTGTTTTGAATGAACGGTTACCCGGCGGTTTCCGTCATTATGAACAGAGCCTACGTGTAGTAGAATGCATAGAAAATAAGGGAAAAGGCCTTAATTTAACCTGGGAAGTCCGTGACGGGATACTTAACCACTCTAAAGGCGACCTTGAGATACTCGAATGTGGTTGGAACACTGTCTCTACTGTTGAAGGGCAAGTTGTTAAGATGGCCGATATGGTAGCATATATTAACCATGACGTTGAGGATGCAATGAGAGCGGGCATGATCTCTCCAGCAGACCTGCCTGATTCGACAGCAAGGGTTTTAGGGCAGACAAATTCCAGCAGGATCAACACTCTCGTCACGGATATCGTACAATTTTCCGCAGATAAATTGATCCCAAACAAGGGAACACCGTCCATAGGGATGAGCAACCCCATTCGCTTGGCTGCCAACGAGCTAAGGGAATTCCTGTTCACAAATGTGTACTATGCTAATCGCGAAAAAGAGGAAGATGAAAGGGCGCGCCAGTTGCTGATCTTTTTATATGAATATTTTGTCAGGAATCCCGATAATCTGCCGCCGGAATACAACCTTCCAAACGAGACGATAGAACGAAGGGTGGCCGACTACGTTTCCGGAATGTCAGACCAGTACGCTATACTTACTGCTAGAAAATACAGCAAAGCACCCATATGGTAAATATACCGGTGTTTTAAAACATAATGAATACAGTAGATGATGTAAAACAGAAGTTAGACATCGTGGATGTCGTCTCCCAATACGTGAAGCTTCAAAAGTCCGGACGGAATTTTAAAGCAGCCTGCCCATTTCATTCCGAAAAAACCGCTTCCTTTTTTGTCTTTCCTGAAAAACAAAGCTGGCATTGTTTTGGGGCCTGCGGCACGGGTGGGGACGTATTTTCCTTTGTCATGAAAAAAGAAGGGTTGGATTTCAGCCAGGCTTTACACCTGCTCGCCGAAAAGGCAGGGGTTACTTTGACCCATCAATCACAGCAAAACGTCAAAGAAGAGCATGAAAAACATGAGCGACTGTATAAGATAAATGAAGTTGCTGCCGAATATTTCCATTACCAATTGCTGCATTCCGATAGTGGCGAAGTCGCCAGACAATATGCAACTAAAAGAGGGCTTACACCCAAGACCATTGATAGTTTTCAGA
>JBEKCL010000022.1:0-29142 GCA_050014895.1 Dehalococcoidia bacterium
AGCGAAATAGCTATTGAATATTATTCAAATAATTAGCTGAAAGATAAGTCCACTCAGTCAGCTTCCTCCAATTGGAGCATGTTGACCAGACCAAAAACATTGGTTAGCAGTGCATTATTGTGTAAGATAAGGTTAATATTCAATAACTGTTATATAGCTTTTTCAAAAAGAGCTACGAATTTTGTACTGACCGTCGGATGCACTTCTTTCTCATTGGTAATGAAGAACAATGACAGCTTCAATTTATCCAGGCTTTTTATAATCCTGTCCACAAAATGTTGCACGTCATAAAAACGCCCCCAACGGTTACTGAATGTATCTGCTATATATATAGCAGCATCACTATCAAAATGCGGACGATCGAACAATGACCACGCCTTCATATCAGTCTGTATCGCATATTCAGTGTGCATATAGAGAGGGACAATGCACAGTTTCCCGCCCGGTTTTAATACCCTGTTAGCTTCTTTAATGAATTCGATATCTGACTTCATTTCAAAATGCTCAAATCCTGCCTGTATGCATGGCACCCGTATAAACGCGGCAAGATATCCGGCAGAGGCGATAACGATGAAGCTATATCAATATACACATCGCCATTTTTTATATCAAGCATTTTGCAGGCAACGTAATGCTCAAGTGTCTTTTGAGAAAATACGTGCCTGCCGTAGCCCTCTTCAGCATAACACTCCGGCGGATAGGCCGCCCTTGCAATCCAATTACGATAGTCTTCAACATCAATATTCAGATCGGTGACCGTAATTCCCGCTTTACTGAAAGATTCACGGACTGCGTTTAATATCTCCGGATTTTTGAACGGGACAAAGGATTTTCTTATATGGTTTCTTAACCCAAACATCTGGATATTTAAACGAAGATCGCTGGATTTTGTTTGTTTCATTACTTACCCCATTTCCTTCTTTTCATATTCATTGAGAAAAAAGTCCGCCTTTGCTTCGGCAGCCAGCTTAATGATATCTGCCTTAATTTCCGCAGATAACTCACGCGGCCTCTGGCAAACCGACAGACGGGCCGTTTCATATGTATTCAGCGTCTGCTTTATTACAGTCTCCATACTGAACTGCTTGATACGTTCCCTCGAGCGTTCTACCAGCCTTTCCCGGATCCCTGCATCATTCAATACTGTCTCTATAGCATCGGCCAGCAGGTCAGCCCTGGTACAATCAACTACAAGAGCAGCATCACCCACAACTTCCGGAACCGATGTGGCATTCGAAGCAACAATGGGCAGGCCATAAGCCATTGCCTCGATGAGAGGGATGCCAAACCCCTCATAAAGCGATGGAAAAACAAATAATTCTGCACAGCTGTAAAAAGCCGGCATGTCCTCATCCGGCACATACTCTATCAGTTTAACTTTATGCGTGATATGCTTCGTCCTGTCAACCAGCCTTTTCTTCGTTTGCAACGCGGTATCAGGCCCTACCAGTACCAGGTCCGGTATCTGTTCCTGCTTTGCAGCGTATTTGTTCAATAGCAGCTCATATGCCAGTATCAACCCCTCCTGGTTTTTATGAGGAAAGGTCGTACCTATATACATAATGAATTTACCGCTGATGCCGTATTTGTCCTTGAGCGCCTGCCTTGACAGCCCGTTATCGACTTTTTCCAGCTTCGCAGGATCAAACGTAACCGGATATATTACATCGATTTTTTCGGGATCAATACCGAGTGTTTCGACGATATCCTTCTTACAGAACTCACTGATGGCAATGATCCTGTCGGCAAGCTTCGCAGATACATTCATTATCCTCTGATACCGCTCATGGTCTTCTTTTTTTTGCTGGTAATCCGGACGTTTGTACAAAATCAGGTCAAGGATAGTCAGTACGCGGCACCGTGCACCGGCCAGAGCCAGTAAATCGAGGGCACCGTGACACTGAAAAGGCCGGTGGAAAACATCAAGGCCTTTATAGTCAGGATCCCAGAGAATATCTGCCGAATCAGCCGCATATTTCCTGACAATATTGCTGCCGTCGTAGAACCTGTCATCATATTTATCATTGGCTGAAAATACCGTGTAATGGTTATTTGCATCGTCCCACAAAATGCCCCTGATAAGGCTATCTATATACCGCTCCGAACCTGTCCATTGCGGCCTTATCAGCAATTGCGCATCCAGGCCTATCTTTAATCCGCCTAACGAACGTTTTTCGATATTATCTTTTATAGCCTGCTGAAGGCCGGACATGGGGTTTTTCGATGTAAAATCAGCAAGTATGGAAGTATACTGCGGATGCCTTTTTATCAGCAGTCCCCAATTTTTCTTCTCCAGCGCTGTTTTTTGCCCTTCGTCAATAGAAGCGCTTCCGGCATGGTAAATAAATACCTGCGGACAGGCCACATTCTTATACCCATGTTCCAGTGCACGCAGGCAGAAATCAACCTCTTCCTCATATCCTCTTCCAAAAGCTTCATCAAAATAGCCTATATCGTGCAGTACTTTTCTTTTTACGTACATGCAATAGCCGATCCCCACAGGTATCTCGTAATGCCTTACGCCGTTACTCACGGCAGTTTTATTCACCAGCGATGCGAACTCCTGGATGCTGTACCCATGCGGTATCTCATTGCTTTTACAAAAATCCGGGACGGAACATATTGTGGCATTATTCGACATGGGTGTTACCGTCGCTATACGTTCACTTCCATACGCACAGTCGCGCAACTCGCGCAACCAGCCATGCGTCACAACGGTATCGCTGTTCAACAGCACGACGTCATTTCGGGAATATTTCATGCCCCGGTTAACGCTCTTCAGGTACCCGGCGTTCTTTTTATTTTTCAATATCTTTATATCGGCTTGCTTCGCCACAAGATATGACAGGTACTCTTTTAAACTGTTGTCTGTACTGCAATCATCTACAATGACAATTGTGAAGGGTATTTCGCTCGTGCAGGACAATACGGAACTGATACACTTTTGCACATGTTCAAAGGAATTATATACCGGGATAATAATATCCAAATGTTTTCCGCTGCTTTCTATTAATTGCAGGGCACCTGATACGGCGTTATCCGCTGACGGTTTCTCGCTAATTAAATATTTGGCGGCTTCCCTGAAAAATACCATCCCGCCTTTATTTAATATCACCCTTAACCCTCTCATGACCAGTTCATAAAGTCTCCTTATTCCGGAAGAAGCAGGAAAGACCTTATTTACAATTGACTGATATCTGCTTGCCATCTGAAAAACAATGGTGCTCCTCATCATATTGATCTCGGTATCCCTGTCCTTCAAAGTAAAATCAAGATCAATCAACGCGGAATTTTTTTCATTCACCATTGTTGTTAACTGAGAAATCTGTGACGTCTTGGCAACCAGTTCGGTGATCAGAGCATCTCTCTTATCGACGGCATCGGCAAGCCTGGCGATTTGAGCATCCTTTTGTTCGATAATGATGGCGGAATGCTTCTTATACTTTGAAATATGATCAAGTAATGTCAGTATGTGCTTTTTTACGGAGCTATTAATGTCTAAGTTATCGGCGTCTGAATTCATAACTAATTTAACCTGTCAAGATGCATATCATGATAATTTTCATGTACCAGTTTAAACAGCAACTCTAATAATACCAGATCGGTTATCCTCATAGAGCTATCAGGTTCTGCCATCAATTCAATTACCTGGTCAAATATAGCATATTTATTCTTATTAACTGCCTGTAACAATTTACCCATGGCATAAATGTCAGAAAAACCCCTGTCGGGCAACCGGCCTTTATCACCGAGGCCGTCAGGTGAATAATATGGGCTGTCTTCCGATACCGCCCAACCGAAATCCAGTAACACAGGTTTTCCATCCCTTATCATTATGTTTTCCATACGTATATCTCGGTGACTTATGCCTTTGCCTTCAAGGAGTTTTAAAATCATAATACAATGCCTGATAAATTCATATAATTTGTCAGCTGAACCTGTGATTTCATCAATATTCTCATATAAACTATTGCCCTGAATCCTTTCTAATTTTATTACAGAATAGCCCTGTTCACTCTTTGTCTCATAAACATGCGGGAAATAAGCGCAATCAAATTGATTAAGAAATACACTTTCACGCCCCGCTAAATCCAGAGTAGCCTGCTTATAAATATAACTTCCGTCGTCGTATACACTGCTCCAGTAGTCTATTCCATTGCAAGTTGTCAGTTTATTACTGGAAATAATCTTGCTCCTTTCCATCAGCTCAGGCCACGGACAGTGATAATTAATGATATTTAATGTTTTAAATGCCATAAATAATTTCCGCGTGGCGCTGATATACCCAACAAACTCACATCTTTTGAAATAAGTATTTACCGCTTTTTGAAATTCTTCTATGTTATAAGGGCCTGTAATATATTCTTTATTCCATGAAGTGTGGTGGAAAAATTCTATGGCAGGATCATCCGGTTCTACCCATTCAATAATACAAACATAATTGGTTAACTGCGCCAACTTTTCAATAATACTGCTGATATTGCCGAAGACAGCAGTGCACGAGTATACCCAATGTATCAGAGCCAAAGCCAATGTAATATCCGCCGGCTCGTTCCAACTATCAATATTGGCTCTAATTATTTCGACATTCTGAATATTCAATTTATTTTTTATTTTTTGCATAATATCCAGGTATTGCGGGTCCATATCCAGAGCGGTGGCTTTAGTTATACCCTTTTGTACGGCCCAAAAACAGAAAAATCCGGCATTTGCTCCAAGATCCAATAAATTCCGGCCATGCAGGTTTCCCACGCTGAAAAATAGATCCAATAGGTCTTTCTTTCTACGGAGATATACGTCATCACCGGATGCACTGATAGAGAAATCCGTTATTAAATAGGACTGGTATCCCCGCACATCGATAGAATGACCGTATTCAGTTATCCCAGCGGGCTGCGCATATTTATTGGGATCATCCCATAGCTGTTGACTGCCGCATGCAAGCCCGGTATTTTGATTATCTTCATCCATACGTGGCCCGTTTACGTTTGCGATTACATTACAGCTCACTATTTCATATGAACCGGCTGAATTAGTAACCAGATCATATCCATGCTCGTTTAAGCGATCCTTAAAGCCATCTATACCAAACCAAACTTTCGATTTATAGTTTTCAATATAATACGGAAGTTCTTTTTTCAATTCCCGAATGTTATGGCCCCAGTTGATTATTACATATTTGTCATTATAGGCCACAATAAAACCCCTGTTTCGCACTTCATCCGAGAACGACGCGTCATCCGGGAACCAAATATCACCTTTGCCATAGCTTTTCCACCTGGCTCCCGTATCCCATACTTGCCTTCGGATAATAGATGTTGTTCCAGTATTTAGTCCGGTAACGTAAATGGTAATACCCTTGCGCGTAACTGGTCCTGTTTCTTTTACGCTGAATATTTCGCCAATAACTTTTTGCGGGTTTGGTGAAAAGGGTGAAAGCTGCCCTAACTCCGGAAAATTATCGAATTTCTCGAGTAAATTTTCATACCAGCCGGGAAGGTACTCGATGTCATTTTCACTAAAATGTATATATTTGCCCGTGGCTTTTTCTGCCCCGATATTTAAAGCTTGACCACCAATATTTTCATTTAACAATATTGCGTGATGATTCGGGTATCCTTCACATATATCTTGTATCAGTGCCTTTGAACCGTCTTGAGAATTATTATCAACTATAAAAAGCTCATAATCTACATTTATTGTTGCGAGGTAAGATTTAACAGTCCTTTTCAGGTTATCTATCCGGTTCCAATTCAAAAGAACAGTGCTTATTGTAATATCATTATTCATGTGCTAATTCGTAATAATGCCCACTATTTAATCTACGTCTTTCCTGTATTAATCAATAAGCATGCCGAACCGGATTCACCTGGTTCCTGTTTAATTTCCCACCAGCTCCAGGTACTTTTTAATCACTACCTCATTTTTTCCCATGTCGACTACTTTGCCATCGTTGATCAGCATGCTCCTGGTACAAATCTGGCTAACAGCAACAAGGGAATGTGAAACGAATATTATTGTTTTCCCAGCATCTTTGAATTCATTGATCTTGACCACGCATTTTTTCTGAAATGATTCATCCCCGACTGCTAGCACTTCATCAATTAAAACTATATCAGGATCAGTGTGAAAGGCCGTTGAAAACGCTAACCGCATAATCATACCGGATGAGAAATTTTTTAATTTCATATTTTCAAATTTCTTCAGTTCAGCAAAATCAAAAATGGCATTATAGATTTTCTTAGTTTCCTTATTACTCATACCCAGTATAGTTGAGTAGATATATACGTTTTCTTCTGCTGTTAATTCCAACTGAAAACCAACGCCTAATTCAAGAAAACATGCAACCCTACCTACAGTAGTTATCTTTCCGCTATCCGGATATAACACCTTTGCCAGGATTTTAAGCAGGGTAGATTTTCCCGACCCATTCCTGCCTATGATACCTAAGGTTTCACCTTTGTCGACCTCGAAACTTACGTCCCTGACGGCCCAGAATTCCTCAAAGGTATCCTGCCGCTTGATTAATCCCAGACCCCTTTGAAACAGCGTGGTCTTTTTCTGGTGGGGAATACGAAATTTCTTAGAAACGTTATCAATTACAATAGCTGTCATTTAAATCCTTTATAAGTAACCTGATTTATTTTAGTCAGAAAATAGCATGGTTTCAATGTTGACATGATAATTCCGGTCATAGTTTGTCCGCGATAATAATATCCTGATAAGATTTACTTACGTTTTTATTACTATATTCAGGGAAATCAGTCCGCCCGCACCAGTTGCCATGGTAGACCGGTTCCCTTACGTATAACTTCTCACGGCTGAAGCTACTGCTGACATAATCTTCATTGTACGCTATGGCGCTTTCTTCCACACTCTCATTTTCATATTTATAGACACTATTGCCGTATTTAAAGTTAATGGTGCTTGCGCCCGATTTCATCATGCCTTCCGATACTTCATTGAGCAGGAAAAACGTAATCATGCACCTGCCCCGTTTTTTTAGGACACGGCTTATCTCACTTAGATAATATTCCATATCTTCGGGCATCATATGTGTAAATACCGATGTAAGAAAGACCAAATCGAACGTCTCATCTCTATAAGGGAATTTGAACTCACGGGCCTTTATTTTGCCTTCGGGATTGTATGCCCTATTATAAATCCCAGCCCATTTAAAATTGAAATTCGGATACTTTGATGAGATATTGGCCATGCACCATTCGATGCCATGCCTGACGATATCAAATCCTTCATAACTCCCCTTATTGTCCAGATATTGCGTCAATGGGACTGCAACCCTTCCGATACCACAACCTACATCCAGTACAGCTTCATCCGGTCTGAGACCACATAATTTCGTCAGCTGTGCCTGTAAGGCATTACCCACCGCTATAAAATCTCCTCCGCCGACATAGGCACTCGATTCAGGATTGGGAATCTTCTTGCCATCAATGGTCAATGTTGATCTGGAACCGGCTGCCGACAAATTACGTTGTTTACGCCAGGCTGTATATTTATTCCAGAATTCCTGCCACCCCTCATGGATAATAATCTGGACACCCCGTACAATTAATTTTAAGCCGCTGGATATTTTCATAGTATGTCCCTGGTTTTACACAATTATCGATTACGCTTCTATAAACAGCAACTGTCAGTGACTTTAGCGTTGGGAATCGTATAATTTTGTATAATAGTCAATAACCTCAATTTCAGGCAGCCCGCTGTATTCATCTTCCACCGAGAGCACCTTCTTCAAATCACCAAGATCAACCCTGCCTGTGGCAATCATCTGATAGTAATGGAGCATGTCACTCACGGGAAACTCTATCTCGAGTGCAGCTGCGCCAAATAGTTTGAGCATATCCCGTACAAAGGTACCCATGCCATCGTGTATGCGTGTAATGACATCAAAGCGCTTCTGAGCCAGGCCCGGCTGTTTGAATACGGGAACGGCCCCATCTTTACCACCTGAGAAGTATAATAGCTGCCCATCGGGCGCAGTTAATACAGCCTCAAGCAGCAGGCTATGCTTGAAGATAACTACAGCAGAGATTTTAGGATTGAGTAGTTCCCCCAGGTAACCACGTGCCTGGGAACTGCCGTCCCTGATCTTGCCCGCCTTATCGTCAATGGCAAAATAATAACCGTTAAGCGGCCTGTCCAGTAGGCCAATAAGCGACTTCTGAATGGTGCATGAATAACCGATATCCACCAAACCCATTTTTTCTTTGTCCAGCAGGCCATTCTCTTTGCAATAGGCCAATAGCGCCTCCCGCTCGGCTTCAGCCTGGGGCGCCAGTATATCGAATACATTAAGCAGGCTTTTCTTGACCATGTCATAGTCCGACGGCAGGGAAATCTGCCTGCCCATGCCTTCCTCACCCACCACTTTTTCTACAGCCTGCATATTGGCTACGCTAATGTTTAGGCGCTTTTCAAAGAAGTTCCTCAATGTACCGTTGAAATCCCGGTCCAGGAAGGGCAGGAGATCCTCCTCTTTCTTCAGCACTGCGAACAGAGCGGTCCGCCGTGAAGAAAGCAGATAACTGCCGGCGGGAAGGTTTATGTTCGGCTGCCTTAAGGCAGCCGAACCGGCAATATCCTGATACATTTTGTGCAACGCATAGCCTTCACGTGAGAGGAAATAGAGCCGCTTCACGCCATCCAGCCTGGCATAGTTAATCAACCAAGCCAGGAAGTTATGCATTAGCGGGCCGAATACAGTATAGCCCAGAGTAAAGGGATCGCTGAGCGGCTTATCACAATACCAGAAGTCAAAGGGATAAGTATCGAGGCAGAAATGGTTGCTGATCATGCCATAGAGCAGGTTTTCACGCCATCCTTCACGCGGATTCAGCATCTGCCAAAGCAAGTTGCCGTGTGCACTCTGACGGAAGAGCACTGATGGTTTCATAACATGCACGATAAAATAAGGGCCACGGTCGCCCAGCAATTGGACATCGGACTGCTCGTTATCTCCGATATGCAGTAAATTACTTCCCCTGATCCCCTCATGTTCAATAATATAGTCCCACATGTCGCCGCGGTCCTTGAGCCTGCCTTCTTCGCTGGAAATATATAACTGGTGATAACCCGATAGACCCTTCTCCATGAGTATGCGCTCGATATGCGGCTTTTCAAAATAAGTGTCGGTGGTGAGGATAATCCGCTTGCCAGCGCCTTTTACTTCCTCAAATGCGGCTAGCATGTCCGGGCGGGGAATGAGCAGCTCTATTTCTGTAGTCAACTCAAACTCGAGAATTTTCTCTGCAACCTCCCAACTGATGCCGGCCGCACTCGCCAGCGCCTGGTATATCTGTGATATTTTTACATCGCCTAAGTGGCCCTGCCGCAGCCGGACATCGGCTTCCGCCTGTTGCCGTAGCCGCATGAAATCCTTCACTCCGTAGCGTTGATGCACTGCTTCTTCGATATACTGCAACAGCTTATCTGGACTGGCGAAAGGCCTGCAAAGCAGCGTATCGAATATATCGAAGGAAACCACATCCACCAGCGGCAGGGTATGTTGAATCAGGTCGGCAGGTGATACATTGAAATAGGATGATACCTTCCTAGCATCAGAATAGGAGAATACATCATCGTTAAGATCGTTGATGATAGTGTATTTAAAGCCGCGCGAACGGGCTGAAAGCGTGAAACAGCGCTCCATAATGTGATGTAACGCGCCGTCAGTCTGGCCCCGTTCTTCGGGGAAATCGTTCCGCGCAAGGCGCATATCGAATAGTGGCTTCAATGCCTCTTTCTTGATCCAGAACATGGAACCGGTGGGATAATCTATGTATTCATCAGGATCGAAATCGAAACCCAGCCTGTTAACGAACGGGGCGGCATCCCATTTATTGGATAGCCAGGTGTAGGCCCAGTAGGGCGTATGCTCGTATCTAGCCGGGTAAATGATGCCAACGCTGGCGTCCCGAGCAAACACCGTTAGTATGGCCTGTATGCGCTGCTTCGATCCCAACAGCATTTTATACAGGTACTGGCGCCATTCCATCTTTTCCGACCCGGTAAAGAGAGACTTTTTAGTATGGACCTTGCAAATATAATCGTAGTCAGCTAGCTCTGAGGCGAAATCAACAAGGAAAGGGGCTATATCACGACCGCGGTTCGCTACTACTTTCACGACGGCCCTTTCCAGCATTGGCAGGTCCTGCAATTGCGCGTTGATAGCCTGCATATCTGCCTTGCTTTTAATCGAGACAAACAATGTATAGCTGCAAGGCATGTTTTTCAGATAGGTGCATATCTCGCCAAATAACTCGGTGTAGTAACTATGCACTACAACAGCCACCTTCAGTTTTTTCGGTAACAGGAACTGCTCCGGCTCAATTTTAAAGACCTTTTGCTCAGCATCCCGTACCAGCTGCGTACGCCACTTTGATACATTTTTCTCGGTTTGCTGGTAGTGTCTGTACCTGCGCCAGAAGCTGCCCCAGCCGTATAATATTATGATTTGCACGCCGGACACGGCCAATCCGTAGTAACGCCGTATACTAGAACCCTGCGGGAATATTCTGTCAATAAGCGCTTTGGGCCAGAGCATGACGCGCATCACGGCATCATTAACACGCCACTTGGCACGGTTTTGCTTTATACGTGAATTAAAATTGGCGTTCATTAGGGCTGTCTATCACGGTGATAAGCCTGTTTTATATATCCTCAGCAAAACGGCGCTGAAGCTTGCCGAAAGTGAATCTGCCAATCACATAGGAAAGAATCGAGGCAACCACAACGATGATCAGGCTGTAAGAAGTGGGCCATTGGCCATAGACCATAACGTCGCGATATACGATGATGAACTGCGTGATAGGGTTGAGCAGGTAGAAACGCTGCACTGGCACGGTTATCGCTGCCATTGGATAGAATACAGGGGACAGAAAAAACAGCATCGTGGTCAACACTTCCCATATCTGGTTGATATCCCGGAAAAACACATATAGCGAGGCAAGGAAGAGCGCAATACCGTAAACGAACCAGAAATAAATGACGAAAATGAGCGGGAATACTAAGATGGTTAACGGCAGGCTACCCGCTGCAAAATACAATATGGGTATGATGATAAGAAATTCAAGCAAAGAGCTGATCAGGTTGGCCAACATATTACTGAGCACCAATATCTCACGCGGTATGTAGACCTTGGTTACCAGACTGGGCTTGCCAACAACGGCATAGACGGAGGATGTCGTGCTCACGATAAAGAAGCGCCACGACATAAGGCCAACCAGCAGGTATCCAGCAAAATTAGGCTCCTGCTTATATAGGTAGCGGAAGACAAAGAATAATACCAGCGCCATCAATAAGGGGCTGAGCAACGACCAGAGAAAGCCCAATGATGTATTCTGATAACGGTTTTTGAGATCGACAATGGTGAGGGCTCCGATCAGTTCACGGTATTTGAAGATCTCAATCATAGTCCTTTTTTAATCTCCTCGCTGCGGGACCCTGCATTAGCCTGCATTTCCCCATGAATAGGCCGGTATACCTGGCCATTTCATAAACCAGTGTATATGGAAGCCATTTACCGTAATGGTTAGCTATGAGGAATTTATATTCAGCTCCCAGGTATCCAGCTACGGCCCCTCCGAGCATAACAGCTGTTTTGGGCAGTCTAGAAGCCCCCTGCTCGATGGCAAGGCCGAAATCAAGGTGTCTATCAAATAGTCCTTTCAGCCCATAGTCATGCGCATGATAGACGGCTGCTGCAGGTTCGTAATTAATAAGAAGCCCATCTTCGATAAATCGTGCAGCGATCTCTTTATCCTCAGCCATGACCATATTTTCAGCAAACCTATACTTAAGCAATATTTCTTTTTTGTATGCCGAATTTACATCCGATATGAAAACGTTGTCATGATAAAAACCGGCAGAACCAGATTTTACCACTATTTTAAATTCGGGGAAATTATAATGATAGAAAAATTTCTCCGGCGGCCTGGTATTTTCCCACGCTATCTGCCTACCCACAACCATGGCCACTTGCGGGTCTGTGAAATTATCGATCAGCTTCTGAAGCCAGTTGTTATCCCGCGGCAGGGCATCTTGTGTGATATAAACCAGGTATTTTCCCTGAGACATACCGGCGCCTAAGTTGCGCGTACGGCTGTGATGAAATTCGCCCTCAGTGATCTGGTGAAACTTAACGGGATATCTATGGGCAACTTCCAGGGTACTATCGGTGGAGCCGGAATCGACAATGATCACCTCATAGCTACCGTCAAATTGCTGGCTATAAATACGATCTAACAACAGGGAAAAATTGGCGCCACCGTTTTTTGTAAGTATGATGATGCTGGCATTCAGGCCTGTCATTTATTCATCATGCCTTATAATAGCCGTCCTTCGCAAGCATTCGCAGAAGCCTCTCCTGTTCCATACTCTCTTTGAAGGTGGCGATGACGCCTAGGCGGTAAAGTTCGGCATCGCTACGTTTACGGGTTTTCTGCACTATTTTCCTCTTTTTGAGCATTTTGCCCAGGAATTTGAGGAAGCTGAAATGCGCACGGCACAACGCCCAGGCCGCAGCAAAATTACCTGTAAACACATAGCCAAACCAGCGGTAGACATTAAAAAATAAGCTAATCAGCATACCGCGCCACATGTTGCCGCCATCCAGGTTCTTGACGATATTGAAAAGGCGGTTGCGTGTGTTAAGAAAGACCTTGCCAGTATCAGCATTGCTACGGGTGCCGAAAGTGCCGCTCTGACGGTGGTACATGACTGCATCAGGAGCGTAGGCCACTTTATATCCATAAAGCCAGGCTTTCCAGCCCAGATCATGCTCCTCGCAGGCAGCAAAATGGTCCTCGTCGAAACCGCCGATGGAAAGGAAGAAGTCCTTCTTTACCAGCACACCGGCGGCGCAGCCGAAGCCGGTATATCCAGGCTCATTGTAAGCGGGGCCATCCTTAACGCCATAGCCGCGGTAGAAACCGCCGCCGATAATAGCGATCTTGCCCCCAGCAGTATTAATGGTGTCACGGCGGTCATAATAGAGCATCTTTGAGGCGACTGATATGACCTCAGCATCTTCCAATGTGGGACGGACCAGTTCGTGCAGCCAACCGTGGGTAACCTCGGTATCGTTATTGAGAAAGACTAAGTATTCGCCAGCGGCGGCCTTTGCCCCCTCGTTATTGGGCTTGCAGAAGCCGTAATTCTTGTCCAACAGGATGATCTTGATTGCCGGGTAACTATTACTAATATAAGCCTGCGAGCCGTCGGTAGAGGCATTATCCACCAAGATAACTTCTACCTTATCACGCGGGTAGTCCAACGCGGCCAGTGAACTTAAACATATTGGCAGGAATTTTTTTCCGTTCCAGTTGACGATAATGATACTAATGGGAGGAAGAACGTCGTCCGAGAGTCTGGGGATTGCTTCAATCACGACCGTCTCCCCTCAGCCGGAAGCGCACGATTCCAAAGAGCTGTCGCCATTCCAGGTTCCAACTCAGCTTTTTCAACAATGCCCAATCCGACACACAACGGAGACCCGAGTTGAAACGCCTCAGTTGTGCTATATACTTTCTTTCCTGAAAAGCGGCATGGTAAGCGCCGAGTTTTGAGCGTGGATAGGGCCAACCTTTGACGATGCTATAGGCCATGACCATGGCTTCGATAATAACCAGCAATGGAGAAAGCAACAGCAGTGTGGGCCATTCAAAAGTGGATAGGATGAGATAAAGGCGGTTCTTCTCAAGGTGGAAGAATTTCTCAGGGGTCATGCTCAACCGGTACCTGTGATAAATTACGGATGTGGGCAAACAGTACATTTCATACCCCATCAGCGCCAGTAGCCATGATATCACCACATCGTCATTGTACATAAAACAGTATGCTGGCGCTCCGCCCATACGGGTGAAAAGATCTTTCCTTATCAGGTAAGAGCAGCCGCTTATGCCTTTCACTTTCTGCGGCTGACTATCAGGCCTGTCCGGCTCATGTAAATGGCGGCAGAAGCCCAGACCGGAGAAGTGGACGTTCAAACCAGTGCAATTAATCACAGCCTGTTGTCCAAGAATAAGTACTTTGGGGCAAACTGCTCCTGCTTGCGGGTGTCCTTCCATAAATTCAACCATCCGCGCAAGCCAACCCGGATCAGCTTCGGTATCCATATTAAGCGGGGAGATGTAGTCGCCATTAGCCTCAGCAAGACCGCTGTTGATACCCCCTGCATAGCCTGAATTTTCTTTATTTGCAATGAACGTCATCCCAGGGTATTTTTGACGCATATATTCGAGGCTACCGTCTGTGGAAGCGTTATCCACCAGGATAATCTCATAATTATCATATGGTTGATTTAATACTGAAGACAGGCATGTATCCAGATAGGCAATGCCGTTGTAATTGACAATGATCACGGAAACCTTCGGCTGGAGCTTATTCATTGGCTGTCACTTTGTATTCGAAGATTCTTACTACCGGCAGCAAACCGACTGCATGTAATATGCTACAGTCCACTTTCAATGAATGCTCCATCGACTAAATTCCCCATGTGAAACACACGACTAATTGTATCATAAAGTTGACAGAAAAATGACCGTTTTCCCTTTCTTCACACATTATAACCAGGAGCCTCATTTAAGGGCTTCAAAGTCTATCGTCCGCGAAGTCCAACAATTAAAATTCATTTAAAGTCGGTAATCCTGGCACAATTCACAATGAACTGACTCTAAATTGTCAATCCAGTACTTTAGTATCGTTGACCCAGTACCTTATAGCTATTTACTATTTATCCCTACCATTAAGATAATGGTAACGCACTTTATTCTTCCTTGTAATATAAAACTATGCGCCACTAAATACTTGTTATCTAATCCAATTAGATCTTTTAATAACTCAAAGGGCTGGTTGTGGCGGAAGGAAAAATGGACGGGCATGGGAGCGGTACCCCTTCCATACCTGTCCATTTTCCATGGGTGGATACAGGTTTCAGTTCCGGTCAAATTTCACAGCAGTATAGAGATGATGCCTACATATAATCATCCGCCCGGAATTCATACAAATATACATCTGTGTTATAAGTAATTTAACCACCTGACGGTACTTACAGCACGTACCAATAGTATAACTATATAAAACAACGCGCAGGTACTGCCCGCCAAAATGATATATAATAAAAGCCGGATTGCAGTGATTTCTTGCAGGAATGTCTCGATCCATTATAGTTAGTTATGTCTATAATATTTCGCCACAATATTTGAAAATATTTATTTCCACTTTATCAGGAGAGTTCTAAGTGAAAAAATCAAACTATTATTATATAAGTATATTATTGAGCATACTGGTTTTATCGACCGGTTTTATTTCCAGCTGCACTTCACCACAGCAAACAAGTAGCGAAAACGGCACATTAATTTTCCAGGACGATTTCACAGATCCCAAAAGCGGGTGGTTTATTTATAAAGCCGATTCAACCAAAGGCGGCGCATATGACCAGGGTGCTTACAGCGTATGGACACAAGGTAAAAACACAGTTATAGCCCTTAACCCTAAAACCAGGCAGCAATTAAAAGATTTTTCGGCGGAGGTTGATATCAGGGAAACCTCTCCTATCAGGGGAGCTGTATTAGGTATTATCTATAGATTTGGTAATGACGGGTATTACTACAGGTTTGCGATCACTGACAACCGAACGTTTTACGTTGCAAAAAAAAGCGATCTGGGTGTCGAAGAGGAAATATATCAACAAACACCTTCAAGCATTATCAAACCCGCAGACGAGTATAACCGCTTAAAGGTGGTTTGCATAGGAGAAAATCAGGACTTCTACATAAACGGCACTAAACTCGCCACCCTCACAGACAATACATCACTGAAGGGTGAATTGGGGATATTATTCAGTAACTGGGCAGTTTCCGAGAACTACACTTTCACCAACTTCAAGTTATATGAACTGAAATGACCTGCGGACATATTGATCTCGCGGCCTTTTTTAGACCTTTGCTCTGATTACCTCGGGCTTCCCCTGACCACTATCACATCACTCATGCAGGGTAATAAACGTGATATGTTATCCAGAGTCCCCAGCACAAAAGCCGATGTACCCTGCGGCAATTTTGCGAGCATGTCACCCCATCCGGGCGTGCTGCATAACATTGAAACACCTAGGACTTTGTCCACTTTCATATGCCCTTTAACCATATCAACAATAAGCCTGTAATCAAATTTTAACGTATGATCTGGCGGCAATTCCCATGGCAAGCGCTTATACGGGTTCTTGATGCCCAACACACTTCTGCACCAGAATATGAACTTGCCTATCTTAAACCCCAGGCTTTCAAAATTGGCAATAGCAATGATAACACTACCCACTGGCTTTACCGCTGCAACCATTTGCTGAAGAGCTTTGTCCGGATCGGCGAAATGGTCCAACGCTCCTTTGCAGATTACTTTATCCATTGACCCGGGGACCACCGGTATGCTTTCCCCTATTGCCTGTAGCACAGCAGTATTCTGTCCATCTAGTTTAAGGGATTCACGTGCGTGTGCAAGCATAACGAAGGAAGGTTCTAATCCAATCATGATAGCGCCTGACCTGGACATATTTACTATATCTATGGCCCTACCGCATCCAACATCCAGGATGCGTTCAGCCGGACCGGGGTTGGTCATTTCGATCGTAGCCTCATTCATCCTTCGGAATAGAAATTCAACATCCGGACGTAGTTTATCCGGCAATACGTCATTATCATCCCATGTTAGGTCAATTTTATTCATTTATTCCAGTATATATGTAATTAGAATCCTGATGCCTATGCCCATAAGGATAACAGAGGGGATATCCAACCAATTCATAGTGTAAAAGTATATCAGAAGAAAATGGTATGTCGCCCAGCGGATAAGGGCGGAGATAACTATCCAACCTATTTCGATGGTAAGCAGTTTACAGCAGACTGAAGATCCTGATATCCGGTCATCCTTGAAGCGTCTTTAACAAAGCCCGCAAAATCCGCATAGCTGTCCCTCAACCTCTTCATATCGTCATAAACAGGGCTAACCGAACTGGGATCCTGACCGTAAATACCATGGAATGCAAAATAAGCCTGGTTCAGCTTTCTAATTTTATACCCGTGCTGAACGAACAACAGCCTCCTTGATTCCATATATTGTTCTGCTTCGTTTACTATTTTTGCGTCAAGCATCAGGTCAACATTTTTTCGCGTTTCCTTCATCTCCCGATCGAAGTTAAAATCAAGGTCAGTTTTGACTGCCCCAATTCGTTTGTCAGCGTCCCGGTAATAGCGGGCATACACCTTATCGCCAATTTCACCTGCAATCATTCCGGCCAATGTCTCGTTCATGGAAATGATGTCAGAGGGCTGACTGAAGCCGAGGGAATCGAGGAAATACAAGAATCCAAGTGGCCTGAAGGCAAGGTACTGATGCGCCCACTCTTCCACGGCTGCCGCCACCAGCTGCTTCGTATTCAAATCAGGAGAAACAATCGCAGGATATGCAGCTCCAAACCCGCCTATTTCAACAACCAGAGACGACAGGTTTAGTTCATCTACCTGTTTTTCAACCGCTTCGATTTGATCGTCACTGAGGTCTGGAGACAACATTATGCGGTCCAAATACGATATTTTCTCTTTTGGGGAGATCACAAGCAGAAGAGGCGGCTTGGTGATTCTTTCACGCACAGCGGGGAAGACTGATATGTTCTCCTCGTCCAATATTGATTCAATATGTTCTACCAACGCACTGGTATTTACATAAGAGCTTTCTCTGACAGGTGTATAAATATTCTCGATTTCCCAATCAGTCAATTTCAGAGCGTAAGGCGCCGCCGCATTGCGGATTTCAGATTTCAACTCACTAACGCTTTTACTATTAGTTGGCTGGAGAGGAGTACCCCCGGTACATCCGGCTATCACAATGAGCAATGAAAACAAAATTGCAACGATATTTTTAGTCACTGACATAGAAAACCCTTGCCGATTCAGTCCCGACCGCTTGAAGTTACATTAGAAAATTCCCCAAGTGGTTCAAGTCGGCTTTTCATTATTTATTCTTTATTTAAATCACAGGCTCTATTGTGCACTAAAAGGACCCTCAATCAAAATTCGTTCGTTTACAGGGTAAGCATTTCTACTTAATACCTTACTGTTATTTATGCGCTTTTGCGCATAAATAGATTAGGCCAAGTGACGGATGGCAGCTAACAATATTAATGTTTAAATTAAAGGCGAACAATAGAGATCAAAGAAACATGGAGGTCACAACAATGGCACAGATGATTGAAAAGACACATATAGGGAAAAAGGGTTCCCAATTCAATTTTTGGGCTGATAAGCAGCCCTGCTGGGAAAAATGCCATTGCCCCGAATTGATAAAAGCTGAATGCCCATCAACCAAGTATCAGTTTCTGCCTTGCTGGGAAATTGAGGGCACATATTGCAAACTCGATGATCACGGCTCTACCGGCAAAGATACCAGCATCTGCGAAGTCTGCCGCGTATATAAGAAATACGGCAACGGCGAACCCATCCATCTGAAGCTCTATGGAAAGGGATTGAACACGCATATCGCTGAGATCGGAAAGGTAGTCCTCTAGACTGACTTTTAATTGTAAGCGTAAAAGGCCGACCTTACAGGTCGGCCTTTTATATTTATTTTAAGCCTGCACATCAAATGTGACTTTCATTACTTCCTAAGTTCGAAAAATTGCTATAATTGTCTCACAATAAAAGAGAGTTAATTATATTATAAATAAAGGGATAAGAGTTCAGGGGTGAGGAATGGCAGTATTTTTCAAAGAAGGTGAGCTCTACAAGATAGCGTCGGAGATGGAGAGAAGCGGGCTTGCCTTTTACTCCCAGGTTGCCAGGCAGGCGAAGAACGAATCAACTAAAGCTGTATATTCTTATCTTATAACGTCTGAAAAAAGACATCTGCGCAAGTTCAACAGTCTATCCAGCCACTCTGCAAAATCAAGTAATCCTGAAAGTTATAAAGGAGAATACCGGAATTATCTTGCAGCATTGCTGAAGGACAGGGTATTTTCATCCTCAGCCCTGGCACGAAGCAGAGCATCCAAATCAAGTGCCCGCGCAGCTTTAGAAACCGGTATTAAAGCCGAAAAAGACTCGATACTATTTTATTCGGGTCTTCTTGACCTGGTTCCAAAAGATAACAGGAAAGCTATTGAAATTATATTGGCAGAAGAAAAACGTCACCTGAAACGTTTAATGGACTACAAATATAAATCAGGTTGTTTTAAATAGTTATGAAGATCCCAGGTAGTAGAACCGAAGAGATGCTAAAAAAGACCTTCCTGCGAGAATTGCAGACAAGGGCTTATTATATGTATTATGCAGACAATGCAAGGGCAAAAGGGTTGAAGAGTATCGCTGATATATTCGAAGCAATAGCCGAAAACGAAGCAGAACATGCCATGCACGAATTCAACTATTTAGGCGGAGCCCCTGATAACATGGCTAATCTTGAACAGTCGATTAAACGTGAATTTGAGGATTCGGAAATAGTATATCCGGAGGCAGCCGCAACTGCACGTAGCGAGGGATTCATTGAAATTGCCGAGTTCTTTACACGAATGGCAACAGTAGAAGAGCGGCATGGGAAGAATATGCAAGCTCTCCTGGAATCAATGAACAAATTAGCAAGTCTGCTGGGAAAGACGGTCGCGCACTCGGCTGTCCAAATGACACAAATTATGCTGCCAAACCAGACTAATCCGGTGGGACTGGTACACGGCGGGGAGCTAATGAAGCTAATGGATAACGCTGCCGCAGCAGCAGCGCTTCGTCACAGTCAGAACTTTGTAGTTACCGCCGAGGTTGACCACATTGTTTTTAAAAGCCCGGTGCGTGTAGGCGAATTGGTCAGTGTCAATGCTAAACTGACATTTACAAGCCGCTCAAGTATGGAAGTACTGATTACTGCTGTCGCTGAAAACATGCTTACGGGTGATGAACATCCCGTTCTTGATGCGCATTACATTTTTGTGGCAGTTGATGCCAGCGGTAAACCAGTGGAGGTCCCTCCTCTGGTTTTAAGCACGGAAGAAGAGCAAAGGCTATTCGCTGAGGGACAGACACGATATAAGACGCGTAAACAACAAAAATAACTATTTTAGAGGGGTTATATGAAAGATGCACAAACCGGCATTATAGAAGCATTAAAATATGCCATCCAGATGGAGTTGGACGGAAAGAAATTCTATACTCTGTCGGGGCAGGAAAGCACGAATAAAATTGGTAAAGAGCTTTTTTCCTGGCTGGCTGAGCAGGAGGATTTTCACAGGAAAAGATTCGAGGAAATCTATGTACTTATAGCCAAAAAGAAGGATTGGCCGTTAACACCTGTGAAACCGGATAAAAATCGGACATTCAGGACACTTTTCGGCGATGCCCTTCGTGATGTGGGGACATCTTTAAAGGCACAAAAAAGCGAGTTTATAGCGGCTGAAAAGGCCATTGAGATGGAAATAAAGTCACGCGATTTTTACACAGAAAGAGCCTCTAAGGCTGCATCGGATATCGAGAAGAATTTTTTCATTACCATCTCTGCAGAAGAACAGGGGCATTATCTTGCATTAATTGATTACAAAGAATATATGTCTGATCCTGCAGGCTGGTTCACCCGGACTGAGCACCATTCATTAGATGGGAATTAGTTCTCAACTTATCAATAATCAAATTAATTAAGGGAGAAAATATGATGGATTTGGAAACCCTGCATTATCTGACTTACGGACTGTTTGTTGTATCGTCCTCCAAAGAAAACAAAATGAACTGCCAAATAGCCAACACTGTCATACAGATTTGCTCCAATCCGCAGATTATCAGTGCTGTAATCAATAGGAATAACCTAACCCATGAATATATATCCGCGAGTAAAGTATTCACTGCATCAATCCTATCGATAGATACTCCGATAAAATTTATCGGCAGCCTGGGATTTAAAAGCGGGCGCGACACGGATAAATTTGCAGATATAAAATATAAGACGGGGACTACTAAGGCTCCTGTTGTGCTGGATTATACTCTGGGCTACATCGAGGCCGAGGTCATCAATCAGGTTGACGTTTTTACACATACTATTTTTCTCGGCCAGATCGTTAACGCTGAGAAAGTCAGCACCGGAGAACCCCTGACATATGCATACTACCAACAGGTTAAACGCGGTACAACACCCAAAACCGCCCCCAGTTATATTGCAGAAAAAAAAGAGGAGAAAATTAAAATGGATAAATACGAATGCGGCGTCTGCGGTTATATCTATGATCCGGAAAAAGGAGACTCCGACGGTGGAATAAAACCCGGAACCAGGTTTGAAGACCTGCCGGACGATTGGACATGCCCTGTTTGCGGCGCAAGTAAAGATCAATTCAAGAAAAAATAGTGGAGGATATCATGAATCGGCTGGAAATCAAACCGGGCATACATAATATAGGCGCCGTTGACTGGGACAGACGGCTATTCGATTCCCTGATACCGCTGCCCGATGGCACAACCTATAACTGTTATCTGGTACAAGGCAGCGAAAAAACTGCTCTACTGGATACGGTTGACCCTTCCATGGACTATGTGCTTACCGACAACCTTGACCAGCTGCGCATCAAGAAAATCGACTACATCATTTGCCACCATGCAGAACAGGACCACTCCGGCATGATACCGATGATAATGGAGCTCTATCCGGAAGCGAAAATAGTGTGTTCTCCAAAGTGTAAGGAGATGCTTAAGGACCTCCTACGAGTTGACGAGAGCATGATTATTACTGTCAACGATAAGGAAACACTATCGCTCGGAAACAGGACTTTCGAATGCATATATTGTCCCTGGGTCCATTGGCCGGAAACGATGGTTACCTACCTGCGCGAAGACAAAGTGCTTTTTTCTTGCGACTTTTTCGGCTCCCACCTTGCTGCATCCGGGCTCTATGTTCAAGATGAATGCCAGGTCTACGAGTCTGCAAAAAGATATTTCGGTGAGATAATGATGCCTTTCAGGACTAATATCCAGAAGAACCTTGATAAGCTGAAGGATTATCAGATCTCAGTCATTGCACCCAGCCACGGCCCTCTATATAACAGGCCGGAGTTTATACTAGACGCATATAAATCATGGGTAAATGACGAACCAAAGAATATTGTCTTACTCCCTTACGCTTCTATGCACGGCAGTACAAAAGACATGGTAAATTATCTCGTGGGCGCATTGATCGAACGCGGCGTGGGTGTCAAACAATTCGATCTAACGGTGACGGAAGCAGGAAAACTGGCGATTGCTCTCGTGGACGCGGCGACGCTGGTACTTGCAACTCCAACTGTCCTGAGTGGCGCTCATCCAATTGCAGCCAATGCGGCATTTTTAGCTAATGCGCTTCGTCCCAACTTGAAATTTGCCACCATCATAGGCTCCTATCTCTGGGGCAGTAAAGCTGTCGAACAGCTCACAGGTATGATTCCTAATCTGAAGGTCGAGTTGCTGGAACCTGTTTATATCAAAGGCAGCCCAAGAGAAGAGGACTATAAAGCCCTTGATAAGCTGGCAGATACGATAGCACAGAAGCACAGAGAACACGGTTTC
Organism: Dehalococcoidia bacterium; assembly: GCA_050014895.1. Classification (GTDB taxonomy): domain Bacteria; phylum Chloroflexota; class Dehalococcoidia; order GIF9; family UBA5629; genus JAFGLP01. The sequence goes on from JBEKCL010000022.1 coordinate 22,581, forward strand.
AAATAATAGGTGAAGGAGGGCCGATATGACATACTGGATGTGTGATAAGTGCAGCTTCGTTATCGAAGCGCCCAAACCACCTGACCCATGCCCCAGTTGCCAGATGAAATGCGCATTCAATGATGTCACCTGCTACACACCTGAGTGCGGTGGAATCGGCAGCCTTGATTCCAGGCTGGTAGCACAGCGCGTGATGAAAAAGGAGAAGCCCGGCAAGATCATGCGTTTCAGTGATCTTGTTAAAGGCCGCAACTCAGAAGGAAAAGAAAAACATATACCTTCAATAGAGATGATGAAAGGACAGGGCAAAGGGGGCAAAGACCTTGTTGAAGTTGTAGTGGGTAGAGAAGCGCCCCATCCAAACACTCCTGAACACTATATTGTCTGGATACAACTGTTCGGAGTGCTAAAAGATGGACACATCCTTGATCTGGGACGGGCAGTATTTAAACCAGGCGTCGGCAAACCCGTGTATTCGGTGGAAATTGACGGATCTCAATTCAACCATCTCTTTTCATTTTCATACTGCAACCTGCACGGCGTATGGGAACAGCACATGGAAATCTGAAGAGGGCAGGTGGTAAACCGTTTTGTTTGCCCGGCTTCTTATAAGAAAATAGAATTATATGGTTGGCAGATTGAATATTGCGGCAATTAAACCAGGAGGTAGAAATGGCAATCGACCCGGTATGTAAGATGGAAGTAGACGAGAAAAAAGCACCGGCGAAATCTCTTTACAAGGGAAAGATGTATTACTTCTGTGCACCCGGTTGTAAAAAGTCCTTTGACTCCGATCCCGAGAAATACCTGGCGCCAAAGAAGGAAACACCGCCTCACTAAATAACTGGTTATCTTGTTAACATTATATTGTACTTAGACTGCAGTAACCGGAGGAAACATGAAAAAAAGCGATATTGTTAATCTACTGAACAAGGACATCGAAGGAGAGCATGCAGCAATCATCCAATACCTCATGCATAGTTATTCTATGGGAGAGGGAGAACTGGCCTGCGAAATCGAGGCAATTGCACGAGAAGAAATGCGTCATCTCGATTTTTTGGCAGATACAGTCGTAGAACTCGGAGGTGTTCCCAGCTTTAAACGGGGTGACATGCGTCTTGCTGGAAAGAGTGTGGAAAGCTGGATGAAAAACGACGTTTTGGCCGAGGAAGACGCAATCGCAATGTACGAGGACCATATCAAAGCTATTGATGATTCCAAAATCAAGCGTTTACTGGAACGCATCCTGTCTGATGAGAAGTCTCATCATGGCGATTTCCAGCATTTTGTAAAAACAGTTGTAAGGGACGGGCTGAAAGACATCAGGGGCAATAAACGGGACAATGTAACGGCTATTCTCGATTGGGGTATAGAGCACGAATATACTGTTATAATCCAGTATTTATTGCATTCATACCTGGCACCAAATGAAAAAATGGGGAAAGAACTGCAGGACCAGGCGGTCAATGAAATGCAGCATCTGGGATGGCTATCTGAAAAAATGGTGAGCAAAGGCGGCAAACCAAGGATTGAGCATACCAAAATAGACCACTCCAAGCGCTAAATACAATGCATCAGCAAAAGAAGTCAGCGATCCCAAGCTAAAAAAGCTGCTCACCAGAATACGTGACCATGAGTTGTACCACGTTAAGGTGTTTACCGATCTTAAGAAAACTTTAAAAGAATAAAATACACAATGGAGGACAAAAATGCCATACGAAGCAAAAGACTATGCCAAATTACTGGGGACGGAAGGGTTCAGTGACACGCTGCTTAATAACCATTTCACTCTGTATAAGGGCTATGTGACCAATACTAATAAGGTAATGGATACCCTGGCTGCGATGTTGAAAGAAGGGAAGGCTGCGACTCCTGAATATGCCGAATTAAAAAGGAGACTTGGCTGGGAATTCAACGGCATGCGGCTGCACGAGTATTATTTTGAAAACCTTGGAGGCAAATCACCTCTAAATAAGGATGGAAAGCTGGGCAAATGGATTGCAAGCAGTTTTGGGAGCTACGATAACTGGTTAGCCGACTTCAAAGCCACAGCAGCGATGAGAGGCATCGGATGGACCATACTTTATCATGATACTATCGGGGCCAGGCTATTCAACCAATGGATAAACGAGCATGACACGGGTCATCCGTGCGGCTGTCAACCAATACTGATAATCGATGTTTTTGAACATGCTTTTATGATTGATTACGGGCTTAAACGCGCCGATTATATTGAAGCATTTCTAAAAAATATTAATTGGGCATCGGCTGAATCCCGGATTAAATAGCTAATTCCCGGAGGTGAAAATGGGTACGTTTATCGTAGCTGGAAACAAGTCAGATGTTCCGGCCGGAGGGATGGTTGCAGTCAATCTGAAAGGGACAGTAATCCTGCTTGCTAATGGTGGCGGAAACATATATGCAATAAACAACAAATGTCCGCATTTTGGCGGGAACCTATCCAAAGGGACGCTTAACGGCACTATTGTTACTTGCCCTCTCCATGGTTCGCAATTTGATATCACCACAGGCAAAAACGTGCGGTGGCTCAAAGGGACCGGCATCGCAAACTCACTGGGGAAACTGATAAAAGCGCCCGTTGATGTTATGACATATAAAGTTAAAATCGACGGGAATCAAATCCTGGTGGAGATATGAGCACACAACAAATTTATGCATCCTATTATTAAATGATGTTTTACAAGCTCAGGTTTAACCATGACATCAGAAAATAAGAACAGTAGATTTTTCAAGACGTTGTTGATACTTGCCCTTTCAACGGCGGCAGTTTTACAAGGTTGTGCAGGTTCTCTAAATCCGGAAAAAGCCAGGGAACTTGAGGCAGCAGAAATAAAAGAGTACCAGGGAGAGAAGCTTGGATCGATAACCGATTTTAATGAGAATTCCATTAAAGGTCCACAGTACGTGGATATATCTGCATATCGCCTCAAGATAACGGGACTTGTAAACAAACCAATGTCCTATACTTATGATGACGTAATTAGTAAACACCAGGCCTATACCAAATTACTGACCATCAATTGTGTCGAGGGATGGTCTGTAAAAATACTGTGGGAAGGACTTCAGCTTAAGGACCTGCTGGATGAAGCTAACGTAAAGCCAGAGGCTAAAGTAGTAATTTTTCATGCTTATGATGGATATACCACCTCTCTTCCGCTGCAGTACATATTTGATAAAAACCTATTACTTGCTTACAAAATGAACGGCATTATTCTGCCACCTGAACGAGGATACCCCTTTGAACTCGTCGCGGAAGACAAGTGGGGTTACAAATGGATCAAGTGGGTCAACGAAATTGAACTATCGGATAATACAAACTACACGGGATATTGGGAAAGCGAAGGTTACTCTAATGACGGCAGCCTGGATAAATCTTTTTTTAACAGATGAATTAAAATGAATGTTAAATGGGCCAGGTGGTTAAAAACCATCATACAAATCATTCTGTTGCTATTGATAATTGCATATGGTGTCTCGGGTTATGGAATATCAGAATCTCGAACGATAGAAATGCTCACTTTTGGGTTAATCAACAAGCCATTCTCTTTTCAGCTGCATGACAGCCTGGTAATTCCATTCATTATTTTTCTTTTACTGCATATATTTTTTAGACCGTTGTACAATTTGTTCTATAAAACCAGGAAATAGCCAATTAACCTAATAGTAAATCTGGAGGCATCTTGGATTTCAATATTATGGTAGCAGGCGAGGCGGGGCAGGGAGTCCAGACGGTTGGCGTTATTTTGGCACGGGCGTTTGTCCGATCGGGTTGCCACGTATTCGCCGATCAGGACTACGAATCCCGGATAAGGGGCGGCCACAATTTTTTCAGGATCAGGGTCAAAGACTCGCAAGCATTAGCCATCTCTGAGCCCTTAGATATTCTTGTCGCTCTAAACAGGGAAAGCTTGTCTATTCATTGCAAAGAGCTAACAAAAACCGGTATCGCTATTTCAGATGAATTTAGAGATCCCGATCTTTCCCTCCAATATAAAATCATACCTATACCCCTGGGTGAACTTGCTGAAGAAAAAGCCGGCGATAAACGCACATTCAATTCAGTTGCTGCCGGTGCAGCAATAGGATTGGTCGGACTCAATTTTGACCACCTGTCAGCTGTAATGAAAGGCTACTTCACGCAGGAGCCGGCCGAAAATAACATTAAAGCTGCACGGGCCGGCTACGAATATGTACAGCAGCAGACAATAGCTAATATCAAATCCGACCTCACTACAGTCATGAAAAGCAGTAGACTGTTACTCAACGGGAATGAAGCCGTCGCAATGGGCGCACTAGCGGCAGGCTGCAAATTTCTTGCAGCTTATCCTATGACACCCTCAACCCCAATTATTGAATTTATGGCGGCATATGAAGCGGATTTCAATACCGTGGTCGTTCAACCCGAGGATGAAATTGCCGCAGTTCACATGGCAATTGGCGCATCATATGCCGGGGTCAGGGCAATGACTGTAACTTCCGGCGGCGGTTTCTCACTCATGGCAGAAGGACTGGGCTTATCAGGCATGACAGAGACCCCGCTTGTGATTGTACTTGGCCAGCGGCCTGGACCTGCCATAGGACTTCCAACCAGGACCGAGCAGGGTGATCTTCAATTTGCCATCCATGCTTCGCATGGCGAGTTCCCCAGGGCAATATTTGCACCGAGTACTGCAGAGAATGCATTCTGGTTAACTATCAAAGCATTCAATACCGCTGAAAAGTACCAGGTGCCTGTTATTCTGCTTACCGACCACTATCTGGCCACATCATATTTCACAGTAGATAAATTCGATACATCGGCCATTTTTATAGACCGTGGTTTGCCTCTTAATGAAGAGGAAATGGGTAAGTTGTCAGAATACAAAAGGCACAGGATCACTGGCTCCGGTATCTCGCCACGGGCTTTTCCTGGCTTGAGCCAGGCTTTGGTGGTGACAGACTCCGATGAACATAATGAAGAAGGTCACCTTATCGAAGATGCAGAAACAAGAGTGCGGATGACAGATAAGCGCCTAAAAAAGACATCAGCCTTACGCAAGGACATCGCTTTCCCTCTAATATACGGCCAAAAATCTGCAAATATCACGCTTATCGGATGGGGCAGCACATTCGGTCCTCTATACGAAGCATCAACATTCCTGCGCAAACAAGGTGTTAATATCAATCTATTGCACTTTACGGAGATATGGCCCTTTCCCACACGTGGAGTCAGCAGCCTGCTCGTTAACTCAGACAAAATATTCATAATTGAAAATAATGCTACGGGCCAATTCTCAAACCTGTTTATATCTAAAACAGGATTGAAAGTACAATCTACCATCTTGAAATACGATGGCCGCCCGTTTACTTCTGATTATATTATTAAGGAATTGAGCCGGGAGCAATTATAATGGCAGTTACTCTCAATGATTACGCAGGTTTACAACCTGCATGGTGCCCGGGCTGCGGCAACTTCGGTATATTGTCAGCCCTTAAGATGGCGCTGGTAGACCTCGGCATCTCCCCGCACAAACTGCTTGTTGTATCCGGAATCGGACAGGCCGGAAAATTACCACATTACATGAAATGCAACACTTTCAACTCCTTGCACGGGCGCCCCGTACCTGTAGCTGTTGGCGCCAAAATTGCCAATCGCGAATTAATCGTAATAGCGGTCGGCGGCGACGGCGACGGCTACGGTGAGGGAGGCAACCACTGGATACATTCCATGCGCCGAAATCACGATATTACCTATATGGTGCACAACAACCAGGTTTATGCGTTGACCACGGGGCAGGCTTCGCCAACAAGCGGCGCAGGCTTCTTCTCAAAAACAACTCCCGAGGGAGCGCCTGCGCCTATCAATCCATTAGCCCTGGCTGTAGCCAGCAATGCAAGCTTTATCGCCCGTGGATTTGCAGGAGATGTGGAGCACCTGGCCGGATTGATTAAACTGGCAGTTAGCCATAAGGGATTTTCGTTTCTGGACATTTTGCAACCGTGCGTCACGTTTAATCACGTTAATACATATGAGTGGTTCAAGAAAAGAGTCTATAAGCTCAATGCGGATAAGAACTACGACCCTTCTAATAAGCTGGCCGCATTCGAGAAAGCGCAGGAATGGGATGAGCGTATTCCTTTGGGCATAATTTACAGGAAACAACGGCCCACATATGAGGATTCTATACTTGCCCTTGCCGACCTGCCTCTCGTAAAGCAAAGTATCGAGCCCGCACGCGTAGAGAAAATGATGGCTGACTTCTTATAGGCTGTGAGGCCCGACTTTTTGACGCGCCACTTACTTCATCCATATAATAATCCATCGGCTTCTCCCGAGTTGCCCTAAAATTAGCGAAAAGAGGCTCAAATGTCGTACCGTAACTTGATTAAAGCATTTATACTCGTAACCTGTGTTCTCACAGGCATTTTATCTTCGTGCTCATCCCAGACCACTCAGAATACAAACTACGATCCTGCAAAAAAGTACGCAGCATTCGCAGTAGTAAATTTGCCCGCTTCCGCCAGTATCCTGGATGAAGCCAAACGACAATCAGGGGTAGAC
>JBEKCL010000023.1:0-23591 GCA_050014895.1 Dehalococcoidia bacterium
GCAATCCTTTATGACCCCGGCGATATCCTCCGACATGCGCCCGTAGCCGCCGATGGCCACCAGGGCAAACGCTCCCGCCGGCAGGTGCGCACCCGGTATCAGATGATTCATTCCCACAGCAAACGCCGCTCCCATGGCCGCGCTGCTCATGAACATCGGCGCCAGCAATCCTGTCTCTAACATGGTTGATATGTATATCTACCGTACGCGTCTCCCCATAATAATCGGTATCCCAGATCATTTCTAACAGTCTTTCACGTGTCATTACAATGCCGGGGTTTTGAGCGAAGGCCACCAATAATTCAAACTCTTTCGTGCGCATTTTCACAGGGTTTCCGGCTATTTTCACTTCACGCCGGGCCAGGTCAATCTGTAAATTGCCTGCCTCAATAAGTTTTCCCGGCCGCTGCCCGGCCGCGTAGCGTCTTAAAACAGCTTTGACTCTGGCTACAAGTTCCCTCGGGTTGAAGGGTTTTGTGAGATAGTCATCGGCGCCAAGCTCCAGGCCAAGTATTTTGTCGATATCTTCCTTCCTGGCCGTCAGCATTAGCACCGGTACTTCACTTTTTTTACGTATCTCCCGGCACACATCAAATCCGTCGATATCCGGCAGCATGATATCCAGTATGACCAACGATGGTTTTACCAGCTCAAGTTTCGCCAGAGCATCTCCTCCACTACCGGCCAACTCTACCCGGTAGCCATCATTCTCCAGGTACAATTTCGCCAATTCCTGGATATTAGGCTCATCGTCAACAATAAGTACGGTAGTCATATCAATCTCAGCCCTTTGTTCAAATTATAGCCTAAAAAATGATATCCTTTTAACGGAATTTTCCAGGGACAGCAGGAGGCCTGCATGCGCAAAGCTACTATGCACTATGTCCTCGATATCATCGAGGGTTTAATATTACTAATGCTCGTGGTGTCAGGGTTTATCCTGTGGTTCGCCCTGCCTGAAGGCGGCGAATCCGGCAAGATAGTATTGTTCGACCGGCAAACATGGGTGAACACTCACAGGTGGCTGGCGGTAGCATTGCTGGTATTTTTCAGCACGCACGTCCTCACGCACTGGACATGGCTCATGTATATGACTAAACGATTTTTTACCCGGTCAAACAAGGAATGACCCATTATGTACGCATAGTTCCTCAAAGATAATCGCCTTAATCCTTGACATAGATATCGATAAAAACCTATTATTGAGCATTGCGCCATGAATTTTCTCAATTCCCACTTTTAGCAGTCGCACTGGTTTTTTTATCGACTTCCTGTGCAAACATGTTCAATTTCGGCCCCTCTATTTCAGAGTTGACTACCACCACAGGGTTCTTATCAGCCTATCAACCGGCTGATAAGACCAATATTTTCTATATTGATAGCCCGCAGATTTGCTGCTCAGCAAAGGTGATTAGAGCGCATAGCGGAACCGAGATCGTAGCCAATTGGATTTATGTGCAGGGAGAGATGTCACAGGAAGCCAAAACTCTAATCGGCACGGACAAAGTCCACTGCGACAGTGACTGCTACTTTGGATTTACCCTGTCCTCACCCAGCGAAGGATTTACCAGCGGCGAGTACAAAGTGGACCTTTCGATCGACGGACAGCATAAAGCTGATTACACGTTCTATATACAACGGGAGCAGTCCGGAACTATCCCCCAGATAAAAAGCTTTGTAGCCGACCCGTTAAATTTGATCGAAGGCGAGCCCCTTGCCATGAGTTGGCAGGTTTCAAACGCCACCCGTGTGAATATTCAACCCTCCCCAGGGCTGGTAAAAGCTGAGGGGAAGTTAAATTTAAGTCCTGTTGAAGATACAACCTATACACTATGGGCCGTCAACAGGAGCGGTACGAGTTCAAACTCGTTAAGCGTTAAGATTATCCACCCGGCGAAAGACAAAGCCGATCTTACTGTAACTGACTTCTGGGATACAGGCAATATACTTTTCTACAACGTCAAGAATATCGGCAAATTGGCATCATCCGGCTCCAAGTCATACCTGTATAAAAATGACGTCCTGGTTTCGCAGGACTATGTTGCACCTCTCGATCCAGGTATGGAGCGAGTTGAATCGTTTGCGTCGTATCACTTCTCGCCCCGTTTCCCTTCGATTTCCGGCGGTGGGATATCTGAAGCCACCAGCGATGCCGTCAACATGCTTGTTTGTGTCAATGGAGATTCAGCTTTCCCTGAATCAGATGTAACCAATAATTGCATGGAGCACAACTTCGGTCCGCTATTGGATGTCAAACTGAATCGCTATGTCTCAGCTGCCCAGTGGCAAAGCAGCATCGGCGCCTTGAGCTGGCCCATGATAAAAGATTCAAAAGGCGGCTGGGCACAGGTAGCTGCAACGCAGATGAATGACGGAGAAAGCTACCCTGATTCAATCATTATGACCTTGCCTATCAACGCCAATAGCTGGATGCAGGCAAGTATCGGCCTTCCTCAGGGCTACCCGGTTTTGCTGCAGCCCTTCACTATTCCGCATAAGAGTAAGCTAAGCGCCAGGGTAGGCTTAACACGGGATGCCCCGGTTTCCGCCAACGTCAAATTTATTCTGGGCACTGCGCAGGGCAGCGATATTACTTACTATCCGCCCGTCATAATAAATACAGAAGGCACGCTCGAGAAGTATGAAGTTGACCTGAGCAAGCTTGCCGGGAAGCAAGTACAGTTTATTTTCAGGGTAGAATCCAGTGAGCCCCTGCAGCAGGGAAGTGCTGTTTGGATAGACCCCTCTTTTACACAAGAACGATAGACAGCCGCCATTTAATAGTTACGTGCCTGTTAACGGCAGTAACTATCATTGCCACGTCCATAAATCCGCAACCTGCAACTGCCGACACCCCATCGACCTGCGTGCTCAAATGGGGAATCATCGATACACCAGGCAGTTTTCCCCAACGCCACGATATCCAGACGGCTTGCGAAATTAACAACCTGGCAATATCTGCAGATGGAAAGTACATTTACGCGACCGACATACCTAACGCAAGCATCGGCCCTGTAGTGAACGCCGGCATCTGGAGAAGCACAGATGGAGGCATATCATGGAGCCTGCGGCCGTCCAAATGGCTGGCGCAAACAATTCCTGCACCTATTTTTCCCGTGTGTGGTATTGCAGTGGCACCTGATAATCCTGATTTTATAGCTGCCGTCTGCATGGACACAGCCGGTACACACCGGCGTGAAATCTACATATCAGAGGATGGCGGGACCAACTGGGTTTACAGCGGACGAATCCCCTGGTTGTTCGGGACATCGGAGCAGACCGGAGAAATTGCCATTACAGGATCATATAGCAGCCGGGGGAAAACGGTACGCGACATCATCGTCGGTAGTCGAAATCCCGCCGACGGTCTGGCTCAGGGCGAAGTTTACAATCTGACTTATCCCGGCCTGGCGGGCTGGAAAGCGCAGGGGTTCACGGGCGGGGACATTATTACACTGATGCCATCCCCTGATTACCCCACCGATGCCACAATCATTGTCATGTCCAGCACTACGCAGCGTACCTATATAAATCTCGGCCAACGTGACCTTGGAGGCAACAGCTGTTCCTGGAATCTTCCTTCAAACTGGCCGGTAGAGCTCTGCACTCCCGATCAAGTGGGAGGCACAGATAGCGGCGAGAACAAAATAATCACGGGTAGCCTTACGCTTCCTGCCGATTATAACTGGAATATAGTTGATAAGAGCATCATCTTTGCCTCGTACGATTCTAACGGAGCGTCTTTAGGAACAAGCCAGCCACTGGACGATGTGTACCGCCTCAACAATACGATTGTGACACGACTTAAGGCACCCGGTTATGGGAGTAAGCCCCGTATATGCTCCATAGCTTATACAGGCACAGCGAAATCCGGCAAGCTGCTGGCTGGTGGTGTTACCGCAGATCCCATTTTAGCTACAGCTACATTGTGGATCACACGGAACCCGCTTGATACCTGTGCCACCTGGGCAAAGCCGCTCAAGCCGCCTACAGGTGGCTATGGCACAGGACTTGCGAATGTTAAAGCCACCTGGACACAGGACGGGATTCAAGCTATTACAGGAACAGGATCAGGTGACCGGGATACTCCGCTCAAATGGTCAAACCCCACCGATCCTTCATGGAATTCTCAACCACTTGATGAATCTGCTTTATCAATCAGTTTGGACGACGGGATGTCCTGGAACCAGCTTGGACTAATCGATACGCGCATTAACCGTTACCGTTCATTTACCGCTGGAGAGGAGGGAACAACGGTATATATAGCATCGGTCAATGATAATGGCCTCGACAGCATTTGGCGCAGCCATACCTCTGTGGCAGGGGATTCGTGGCAACGGGTGGCGTGCATCGATTGCTCAGGACCACTTTTAAGACCGGCTCCCGATAAAACGAACGGCTCGGTCATATTCCTTGGCAACCAGGGTACAGCCATGGTGACACGGTCCACGGACAGCGGCCAGACCTGGCAGGACTGCCTCACGGGTGCGATACTGCAGGATATGGCATCCGGTGGCAGCAACGAATTATATGTGCTGCAGGCCAACGGGCTATTCCGGCATGGCGTGTTCGATACACCGGGCTGGAAATGGGAAAAATTTGCAGATACGGGGTTGAGCCCAGCTCATAGCATCACTACACAACAAAATAACCTGCTTGTTGGGGCTGCCGCTGGCCAGATTTGCCCGGTTTCTTATTCATCCGACAAAGGAGAGACCTGGACACTGATAACACAGCCTGCTTTAAGCAACGGCAATAGGCACCCGGCCTTTGACGACGAGTTCAAGGACAACCGTATCATTTACCTGGCTGACGATGCAGGCGGCTTATACCGCTGGTCTATCGGGACGAGTAACCGCTGGGACGATATGGTCCCTCCCAACAACAGCTACTATGGGGTGGCTACAGGGGGGCATGGTGTCTTGTATGCCGCCTACAGTCCACTCTCCAAGGGAGCCGATCGCACCATTTACTCGCGCGCCGGTATACCCAAGTCCGGTGTATCGTGGGACTCTTTGACGGTCGGACTGAACTCAGGCGTCGTTTTCAGGTTGGAGCCGAATTCGCTGGTACATTCTCAAGAGACTATATGGTCGATCGATGCCCGTGATTTCAACCCCACCACCGGAGTTGGCTGCCTGTGGGCTTTTAGAGATACACTGGCCGATCACTCGCCCTGGCTGATAGCGCCAAAGGAAAACAGCCTTGTATATTGCGATCCAGTAACCGGGCGTAATAGTCAGGTAGACCTTAAGTGGCAACAGCTTTCGCTCGCCGATGCCTACGAGTTGGAAATTGCCAAAGACAGTTGGTTTGACCTGATCGTAACTGGAGCGGCGCCTGATACAAGTCCATTTTATACACCGCCGGACGTTCTTTACCCGGCCTGTTATATCGGCGACGGATTACTGCCCGAGGCGGGGCATAACTATTATTGGCATATACGCGCCAGGCGTGCGGCCACAGGACAAACCATCCGCAGCTACTGGTCGCACGCTCTCAGCTTTAGTATCAGGCCGGGTTTTCGAGTTGCTGCTACATCATATCAGGGAATACAATCGCTTTCACCCTGCCATGAGGCTTGCAATATACCGGTCTACCCGGTCAGTTTCTCATGGTCGCCTATCCAGGGCACTTCTCGTTATCACTTTATGCTGGCAACCGATCCAAAATTTAGCAATCTGGTTATAGACGAGAAAGTTGAAAATACAGCATATAAACTATTTACGCGTCTCAGCTATAAGACAGCTTATTTCTGGCAGGTTACACCAGTGGAACCCATTCCAGGCGATCCCAGCCCGGTCTTTTCATTTACCACACAGGATATGGACAACCCTCCAGCTCAACTTGCATCATCAACAAATCACGTCACTGATGCCCTTCTAATCGCCTTGATCGTCGTTATCCTCTGCGCCCTGTGGGTACAGGTGGTCTTTTTCCACACTAGACGCTCCAGTAATTAGCAAAAATGGCGCGCCTTAAGCTATAATTTGTCCCGCTGTGGTGAGTGTAGCCCAGAGGTCTAAGGCGCCAGGTTGTGGCCCTGGATATCGAGGGTTCAAATCCCTCCACTCACCCCACTTTACCCTTCCCCACTTGCATGCAGTGGTTCACGTGCGCCTGTAGCTCAGCAGACAAGAGCATTGGTCTTCGGAGTCTGAGTTGATCGTAAATCCTATCTAGGCTAATATCAAATTAACCGATTTCTGCCCGACGGCTCCTTGATGCATCGCAGGCCACTCTACTCTAGCCCGTACCTCACAGTGGAAGTGTCGCGGGGAGCGTCAGAGAATAGATTAGGTCGGTTAGGGAAGAAGCCCGACAGGCGTGCATGAATGAGGATTTGTTTTTCGACGGCTAACTTGTCACATAACTTGTCGCAACGCAGTCCAGTATCTGGACGTAACGGGTGTGACAAGTATGACTATTTGGTGATTGCGTGATATATCTTTCTTACCTAGTGCAGCAAGCTCCCCTACCAACGGACAGGTCGTGCAGCGGGCGTGTTCATACCTAAAGCCAAGGGAGTACCTTTTGGTGCTGGACAAGTTCCCCATACGGAGCCTCCGTTCCAGACGGAAGTGTAGCGAGCCAGACCACGTCCACCGATGCTTGAGCAGGGCTCTGCGCCGCCGACATGTCATCGAACCATGGGCGCGACGCGTCCGTATCCACCATTCCTGGACAGACGGCGTTGATCAGCAACCCCCTTCGTGATGCCTCCTCCCTCATGAGACGAGCCATGATCCTGGTCGAGGCAACTTGTGCGACTTTAGATGGGATATTGATCCACCCCGGCCATTGGTGGGCCTCTCCTTTACCTACTTCTACGAGAGAAACGTATTCGTCCATTAGTCGCTCAATGTCTTCCAGCGACCGCGTCATGACATCGAACTCTCCATGTAGACTGGGCGACAGATTTCGCAACGAGCCGAATTCGCTCGCTACGACGAGGAAACGTGCATTGTCCCTCAGCATCGGCCCGAACGCACGGATCATCCGAAATGTGCCGTGGTTGTTCGTATTTATGAACAGCGCAACCTGTTTGGCCTGCGAGAGGTTACGCGAGATTCTGGCTGCTGCATTGGAGATAACAATGTCGACTCCACCATGACGCCTTCGGATCGTTTCGGCAAACATTGCAACGCTCGCGTCATCTGTAACGTCGAGTAGATGGAATATCGGTGAGAGACCTCGGGTGCGCAACTGACGGATTGCCTCCTCCCCACGGATAGCATTTCGTGCCGTAAGATAGACAGAGGCATCGGGCCCGAGGTTCCTGCAAAGAGCTTCGACAAGGGCAAAGCCCAGCCCCTGATTCGATCCGGACACGAGAGCAATTTTGTTCATCGGCAGAATCCTTCTTGATTTTTAATTTCCACACGGTTCAGCGGTCTAACCAATGATTATATGAACAAAATGACGGTAGCATAAAATAATACGCATGGTCAATGCTTTGTACTGGTTCAGTAGATGCCTGACAATTCCTCCCTTTATTTGCGTTGTGTTTTTGTTCCAGAAATTGTTTAAACGTTAAATACCGCATCAATTGCTGCGGGTGCGTTCTTGGGACAGGCGGGTACGGGCGAGCTGTAACCTTTGGTCGCAACGACACCGAAGGGGCTCGCCTTGCCACCGGACAGCGGGGCATGAATAGGTGGGGGGACATGATGGAGTTCAAGGAGCCCAAAACAGAGCATAGCAGACGCAGGGTTAGCATGACACCCAAGCTTGCCTGTTACCTTAGAGAGTACAAACAGCAACAGGAAATAACGCGTGGCAGATTGCTTGCCCTCGACGACCTCATATCCTGTCACTCCGACGGCAAATCTTACGACCGCAGTCCTGTCATCATAATTTTGGTAGAATATGTTCCGTACTGCCTCCAGCGTCAGCCGAGCGTCAGCAACTGGAGGTTTGATATTGTGCGCCTGTAGCTCAGTGGATCAGAGTACCGGTCTTCGAAACCGTGGGTCGTGGGTTCGAATCCCACCAGGCGCGCCACATTTCGTATTTAATCTGACCTTTCTACGAAGTTCCTCATTTGGTAAAAGTTGCAATAGCTAACGAACTGAAAGCAAAGGGCTGTGATTGATTGACTACACCTCACGGCGGGAGCGTCGCAGAGAGCGGCAAAAGGATGCAAGTTACATATATTTAAATTTTGATTAGATATGATGTTATACTAAAGTGTTGCGTGGTGACGTGAATGTGTTTGTGCGGAAAAAGGAGGGTGTTTATGTTGCATTGTAACTTCCGTGTGTCATTGGTTTTTTTAGCCATAGTGGCCACACTTGCCATGGTCGCTGCCGGATGTGCGCCTGCTAGCCTGGCCAAACCGGCGGTCCCTGCCACCCCCTCGGCTCCTGCCGCTCCTGCGACACCCCAAGCCCCCACAAGCCCAAGTACACCCCCTGCTGCACAACAGGCAACGCCCCCCACAAGCTCGATATTACCCGCCGTAAACTATTTCTCTACGACTAGCGATACCGTACCACCGAACGCATTAATCATACTGGTATGGAGTGTGAACGGTGCGGATTCAGTAAGCATCGATAACGGCATCGGAAAAGTTGACGCTCAGGGCCGCTATGCCCTCATACCCGCTGCCAGCACGACCTACATCTTGACGGCAACCAATACAGCGGGCAGCGTGACCGCTCAGGCGACGGTGGAGGTCTCAGAACAACAAGCCGCCTCACCACATTATCTTCCAGGTTACAACTTAACCCATGTCGGGCTAGACACCGTGGCCGGGTCCCCAACTACAATTAGTTTGGACACACAGACCTCCCGCGGCTATAAGTGGGTCGTTGACTACTATGATGGAACCATGGTTTCATACGTAAGCGGCAACTACATTTCAAAAAACCCGCTTACCAGAGGCGTGGACGGTCAGCAGCAATTCACATTCAAGCCACTGAAGCCAGGCGATACCAGGATACTTGTCTCAAACGTCAACGGCCAGAAGCCTACGCAGTTCGACTCCATCATCTACGATATCCATATCAAGCCGTGATAGCGGAAGCGGTTTTCATTATCATAAATTTCCTCCTAACTATGGCTATTATAAAGATGATGGGGGAAACCATATATTGGACTTTAGGTCACTACTTTCAACTGCATTCATGAAGTCTTCAGCTTCAAAAGGTTTGGGCTATCAATCTACCGCCCCCTTTTGTCACACATACGCTCTTTGGGATGCTGCCGTACTCCCGCAGAATCAGCCCTCAGTTTTCCGAACCAAGGGTCGTGGGTTCGAATTCTTCCAGGCGCGCCATTACTTTCACTTCCAGGGTTTTGACAACCTGCTTTCCAGCAATTAATATAGGCGCAAAGGGTACTGCATTAAAGGGGGCGGCTATGGGAAGTGCAGGCGAAAAGAACATCGACAGCAGGCAGGCAAAAACACAGCCGCTTCCGTTCTCCATTAAGCTGAGTTACGGCATCGGCGATATATCCAATAACCTTTTCATCGTTACAACCGGGATGTACCTGCTTTTCTTCCTTACAAACGTTGTAGGTGTAAATCCAGCACTTGCAGGCATGATGCTCCTTATCCCCAAGCTGTGGGACGTAATCGCCGACCCAATTATGGGGGCAATCTCGGATGTTACACGTTCGCGTTTCGGCAGGAGGCGCGTTTACCTTCTCTGGGGAGCCATCCCTTTCGGTATAACATTCTTCGCCATTTTCATTGCTCCGAATTACGGAAATGAATTCGCAAACGCACTCCAAGTTTCAATTCTCTTTCTATTGGGCTGCACCGTTTTTGCGATTGTCAACGTCCCATACGCAAGTATGGTGCCGGAGATGTCCAGCGATTATAACGAGCGCATGTCGATAACGTCGTTCCGCATGATCTTTGCCTCTGTTGGCGCATTGCTGGCGGGTGCCCTGGCGTTACCCCTGGTGCAGGCTGGCGGGGGAGGGCCCCCGGGATATCAATTCATGGGCGCTATTTTCGGCGTGGGTATCATTATTACCTGCTTCATCTGCTTTTTGGGTACTGCAAAGGCACCCAGTCTTCCTCCCAAAAAGGAAATGCCTTCGATGAAAGAGCAGATCAAGATCGCTGCTAAAAATTATCCTTTCGTCATGCTTATGTCCAGCTATTTCCTGCAGGCGTTGGCCATAGGCGTCCTGATGGCAGGATTCATCTATTACGTGAAATATGCCATGGCCCTGCCCGAGACCGCAATGAATGTGGCCTTCCCCATTTTCCTGGTCACCGGCATCCTGTTTATCCCGGTATGGCTTGCCGTCGGTAAGAGGCTTGGTAAGATCAAGTCATATTATATAGGGCTGGCTGTATTTACGGTGATGATGGGATCACTTTTCTTCACCAGCCCTTCGTTGCTCTGGCTTTTCTATGCTCAGGTCTTGCTGGCAGGGATCGGCTTTTCCAGCTTCCAACTCTTCCCCTTCTCGATGCTCCCTGATACCATCGAATATGACGAGATGCAATCCGGCCTGCGCCGCGAGGGTGTCTTCTCCGGCATGTGGTCGGCGGGCCAGAAGATCGCCTACTCGGTGGGTCCGCCTATCGTGGGCTTTGCCCTGGCACTTTCAGGTTTCGTAGCCGATAGCACTCAGCCTGAGACCGTGAGTACAGGAGTCCGTATCATTTTCTGCATCTTTCCGGCGGCAATGGTCCTGCTGAGTTTTTTCCCGTTCAGCAAGTACACTCTCACAGAAGAGGAGTTCGAAAAGGTAAAATCACAAATATCCCGGGGCAACTGATTAGCTCCATATTTAATGCGGGTTCTGTCCTTTTCAGGTTCAGGATAAATGCCACGGTTACGGAACTGGGCAGCTCTGCTATTTCTTAACCGTTGAGTAGACAAGGTGCAGGCTTATATTTACAGAGTCCAGGAGCGTCGTCACATCCGGCGTAAAGGAAGCTGTAACCTTGATAGTGCCGGGGATAGGGTCCTTTCCTCCTACACTACCTCTTGCAACAATATAGGTACCCGACCAGCCATCCGGCCCACCCGGATCCGGTTTATTGACTTTGGAAGAGCCCCCCTTGGGAGCGCTCACTGAGATACTCACATTGGGAGTCTTGGGCGGTTTCTTTTCTTTTGACCAGTTGTATTTCCATCTCACGCCATAGCCGCAGCGTATGTCGGTCTGGCCCGATGTGATGCTGAGCGATTGCAGCATTTTGATGGTCCCGCTTTTATCCACATTGGCAGGTTCCCCACACGCCCCACCCAGGTCCGCACTCGAACTGCTGCAATCGGAGTCTGAAGGTCCGCAATCACTGCTGGAAGAAGAGCCGGAAAACACTATTGCGAACCCTATCAGGAGTACTACAGGTAATAATACGGACAGGTACCTTTTCCAATCCCTGACGGCAGCAACCTCTTTTTCTTCCTTCATAATTCACCCCGGACCGTATTTCGCCACTCGGTGAAGCTACCGTAATATACCTTTTTATCTTTGCTGCGTCAATGGCCGCAGTAGTCAAACCCCTCCGTAATAGATTAGAATATATCAATTCTGCAATCAGGTTAACTATTGAGGGGAGGGTGTATGCCAAGAAACGAGATGGCAACCAAAGGGCCAAAAATAATCAGCATTGAGCTTACGCCGCTGCAGGTTCCCTTCAAACAGATAGTACGGGAAGCTATGCAGCAGGCAGGTGGGCTGGGTATGGCGATACCGGCGGAGGAGGACTGGCCCGGCGGCGATTTCGCAATTTGTAAAATGACCGATGAGGAAGGTCATACCGGGCTGGGTGAGCAGTTCGTCTGGTGGCCTGAAACCGGAGTCAGTCCTAACCAGATCATCATCGCTATACAGGAAGCGCTCTATCGATACGTGCTGGGGCATAGCCCCTTTGATTATAAAGATATCCGCAACCGCATGAACAATAACGTGGCGCGTAACGAGACTGCCAAAGGTTTGCTGGATATGGCCTGCTGGGACCTGATGGGGAAAATCAATAACAAGCGGGTCTGTGAATTAATGGGCGGCTGCCAGGCTGAAGTGCTGGATACAGGCGCACTGGTCCCGCTTATGGATGCCCCGGCTATGGCAGATATGGCACACAGCTGGCAGCAGGCCGGTTACGGCACAATTCGACTTAAGCTGGGCAAAAGCGTAAAGAGCGATGCAGAGATCGTGCGGCTTGTCAGGGAACGGCTGGGGAAAAAAGCTCACATACGGGTAGATTACAACCAGGCCTACCACCCCATGGATGCGGTCGAGGCAATAAAAGCGATAGAACCATATGATATTGAAATTGCCGAACAGCCTGTAGGCGCTACCGATTTCATCGGTATGGGATATGTGCAACAGAGAGTTAATATACCCCTGATGTGTCATGAAGGCTGCTTCTCCCTGCAGGATATACGCACCCTCCTCGAATTGAAAGCGGTTCGTATTATCGGCATGAATTCCGAACGACCCGGCGGCGTCACCAATGCGCTAGACGCCATCGATATTGCAAAAGAGTACGGCCTTGGAGTGGTTATTCATAACCAGGCCCTGGGCATTGCCGACGCCATGATGATCCACCTGGCTTCAGCGCGTTACCGCTCACTAGGCCACGCCATCGAGCTTTTCGGCAACGTGATGTACGAGGATGACCTTATTATCACGCCCATAGATTTCAGCAATGGCCGGGTCACGGTGCCCCGTGGTCCGGGCTGGGGTGTAGAGATGGACGAGGTTGCGCTGGAAAGGTACGCTACCAGGCCAACGGTAGTTATGAAGCTGTAGCAGATGTAAAGTGAAAGGAGGGGTGCTTTAATGCAGGATATAAGCTGGATCGATATCAGCGTTATAGCCGTCTATCTGCTCTTGATGATAGGTGTGGGCATCTGGTTCCAGCGTAAGATAAAGAATCTGGACGATTATGCCCTAGCTGGTAAATCCCTGGGCTACGTAGTCATGATCGGCACACTAGTAGGAGCAGCCATCGGGGCAGCTTCCACCATGGGCAAGGCCGCAAAAGCCTATGAAATGGGCATCATCTTCGTGACGGCCGGGTTCGGCTATATCGCCGGGCTAATCGTCTTTGGATTGCTTTCCAGCAGGCTGCGCAAGCTGGGCATCTGGACCATACCGGATGCCCTCTATAAACGCTACGGCAGCGGTATCAATCTGGCCTGCGGCGCCGCTATGTTCATCACCGTGATAGCCTTATTCGGCGGGCAGATAATCGGCATTGGACTTATATTTACTGCGGTTGGCAAATCGCTCGGGCTCACCTATGCCACCTCAATCATCCTGGCCGGGGTAATCATGATTATATACACCGTGCTGGGCGGGCTGTTCGCAGTAGCCTATACCGACCTGATACAGAGCATAATCATGCTGGTCAGCATCGGCGTGATCATGCCTGTGCTACTGCTGTCAGGCGACGGGATGGCAACCCTGGTCAGTAACTGGCAATCTACACAAGCGGGAACGGTGGGAGGCGTATCTCCTGTCTACCTTGTTTCCATCTGGATCATCGACTTCTGCTTTTGTATGGTTGATCCCGGGCTCTGGCAGAGGGCCAATGCCGCCAAAAGCGGCAAGGTAATAAAAAACTCGCTGTTCGTAACAGCCGGGATTTATCTTTACTGGTCCGTTATCGTGGTGATCCTTGGCATACTGGGCATCAGCCTGCTGCCCCAGGTTGCGTCCACCTATGGCTCCACCGATGCAGTAATCCCGGCTATGATCGTAAAATTCCTCCCTCCCGGGATTGTTGGATTATGCCTTGCCGGCTTGATGGCAGTGATGATGAGCACGGCCTCGGTCGCGTTGCTCATTGCCGGCACAACTGTAGCCAATGATGTAATCAAGGCTGCACGCCCGCAAACGAGTGAGAAAAAGCTGCTTCTGTGGGCTAAAATAGTCATCGTCACTGTGGGTGCGCTCGGCATTGTTTTTGCGCTGTTCATGCGCGGCATCTTCGATATACTACTGCTCGCCTTTGCAGTTTATATATCAGCTGTATTTGTCCCGTCCATGGCTGCTTTCTTCTGGAAACAGGCCACCCGCCAGGGGGCAATCGTGAGCAGCATAGTTTCCACAATAGTATGCGTCGCCCTTTACGCCATTAAACAATTTATCGAGATCCCCTGGCTCGAACCTATTATCATCAGCCTGGCGGTCAGCTTGATACTGATGTGGATTGTCAGCAAGATGACCTATAAACCTGAACAAGCCACACCAATATTAGTAATGAAAGGGGGAGCCAATGACTGAACGGTCCAGAAAATTGACGCTATTTGAAGCGGCATCGGTAGTGGCGGGGCTGGGTTTTGGCGGCGGTGTAATGGCTGTGCCCTACCTGGCCTCGCTGAACGGCATCGTCGAGCTTATTATCACAGCCGTGGCGGCTTACGCCTTCAGCCTGCTGCTGCACCTGATGGTAGTGGAAGTAGTACTGCGTGAGGATAAACCACAGCAACTGGTTGAGCTTTTCGGCAAATACGTCTTCAAAAAGACCTGGTGGGGCAAGGCGCTCACCTGGATCATATTTATCATGGTTCTGATTACCTTCTACGCGTTGCTGGCAGGCTATGTCGTCGGCTGCGCCGAGCTGCTGAGAAACCTTTTCCCCGGCCTTCCGCTGTGGGCGGGTGAGGTTATCACCTATATAGTCGCCGCCGGCATTGTAGCCCTGGGCCTTAAGGCTGTCGGCATCAGCGAGAAATATTCCATCATCAGCATAGCCGTCGTATTGCTGGTACTGTCGGTCATTTCCTTCGGCTACCCGTTTAACACGCTACCGCTGTGGACAGGGGATTCCATGAAAATACTCGCTCTGTACGGCATGGTCATGTTCTGCCTGACCTGCTTGTTTTCAGTGCCACAGGCAGCGGAAGGCCTGTCCTGGAATAAAAAACTTGTGCCTGGTGCGGTGGTTCTCGGCCTAACTATCAACCTTGTTTTCACGATAGTCATCTCTTTCATGGCATCCCTGGTTTCCAAACCGGTCACTGAGGTAGCCATAATAGGGTGGGGCAACGCGGTGGGCACATGGGCAATCATTCTCGGCTCAATTTTCGCTTTTCTGGGGCTGCTGACAAGCTACTGGAGCATAGCTTACGCGCTGGCTGTAGTCATCGTCGAGAGGCTGAATTGGGGTTACAGGTTATCCTGGCTTGTGGCTACCGTGCCGGGATTCATCATGGCGATCCTGGGATTGGCAGGTTTCCTAGAATATATGCGCTACGCCGGCGGGGCGATGGCAGTCCTGATGGCCCTGCTCATACCACCTGCGCTGCTTATCAGCCGCAAGGAGAACGCCAATATCATGCCGGAATTCAGTATGGGGAGATGGGGTAATGTGTTTATATGCGTCGTCGTTTTCATTGCATACCTTTTGATGGCAGTGGGATCAGTGGTCCCGGTTAAATAAAGGAGGGATCGTATGTCAGACCAGGGACAACTCTATTTTAATGGTATCGTCCGCACAATGGATACATCCTGCCCAAAAGTAGAAGCAGTCGCGGTCAAGGGCGGCAAAATCATCGCCGCCGGTCAAAAGAGCCCCTGTGCAGCGGCGCTGGAAAAAGGATATGAGCAAATAGATTTGCGGGGCAGAGCACTGTTGCCCGGTTTCATAGATACTCACCTGCACCCAATAATGGTAATCTATTTCTCCATCAACTGCGACCTCGGCAGCGCAGCCTCCATGGGTGAATTGAAGCAGGAGCTGCGCAGTGTTCTATCTAAGAAAAACGATGACTCCTGGCTTATCGGTTTGAATTTCGACGAGCAAAACCTGCTGGAAAGGAGGGTGCCTCTCAGGCATGATCTTGACGAAGTGAGCAGGGACAGGCCCATCATTGTCCTTAAACACGATGGGCATTCGGTCTTTGCCAGCACACGGGCTATCGAGGTGGCAGGGATTACAGCTTCAACATCGGATCCGGAGGCAGGCACGATAGAACGGGAAGCTGACGGCTACCCTTCCGGTGCTTTTCGCGAGACAGCGGCACAGCTTATATTGAACGCAATGCCCATGCCGGAAATGCCGGCGCTGATCGAAGGTGCCCGTAATACCTTCAGTCGTCTTGCTTCACAGGGACTGACATCGCTCGGCGTAGTACTGCAGACGGGGGAAGAAGGCCCGGCCGGTTCGATAGGCGCATTCGATACAATGGCCATGCAGCTTTTCAGCGAGCACTGCCCGCAGAGCCTGTATTCGCTCCTTATAACAGCCGATATCGCCAGCCTGGATGCACTTAAAAACACGTCCCTGGCAACCGCATCCAACCGACTGGGGGGAGTAAAGTTCTTCGCAGACGGCACATTCGGTTCCTCGACAGGTTATATGCTTGCGCCTTTTTCGGACAAACCTGGCGGGAAAGGCCAGTTAATGCATCCGCCCGAAGAGCTTTACGAGCGTATGGCAGCAGCACATAACGCCGGGTGGCAGGTATGTATACATGCCATCGGTGATGCGGCGAACCGGTTGTGTGCGGAGCTCTATGGACGGTTGTTTAAAGAATTCCCACGCCAGGGTTGTCGCCACCGCATCGAACATGCATCGATAATGGATGAATGGACAATTAAGGAATTGTCACGTTTGGGTATCGTGGTTTCTACACAGCCAATGTTCATCCACTCGGAAAAGGAATGGCTCCCCCGGAGACTGGGAATCGAACGTTGCCGTATAGTATATCCCTTCCGGTCTCTGCTGGATGCCGGAATTACAGTGTCCGGGGCCTCGGACGGTCCAGTCGAGTCACAAGATGTGTTGCATGCTATCCAGTGCTGCGTTACCCGTGAAGGCTTTGAAACTCACCAGTGCATTACAGTGGAAGAGGCACTCCGTATGTATACTATTGACGCTGCCTTCGCTCAGTTCGAGGAGAAAATCAAGGGCAGCATTACGCCCGGCAAGCGCGCCGACCTGGTAGTGCTTGGAGAGGACCCCTTCAAGGTCAATCCGGACAGAATCAAGGACATCAAGGTAGAGAGGACCGTGGTGGCTGGAGTAACGGTCAATCCATAATGACGGCTGGTTCCCAATAACCACACGAAGAAATACAGAGGCGCACGGATTATAATAGGCAATGCAGATCACTCTTGATCCCGTGCTCTGCCTTATTGGCTCGTTCCAATTCCGCTGGTACAATCTCATCCTGATAATCTCACTGGCTATTGGTTTTGTTGTCCTTCTGTTGGAAGCCAAGCGGCTTGGACTTCCCCGCTCTCAAGCAGTACGCATCTACCTGTGGTCACTACTCTTCATAGCCGTCTTCGGCAAGCTTTTTATCTTCTGGGATAAATGGGACTACTACTCGGAAGTCCCTGCCAGGATGCTCAGCCTCTCCGGCGCCAGGCTGGACGGGGCAATCATCGGCTTCCTCATCCTGATATTTATATATGCAAGACTTAAGAAGTATTCCTTCTGGTACATGGGCGACGTTATAACCATGGATATGGCGATAGTTATGGCGCTAGGGAGATGGGCCTGCTTCTTCAACGGCTGTTGTTATGGCCTGCCATGCGACCTGCCCTGGGCAGTGATATATACTGACCCACACTCACGCGCCCCGCTGGACATCCCGCTTCATCCGGTGCAGCTATACCAGATAATATGGTACTCATTTACATTCATCCTGCTCTGGCTGACACGTAAAAATCTCAAACCGCAGGGATCACTTCTGCTGCTCTTTATAATGATGCACGCTTTCGGAGACTTCGTTACCCGAATATTCAGGGACGATAATGAATTCTTCCTGGGCCTTCAGCAGGCTCAGGTATTCAGCATCCTCATGCTGGCAATTGCCATCCCCCTATATTTTTTCAGGCGAAAAAATATAGGGCAAACAAGGGCCGCTGATACAGGGGAATAACAACAGATGCACCGCTTGACAGTGACCGTTGTTGCACTTATCATAGCTACACGCGCCCAAACGTACGTGCGGACTCACCGGTTGTGTTTTTACCCGTTATTTTGGAAGTAGCATGCGTAAACTTAATTTTCGCCACTTTACAGCTTGGATTACATGGATGACGCATAGAAAATCAGAGCGCCGTTTTCTCTTGCCGGCAGTAATTTTAATTTCCTGCATTTTGACGCTTTCTTTCATCGTGCAGGGATGTGCGCCGCAACCCGGTACGAAGAAACAATCAGTTAACGAATACGTTGGCGACAATTTTACAACATGGGAAGATGCACGCTTCGGTATATTCATTCACTGGTCGCATTCATCCCAGCAAGGTGTTGAAATATCATGGCCGCTTGTAGGTGGGACGTTCACCATGCCATACTGCCAGAATATGACAGTCGAACAATACCAGAGCAGTGCCGCAACTTTCAATCCCCAAAAATGGGATCCGGTTGCCCTGGCAAAGCTGCTCAAGAAAGCGGGCGCACAGTATGCCGTAATGACCACCAAGCATGGTGACGGGTATGCTATGTTCGATACTAAACTTTCTGATTTTGGAGTTATGCATTCACCGGTGGGCAGGGACCTGGTGCGCGAGTATGTCGATGCTGTCAGGGCGGAAGGGATGGGAGTGGGCCTATATTTTAATATGAAGGACTGGCACGCCCCGGATTATCCCGCTTTTACAGAGGCGGACAAACCTTACCATTATTACTTTGGAGCGCCTTTACCCCCACCTGACCAATGGCAGAGATACCTTGATTTCATGTTCGGCCAGGTCCGTGAGATACTTACCAACTACGGCAAGATCGATGAAATCTGGTTCGATGGGCAGTTTGAGCATAAGCCTGCCGACTGGAAGGTTCAAGAGATGGGTGCGATGGTGCGCCAGCTCCAACCCGGCATAAAGATCAATGACCGATTATACGGGCAGGGAGATTTCGATACACCTGAGAAATTCATCCCGGCCCAACCACCATCCCGCCCCTTTGAAATCTGCATAACGATGAACGATAGCTGGGGATATAACAAGGATGATCCATCATACAAATCAGCTACCGAGCTCATTCAGACTCTTTGCGAGGTCGCAGGCAAGGGAGGTCATCTACTCCTGGACGTCAGCCCGATGGGCGACGGACAATTGCCGCCAGAACAAATCGACCGTCTGAATGCCATCGCTGATTGGATGTCGAGAAACCACGAGAGCATAACAGGTACCAAACCGGGCCTTGAAACATGGCAATTTTACGGCCCCTCTACACAGAAAGAAAATACTATTTATCTGCACCTGCTGGCCAAACCCTACGAGTCGATTACGGTACGTTCTGTTCATGTTAACAAGGTCAAATCAGTTCGTGTTCTGGGCTCGGGTAAAGAACTGCAATTTGCAAAGAGGATTACCGTGCTGGACCAAGTCCGTAAAGAATTGATGAACTTCAACGACCCCGTGGGCGACCTGGTAATCACTGTACCGGAATCCGTGATTGAACCGCATGCCACCGTCGTAGCTATTGATTTCGAATCGCTGCCCTGAACAATAAACCGGGAAGGAGGCTGTATTAGATGGCCCGAAAACGTTTGGCCTTCATATCAATAATTCCGGTCTACTTGTGTCTCATTTTTATACTGGCCTGCACCCCAACGCCGCAGTCACCTGTCGAACAAAAAACGCTTAAGGTCGGATGCATTATGCCTTTTACCGGGCCCGCTGCACTGTGGGGACAAAACATCAGGCCTGCCATGGAGATATATGCCGACCTGATCAACGAAGATGGCGGCCTCATTGTGGGGAAGGACAGATACAAAATAGAGATGATCTTCAAAGACGGATTTGCTCCCGATCCGGCTGCGACAGCAACCAGGGACCTCATATATGATAATGGCGTCACAGCCATCGTGGGCTATTTCGGCCTGGGCATAGCGGCCATGACCCAGATCACCAACCCTGAAAAAGTGATCCTGAACATCGGCACCATCGGAGGACTGGATCCCTCTCCACCTGAGAAATCTTACGTGATGTACGGA
Source organism: Dehalococcoidia bacterium (assembly GCA_050014895.1). Lineage (GTDB taxonomy): Bacteria > Chloroflexota > Dehalococcoidia > GIF9 > UBA5629 > JAFGLP01. The sequence goes on from JBEKCL010000023.1 coordinate 19,878, forward strand.
TTCCCCTCCATGGAGATCACCATATATCAGGCAATAGCAGCTATGCAAGCCTTTCCACAGTACCATACTCTGGCGTGGACCGGGCCCAGTTCGGGAGAACACAACATCGATGCAACCTTCGCTACTACAGATGCTAAGCTCTTACAGGAGTTTGGAATTAAGAGCATAAGAGCGTATTACCCGGAAGGAACATTGAACTTCACACCGTACCTGACAAAAATGGCTGAGCAGGGCACTGAAATAATCTATTGCGTAGGATCACCTCTGGAGGTCGGTCTGATGGCCAAGCAAAGGTGGCAAATGGGCTACAAATGGCCAATCTGCCAGATTGCGGCCGCACTGGATCCCGATATCATGAAGGGCATCGGCGGCAGCGAGGAAGCTATACAAAATATAGTCAGCGATTACCCCGTACCATGGGAGTTGAAAAAGGTCGTAGTGGCTCCAAAATACATCGATATGGCGAAAAGAATATGGAACAGGTACAGGGAATTGTACAAGAAAGATATGTTCACGGGCGCGTACGGAGGGTCGGCCATAAATTCGCAGGGACAGTATTTCGAAGCATTGGAGCAAGCCGGCACTACAGACCCTGATATAGTGATGAAAACATTGAGGGGCGGAACTTTCGACACATTCCTTGGCAGGTATAAACTTACGGGAAAGAGATTTTACGGATCAGATGTAGTTTTCGGACATCCCTGTGCCATGGGCATATGGAACGGAAAGGAAAATATTTACCTGGGGGAGTACCCATTGACCAACATTGATGTACCCTTCGCTGAGTTTGAATCTGCCAAGTAATTTCAACGGGCTTGACTCTCCAGCAATGGTATAATGCGCTAAACAAAAAAGCTTTACTAAAGGAGAAAACTGATGCAGGCTTTTCAAGATGTTCTACTCGAGAAGAAAAATCATATCGCACTGTTAACCCTTAATAGGCCGCAGGTACTTAATGCAATCAGCAGAGAGCTTATAGGCGGCCTGATTGAAGCAGCCGAATACATCCAGCATGACAGCGAAATCAGGGTAGTAATAATTGCGGGCGCAGGCGATCGTGCCTTCTGCGCCGGTCTGGACCTGAAGAAATCAATGCAGCCCGGAGAAAGCATCCTGGATAAATGGAATGCACGCACCGTACATGATGCCCTGGAAAATTGCAGAAACTCCCTGACCATGTATGAAAAATTGCCCGTTCCTGTTATAGCCGCAATCAATGGCTATTGCCTGGGCGGCGGCATCGAAATATTACTGGTTTGCGATATCAGTCTTGCCTCCGATGATGCCGTTTTCGCAATGCCCGAATCTAAACTGGGAATCGTACCGGACATGGGCGGCAGTTCGCGGCTTCCGCGTGCGGTAGGGGCAGGGATGGCCAAAGAACTAATTTACACCGGGCGAAGAATAGATGCCAGGGAAGCATTGCGAATAGGCCTGGTGCAGCATGTCTATCCAAAGAGCGAACTTATGGCGGAAGCATGGAAGCTGGCTGAAGAAATCGCTTCGGTTAACGCGGCAGTGACACAGGGTATTAAGTTGGTCATAAATAATAGTATGTCATCGCCTCTGGATGCGGCTTTGAGTTTCGAGACAGCGACGTCTATGCATGCCACTCAGTTCGGTGAATTGGCGAACATTTTCGATAACAAAACAAAGAAATAAGTGTAAACAACCAAAAAAACGGCCCCTTTTAAAAAGGGGCCGTTTTTTTACATTATTCAAGCTTTAGGCCCTATTGTTTCCGTATGCGTCCGTTTAAACAAGACAATGTCAGCTAATTATTTAACATTGAAATAGTCATACCACATATCAGCGTCTGTCAGCGGATATTCGCCCATATAAACATCATTATCACCCTGAATGACACCCATAGCGCAGGGATACCCGAAGACAACGGGCGCTCCATAAGTTTTGGTACCAGAAAAGGTATATCTCCCTAAGAATGAATCAAGTGTACCCCCTTTAAATGCCTTCATCATAGCGTCCGGATCTGTACTGCCGATGCTCTGCGCACACTCAAAATACTGAGAGAGGTGCGTGATGACCATTGAGAACACACCATAATTATCGATCGGCTTACCATATTTCTTCTGGAACCCTTCCACTATCCTTTGGGTCATGTCCAGATATTTCTGTGCCACAACGACTTTCTTGAGTTCCATTGGATTATTGCGGTTGCCCATAATGCCCTGCGCAGCGTCCTTGCCACAGATACTGAAAATTATATCTAACAGGTTATCTGACGACTGAACAATCGGGCATTTATATCCCATCTCCCACCGTTGCTTGGCCATGAGCCCTACTTCCAGGACCGTACCCCCTACATCGATTACCTGCGCACCCTGTTCCTTCATTTTAGTAAGGTAAGGGGTGAAATCTGTTGTACCCACCGGATAATAAATCCGGAGGCTCTTGATACCGAATTCCTTCTCAATCCGTGTATCAACCGGTTTGAAGGCTGCTTCCGCCATGCGGAGGTCATCCATAGTGCCGGTCCACGCCAGCACATGCAAATCTGGATGCGCCTGCATAGCAGCAAGCGCCTGGTTCAGGGTAACCTCGCCCGTAGGCGAGCCGAAGATAACGTAAGGATCCTTGACCGGATCATAGATGACACCTCCATCCCGGCAAATGAGGATCACTTTTTCCGGGTTGGTGACAGGGCTGAGAGCGGAGAATCCGGGACCAATATAACCCAGGATCGCGATAACGTGGTCATCGTAGATAAGTTTCCTGGCCGCGGCGGCTGCCGGGGCCGGGGCAAACTGGTCGTCACCCCAGAGGAGTTCAACTTTATAAGTATCGTTGCCGATTTTTACGCCGCCGTCTTCATTGATTAGATCGATGTAAATATCCGTGATCTGCCTGCCCTTCTCGCCATACATAGCTGCAGGACCGCTGAAAGGCATTAAACAACCGAGTTTAAGAACCTTCTGTTCCGCGGGGGACTTAGTCTCAGATGAACATGACACTGAAGTAAATACTAAGGCGAGAGCAAGCGTTACCAGTAATATGACAAATGACGTGTTTTTAATCCTCATATTGAACCTCTGTTATCGTTTATTTGTTCGGTTGCTATTATAACATCTTGCAAATTGCATCATTACATCCGTCTTATGGCAGGAGCAAATAACCATAGAAGGATAGCAAACAAAATGGCGATTGAACCCGCTATCAGAAACGTTAAGGGAATCCCGATAGAATCCGCCATGGCCCCCATAGGAAGTGCACCGATAGGAGTGAGGGCAGCAGTCATAGTGAATATACTAATGACACGGCCATGCAGGGCGGGGGGTGTGCCCATTAGAAGCATAGTATTGTTGAGCGTCGCATTGGCTGTGCCGCATACGCTGGCACACAAAATCATGAGCATGGCCAGAGGGAAGGACTGGAACTGAGCGCACAGCGCCACCCCGCATCCGAAAATAAATACTAACACCAGCATCAGGATTCCCTTGTGTTTTACAGCGGCAAGCGACCCGGCAGCCAGGCTGCCGATCAGTGCTCCGACGCCTGCCGCCGCAAGCAGGAAACCCAGCCCTTTCTGGTCGAGTTTTAGCGTGCCCACTGCCAGAGCCGGCATCATGTAGATATAAGGCACGCAGAAAAACGACAGGACGAGGGCAATCAGAAGCAGGACCACGATTTGGCGGTTGCCTGCGATAAAGCGGAAACCTTCCGCAACATCCAGGTGAAAAGCACCGGTGGCGCCGG
>JBEKCL010000024.1:0-22691 GCA_050014895.1 Dehalococcoidia bacterium
ATAATACCACTGTTTAGGGCTTTCGTATATGCCTGGGCTGAGGAACTTAACGATCCATTAGAGGAGCAGCTAGCGAAGATATCAGAGTGGCATAATCTTGAAGTAGACGCGTTAAAATTTATCGACCCTTTAGGAAACTGTATTGGCAGAATTATAGTGCAACGCACTGCAGTGTACAAAGTGCATTCGTGAAGTAAATTGCTCCGTTTTGACCTATTTCAAATCTGTTCCTATAATTCATGTACATATAATTACATGTCAGACTACACCCGCCGCGATTTTCTCAAAATAGCCCTGGTTGGATTGGGTGCGTTCATGGCCGCACGCTTTTTAAGCGCCTGCTCTCCATCTCAGTCCACTGTCCTGGCGACCGCAATGCCAATTGCTCCTGCCGTTCCCAAGAGCCCCGAACCGGATAGCAAAGCCACAGGCTACCCGGACATCGTGGTAGTCAAACATGGGGAGCCGGAGGAGCTTGTGAGAAAAGCCATAGATACACTGGGCGGCATTAAGCGTTTTGTGAAAAAGGGCGATAATGTAATCCTCAAACCCAATATCGGACCTGCTATCAGAACTTACGAGTATGCCGCAACAACCAACCCATGGGTGGTTGCAACTGTAGTAAAGCTCTGTCTCGAAGCTGGCGCGGGAAGGGTGCGGGTGATGGATAATCCATTCGGCGGCACCGCAGATTCGGGATTCACTATCAGCGGCATAAAGGAACAGGTGGAGAAAGCGGGCGGGGAAATAGAAATGATGTCCAAATTTAAATTCATTACCATTGATATACCCCAGGGCAAAGATATTAATAAATGGGAAATTTATGAAGATATCCTCAAGGCAGACGTACTGATTAATATCCCCATCGCTAAACACCACAGTCTTGCACATTTAACACTTGGGATGAAGAACCTGATGGGCACCATACAAAACGCACAACGTTTTCATATAAACCTGCACCAGCGTATCGCCGACCTGGCCACCCGTGTAAGGCCTACCATTACCATTATCGATGCTGTACGCATACTGGTAGCCAACGGGCCAACCGGGGGTGATCTCAAAGACGTCCGCAAGCTGGACACAATCATAGCTGGGACTGATATCGTCGCCGTCGACAGCTACGCCACATCGCTCTTCGGGTTGAAACCCGATGACATACCCAATATCAAGATGGCGGAGTCGGCGGGTCTGGGGACTTCCGACCTCTCTTCGCTCAATATCAAGGAACTGACTCTTGGCAGTTAAACCAAAGAAGAAAAGTGGATGGAACAATCGTAGTTGGCTAAACCTGCGTAAGTCAGTACAGATAATAGCTTTCGCCGGCTTCCTGGTGCTGTTCCTATTCTCCATCCCGTTTTTGATGAGGCTGGACCCCCTGGTCATGCTGGCAAACCTGATATCCAGCCGTACGTTCGAGGCGTTTTTGGTCATCGCTCTCTTTATGACCGTCCTGTCGCTAATTTTCGGCAGGAGCTGGTGCGGATGGCTTTGCCCGCTCGGCACGGTGCTGGATTGGTTTTCATTCAATAGGTGGCGACCAAAGCATAAAGCACTCCCGCAAGGATTACGGTCGGTTAAATATGTCGTGCTGATAGCAATAGTTGCTGCGGCTGCCTTTTCCAATCTCACGTTGATAGTCCTTGACCCGTTGACCATAATGGTCCGGACTTTCGCCACCGCCGTCTGGCCCGGGCTGGACGCAGCCGTAAGCTGGCTGGAAGCAACACTTAATAATATCGGGCCTTTGCAAGATCCCATCAGCCGCCTGGATAATGCCATTCGTCCACTGCTACTTCCAACCGATGCGCATGTCTATCCAGGCGGCTATATTTTCGGTCTGGTATTTGTAGCTATCGTAGCTTTGAATCTCATAACGGAGCGCTTCTGGTGCCGCTATATATGCCCACTTGGCGCATTCTATGGCCTGACAAGCAAGATCAGCCTGATACGGCGCAGGGTTAATTCAGACTGCATTAAATGCAAGCTGTGCGAGAACGCCTGTCCAACAGGGACGATTGACAGGCAAAAGGGCTGTGCCAGCGATCCGGGCGAGTGCATTATGTGCCTCAACTGCATGGACTCCTGTCCCTGCGCCACAAGCGATTTCGGCCCGGCGACTTCCCCTGCCAAATTTAATAGCTACGATCCAAAGCGGCGGCAGCTTTTCCTGGGACTGGGAGCGGCGGCAATACTCGCCATTCTATTTCGACTAAGCCCGCTTTTCCGCAGCAAAAACCCCCGGCTGATCCGCCCACCCGGATCAACAGAGAGCGATATGACATCAAAATGCGTACGATGCGGGGAATGTATAAAAGCCTGCCCTACAGCAGCCATCCAACCAGCCATGTCCGAAGCAGGCGGAGAGGCTTTCTGGACCCCGGTGATCGTGCCTCGCATCGGATTCTGCCAGTATTCCTGCAATGCTTGCGGCCAGGCTTGTCCGGTGCAGGCGATTCCTCCTCTGTCTTTGGAAGATAAAAAGGTAACCCCGCTGGGTTGGGCGGTAATCGATCAGAGCCGGTGCCTGCCATGGTCTCAGAATACGCCCTGCATAGTCTGCGAGGAGATGTGCCCGGTGCCACATAAGGCCATCGTTCTCAACAGGGTCATGGTTACCGGTGCGGACGGCAGCAAAACCGAACTGCTGCAACCCATAGTCAACAGGGACCGCTGCATAGGCTGCGGGCTATGCGAGTACAAATGCCCGGTCGATGGCCAGGCGGCGATAAGGGTTGAAGTTTGAACAGGCAGGTCACTACAGCCCTGTTTTAACCTGTACCTCTTGACAATTATCGTATGAGCTTCTACATTTAACACATGACATCAGGTCATAATGATTGCTGATTGAGGTTGAAAAAAATATGGCAGAGACCAAGCCCAACTGGTATCCGGCTATAGCAGCACGCCGCTCCAGGAGGAGCTACGATAAAAGCAGGCCGATAGAAACAAAGGTCAAGGAACAACTTCATGCCGCTTGCTCTGACTTTAAACCCTATCCGGGAGCACGCGTAGCATTCGTCTCCGAGCCGCCCGACGATATTTTCGCCAATGCCCTGGGTTTTTATGGGAATATTAAAAATGCCCCGGCATTTCTTGCTTTTATAGGCGATATGGCAGACCCCAATGTTCAGGAAAAAATGGGGTATACAGGGGAGGGGATAATACTGGAAGCCACATCACTGGGGCTGGGCACCTGCTGGGTGGCACTGACATATAATTCAAAATCAGTGTCGCCAATGATAAAACTGGATGGAAATGAAAAATTACTGTCAGTCAGTCCCGTCGGATATACAATAGAAAAATGGACTTTCGAAGAGAAAATGTTCACCGGGTTCGGCGCCATGCACCAGAGGAAGCCGCTTTCCTCAATGGTCACGGGCATCGGAGAACCACAGTGGCCGAAGTGGGCGCGGACAGCGGTCGAAGCTGCCCGCCTGGCGCCGTCAGCCACAAACCGCCAACCGTGGAACTTCAATATCGAGCATGATAGCATTACTTTATCAGTTAAAAACACGGGGATGGAGTTCAATGTATCTAAAAGGCTGGACTGCGGCATCGCCATGCTGCATATGGAATTGGGAGCTTTAAGCTGCGGCGTACAGGGCGGATGGGAGTTTTTAAAAAAGCCGCAGGTGGCGCGCTTTAAAATTAAATAAGGGATTATCTGTAACCAAGGAATAGTAATATGAAAACAACCGACGGACCGTTATTAAGTATCATCCACTACAACGGTAGTGACTACAGCTTCCGTGAAACGGTCACCATCGATGATTGCCGGGCCTGTAGTAATAATGAGGGAGTTACCTGGATAAATGTCAATACAGTTAGCGATATAAGCCTGCTGGAGTCGCTGGGTGAATCCTTTGGACTGCATACCCTGACCATCCAGGACATCATTAACACCGACCATCGGGTCAAGTACGAGGATTTTGAGCGCTACCTTCTGATCATCTTGAAAATGCTGGATTTCAACTCAGATGAAAAGTCAATCAACACTGAGCAATTAAGCCTGGTGTTCGGTCCCCATTTTGTGATCACATTCCAGGAACGCCCGGGGGATTTTTTCGGCCCACTGCGCGATGAGATAAAAACCAAGGATTCTATCGTAAGGAGAATGGGGACGGACTTTTTGGCCTGCCGCATCGTTGACGTCATTGTCGACAACTATTTCGGTACGGTCGAGAATTTCGGCGAGGAGATTGAGGACAAGGAAGACGCCCTGGTAATTAATCCAACACGCGAGACTCTTGGTTCAATCCAGGGTATCAAGAAAAATATGATGCAGTTGAGGCAGTATGTATGGCCGGTGAGGGAGATACTCAGCGACCTTTCCAAGAGAGGCTCACCCCTTATAAAAGAGGGAACACTAGCTTATTTCCGTGACGTGTATGACCGCGTATTTGAGGCTATGGACCTGATCGAGAATACACGTGACATGGTCAGCAGCATGATAGATATCTATCTATCGAGTATGAGCAACAAGACCAATGAAGTTATGAAGGTGCTAACTGTAGTTGCGACCATCTTTATACCGCTTACATTTATAGTGGGACTTTATGGGATGAACTTCAAAAACATGCCGGAATATGATTCGCCGTGGGGATATCCTGTGGTTCTTATAATTATGCTGGCCATTGCCATCGGCATGCTTGTATATTTCCGCAGAAAGAGATGGATCTAAGACCGGTCAGACTCCAATGTCAACTGTGGCTTCACCTTTCTTGAACTTGCCGAACGGCAGGAACATGGCGGGTATGACGCCCAGCAAGACTATAACCGCGCCGATAACATAGTTCATCTCGAAGGCTGTTATAGCTGCACGTTGATATATTTCTTCATACAGTAAAACAATAGCTTCATTATGCGCCAGGTCAATTGTAAAACCATACTGCATCAGGTACGTCTGTATCATCGAGAGTTCCTGTAGAGCCACGGGAGAACCAGGGGTCACTGTCTGAATCATCTTTGCCAGGTTAGTCTTAGTAAAAGAATCGAGAAGAGTGGCAAACACGGCAATGCCCAACGAGCCAAACAGGGTCCGGCAAACATTAAGTAAAGAAGACGCCTGCGATGTCATCCTCTGCTCTACTGAAGACAATGCATAAGTCATGATGGGCATCATGGAAAGCCCCATTCCCATGCCGCGGAAAAATAGTATCCATCTCAGAGTATCGTCCGGCGTCGTTATATCGAGCACCTGGAGCCAAAGCGAACATATACCTGTTACGAATAGCCCAACAACTGCTATACGCGGTCCTATCTTGTCATAGATCCTGCCTGCCAGAGGCATCGTTATCATCGCGCCGACGGCCTGCGGCAATGTCATCAAACCGCTGTCAAACGCCCTCAACCCGCGCAAAGTCTGCAGAAAAAGCGGCAATAGGAACACCAGTGAAAACAACCCGATGGTCGTGACGAAGGTCAGCCCTATGCCGAGGGCGTAACCAGAGTTTTTAAACATGTGCAGGTCCAGCAAAGGTTTTTTTTCCCTCAGTTCAACGATCACCCATGCCAGGACACATACTATTCCCACTACCAGAAGAGTTACGATACGCCAGTCATCCCAGTGCCAGGTCGGGGCATAGGAAAACGCATAGAGGACCGAACTGAATCCGACAGACGCCAGCACAAACCCCTTATAATCAAATGTTGTGGCGCTGGTGGGTGTCTCTTCAATCCAGGCATAGCCGAGCGCAACGGCTATCAGCACCACCGGCACATTTATGTAAAAGACCATGCGCCAGCTCCAGTAGTCCACAAGATAACCACCCAACACGGGCCCTATGGCCGGTGCCAGCATCATAGGGATGCCGAAGATCCCCATGGCAGTACCGCGGTCTTCAGGCGGCACCGTAAGATAGAGAAAGGTCATGGCAAGAGGGCTGACAAGACCGCCGGCCAATCCCTGCAATACACGAAAGGCAATCAGTGAGTTGGCGTCCCAGGCAATGCCGCACAATACGGACCCAAGCAGGAACCCTAACTGGCTGGCAATGTAGACCTTTTTCATGCCGAAGCGTTCTGCCAGAAAGGCCGCACACGGCGTGGAGATCGCGGTAGCCATGAGGTAGGCAGATATGACTAGCTGCGCCCGGTCAGTGGTCTCATTGAAAACCGCAATAATATGCGGCAGGGCCGTATTCATGATGGTCTGATCCAAGATCACCATGAAAGTGCCGGCAATGGCGATAAGAAGTACCTTTGACTCGCTTGTCTTTGGCATTGAACCTGTTATTACTTGGTATCGATTTTGACCTCGACAGAGCTGCCGGGAATCAAAATGTAATTGTCGGGGTTATTGATGGTAATCTTGACAGGTACAACTTGCGCTACCTTAACAAAATTGCCCGTAGTATTATTTTGAGGCAGCAAAGAGAAGGTTGCAGCGGTAGCTCCAGCTATACCGACGACTTTCCCTGTCAACTTAACCCCACCCAGGGCATCGACAGTGATTTCGACATCCTGGTCAGGTTCGATGCGATAAAGCTGGGCTTCCGTGACGTTGGCGATAACCCACGTATCTGATACATCGTAAAGCGTCACAATGGGAGACCCCTGTGCAACTGCGGCTCCCGGATATGCCCAGATAGCAGCTACATAGCCGTCGACAGGAGATTCAATATTAGCCCTGCCCATCGGAACGTCTTTGGAGCCCAACACATCGGCAACATTGGAAGGCCGGGGCTGACCAACCGTGGCAATCTTCTGTCCTCGTTCCAGGTAACTCCCATAGTTGACGTCAAGGGTAATAATCTGGGATGACGTGTACGCCACAACCGGAATCAAAGGTGCGTTAATATATGCATTATCAGTGCTGTAATATTTGTAGCTGTCATACCCGAGGTAGGCGAGTGTGATAAGGCCACCCAGCACAACCACAGCCACAATAATAAAAATCACAGTATTACGGGTTGTGGCGAATATGGATTTTATCCTTTCGTTAAACGTATTAGCCATAAATATTGCCTCCGCGCATTTTTGAAACAGGTAAGATCAAACTGAACATCTTCCAGTTGCTATTTCTTAACAGACCTGGCAGGAGCACTGCTTTTCTGCAGAATTACTTTTTCTCCTTCGCTCAATCCGCTAACAATCTCTGTATTTGATTCATTTTGCAGCCCGATCTGAACAGGCCTTTGTTCAATGAGATTATTTTTTTCATCCACGAGCACCCGAACATAGTAGCTGCCCGTCTTGCCCATTACTGCGCTATTAGGGACACTCAATACATTGGTGTGCTTGTCAACCTGGAGATCGGCTTCTGCAGTCTGACCCCCAGCCAGGTACGCAGCATCCTCCGGATCAAGGGTAATTTCAAGCCTGTAAGTCGCCAGAGTGGACTGCAACGTGCCGTAATACTGAATGCCCCTAGCCTCTGTAGAGCCGTAGGGCGAGATGAAACTCACCGTGCCTTTCAGTACTTTGCCCGGAAGGGCATCAACGGTGACATCCGCCGGTTGACCTTCCTTGATTTTGACAACATCGATTTCATCGACGAGGCCGGCCATTCTCACGTTTCCGGTGTTAACCAGCCTGATTACGTATGAATCAATGGGCGCACCGGTTACAGCATATCGCTGCGTTATCATGTCTCCGGCCTGCAGATTAACATCCACCACGCGGCCATCAAAAGGAGCGATCAACTCGGTCTTTAAAAGCGCTTCCTTAGACCGCTCAAGATTGATCACAGCATTTTGAATAGCGATATTATAATCCCGCAATGTCTTTTCATTAAGGCCCAGCCTGTTCGAGGACATATTCTGTTCCAGTATCTTTGTGCTCAACTCCAGGTCGTGGCGGGCCATGCTTAACCTTTCCGAAAATTCAACCTGATCGAACTCCTTGGCATTTGCCAGCTCCCGGAGTGTATCCATAGAACTTTCCAATTCACTTACTACGGTGTAAGCGGTGGCTGTATCGGGGAACATGCCGTTATCCGGCAAATGAGTAATCCTTTTTACTACAGTGTGGGTATCACTCATTTTTGTTAACAGGTCATCTATGGAATCGATCACGCTGGCATATTGCCCGGCGGTAAGTTGCTGCTGCAAACCGGATATGATATCCAGCTCTGAGCCTAAACGATCAATGGCCGTAGCAAAGTCCTGGCTCGATTCAACCGCCTGGTCAAGATCGTTATATTGGATCCTGAGCTGTTTGTAGTCCGGGTTGGTATAGTATGACTGAGTGCCGTCAATATCTGATTTTGCCAGCGTTATCTGTTCCGCTGCTTCCTCAAATTCATTTGTGGAGAGGAACTCCTTGGCAGCGGTCATCTCCTTGATAGCATATTCATATCGCAACAGCGCTACAGAATCAGCATAAAATGTGGGAAACCTTCCGGCTCCGCAGCAGGTTTGCTGCACCACATTATTGATGGCAGATTCCAACGCATATTGTGAATTTTCAACCGTTAGCTTCTGTCCGGTGTCATCGAGCTTGGCCAACAAAGCTCCGGCGTGAACGAGGTCCCCTTTCTTCACATATATTTCCTGGATCCTGGAGCTGAAAGACGCTGTAAACGTGGTCGTATCAAAGTACAGGTTCACGGCATTGGGCATCTCGATGTTACCGTCCGACCGCGCAGTGACAGCCATATCACCCCGCTGGACACTGGCAACTACCTGCTGTTCCGTAACAGGCCCGCTGCTGCAACCGCCTGCCAAGACAGACAGTATAAGTACCGTTGTTGCCGCAATTTTAATTAAAGACTCATTTTTCATACGATCACCTTCAAATATGCCGCGTATATTGGTCCGCCTTTTCAATGCCTATCGTCCATCCTTGAAATAATATTTCTGACAGTCCCCAATGCAGAAGACAGGGCCTCAATCTCGTCATATTCTAGTATCGATAGATTACCCTTCATTGCCTTCCTTAGCACCTGTATCCTCCTGGCTATAAACCGCCGGCCTTTCGCTGTAACGGCTATATTAATGACCCTCCGGTCGTTTACATCCGGCAGCCTTTCAATATAACCTTTCTTTACAAGCTTATCCAACAGCGAGGTAACATTGGGTTTAGATACACCTAATTTACGTCCTATCTCTGAAGTCGTCATAATCGCGTTGTTTGCCAGCATGAACATGGCACGGACTTCCGTGTTGATATGTGCCACGGCAGACTTACTATGTGCCAGGCCAATTATATTACGATAAAAAATAGGGATGAACAATATCAGGTTGTCCGTGATATTGTCCAACTTTTTTGTTTCCATTCCGTCGTGCACAGCCTGCATTCTATTCAAAACCACAAAATTGTTATATTTATATAACTTTTACCCAGATATGTCAATGTTTGCTGAGACCAAGCGATGCTGCTATACTATCCGACGTCGTGGAATACGAAACCATCATAGGATTGGAAGTACATTCTCAACTGCTGACGCGAAGCAAGATGTACTGCTCATGCAGCACAGATTATGCGAGTTCGCCGCCAAATACACACGTATGCCAGGTATGCATGGGCATGCCCGGCGTGCTTCCGACAGTCAATGAGCGCGCGATTGAATACAGCCTGATGACGGCGCTGGCGCTAAACTGCACGATTCCCGATCATGCCAAATTCGACCGTAAGAACTATCCGTATCCCGATCTTATGAAAGGCTACCAGATATCACAGTATGACATGCCGATGGGCATTAACGGGTACCTGGTCATCGATATTGACGGCAAGAAAAAAAAGATCGGAATTACCCGTGTGCACATGGAAGAGGACGTTGCCAAGCTGGTGCATCGCAGTACCCTTGAAGGTGAAAGCTACAGCCTGGTGGACATCAACCGTGCCGGCATGCCTCTTATGGAAATCGTAAGTGAGCCGGACATCAGTTCGCCCGAAGAGGCAAGGCTTTACCTGGTCAAGCTCAGAGCCATACTGCAATACCTTGGCGTTTCCACTGGCAACATGGAGGAAGGCAGCTTCCGCTGCGATGCCAACATCAGCATCCGCCCCGTGGGAACTAAAGAGTACTTGGCCAAGGTTGAAGTCAAGAATATGAACAGCTTCCACGCTGTGTACCACGCGCTGGAGTATGAAGCTCAACGCCAGAGGGAAGCGATGGTTTCAGGTGAAAGAATTGCTCAGGAAACAAGAGGTTGGGTGGACGAAAAGGGAATAACAGTCAGTCAGCGCAGTAAGGAATATGCGCACGATTACCGGTATTTTCCCGAACCCGACCTGCCTCCGCTGGCTTTCAGCAGGCAAATGGTTGATAAACTCAAGGCAGGGTTACCCGAACTGCCGGAAACCAAATTTGACAGGTTCGTGAAGCAGTATAACCTTACACCCTATGATGCCGAACTGCTTACCGATACAAAACCTCTTGCCGATTACTTTGAAGAGTGTGTTAAATTGGCCACCGGAAAGGGCACCGAGGCGGACACTCAGAAAAAGGCCAAGGGCATAAGTAACTGGATCTTGGGTGACTTTACCCGTTTACTAAATTTGGATAACATTCGGATCGAGGATTCCAAGGTAAAACCGCATGACCTGGTTGAACTGCTAGAATTTATGGAAAAAGGTACTTTGAGCGGCCCGCTGGCAAAGAAAGCGTTCGAAGTTACATTCAAAACAGGCAAGGGACCAAGCGTAGTAATAAAAGAACAGGGGCTGGTACAAATCAGCGACAGCGGAGAACTTGGTATAATTATAGATAAAATAATTGCAGATAATGAAAAGGCGGTTACCGACTACAGGGCCGGGAAGGAAGCTTCACTTACATTCCTTATCGGACAGGTCATGAAGGCCTCAAGAGGAAAAGCCAATCCGGCAGTAGTCAGGCAGATAATCGTTGATAAGCTCGGAGGAAATTGATATGCCAATTTATCTAACCATAGCACAGATAGTTATAGCGGTAGCGCTCATTGCCGTTCTGGCTTTGCAGGTGAAAGGCGGGGGACTGGGAGGTATCTTCGGCCAGTCCGACGGTGTTTACCGGACCAGGCGCGGGGTGGAGAAAACTCTCTTCCAGGTGACCATCGTACTTGCGGTAATTTTCATAGTACTTTCCGTAGTCATAGTCAGAGTCAGTTCTACATAGAGGAAGAGGCGACATGTCGCGGGTCATTACGCTGACGACCGATTTCGGCACGAGCGATAGTTATGTAGCAAGCATGAAAGGCGCTATATTCAGCGTTAATCCGCAAGCTAAAATTGTTGATATCTCGCATGCTATTGAACCCCAGTCCATAAGACAAGCTTCCTTTATTCTTCACACAGCATGGCATTATTTCCCGGAAGGCACTATTCATATTGTAGTGGTTGACCCGGGCGTCGGCGGTCACCGTCGTGCAGTAATTCTGAAAACTCCATCCGCATTATTTGTTACGCCTGATAACGGCACCCTCAGCTACATTTTACACGAGCTTTCCGATTTATCGGCCTCTCATAGCTATCCAGTCTCGGACCAGGTCGCCAGGCGGGTAATGCCAGAGGGATGCGAAGCTGTCTCAATCACAAACAAGGAGTACTGGCGCCACCCGGTCAGTTCAACCTTTCACGGCCGGGATATTTTTGCCCCGGTTGCTGCACACCTATCCCTGGACATTCCTTTCCGTGAATTTGGTGAGCCTGTAGATAGTCTGAATGCCTTTGCCATTCCTATTCCATTCAAGGATGCAACCGGTCACAGCATAGGGCAAATAATTCACATAGACAGGTTCGGCAATCTAATAACTAACCTGAGGAGCCGTGACATCCCTTCGGGCGGGGCAGGTGTGGAAATAAGGAACCAGCGGATCGATAATACCAGCAGCTACTATGCTCAAGGTAAAGGGTTGATGGCATTAATAGGCAGCAACGACTACCTTGAGTTGTCATTTAGGGAGGGGAGCGCAGCGGCCCTGCTGGGTGCGAGAGTGGGCGATTCCGTGAAAATACTAAAGCCACCGGGTCAGTGATTCCTTAAACCCCACGCCCGGCGTTATTACTTATTAATTTTCCCTTTGTTATTACCCCGGCTTAAGTGCTCCTCAATAAGGAGCATCTGAACTTATTTTATTCACTTCTTGCTTTTACTGGCATCGTCATACGCATACATATCGGTCAATTCCTGCGGGATGTGTTCCGGAGGCCTGACCAATTCAAGAACGACAGCCCTTTTATTACATTTGATTACACAATTTCCGCAACCCAGGCATTTGTCCGCGTTTATATATGCCTTCCACTTTACTATATCGGGGTATTTTTTCATTTCCACAGCTTCGAACTGACAGGTTTCCATACATTTCTGACATGCACTGCACTTAACTGTATCAACCACTTTAGCCACATACCGGCTGGCAGCAAACACAGTCTGTGCATATCCCAACTGCCTGGCAGAACGGAATCCCACGCAGCAGCAGCTATGGCAGTTGCAGACAATTTGATTAGTCACCCCTGAATTCGGCACTTGCGTTACCGAATTGTGCTTCTGGCATTCACCGATCATCTTAATTGCTTCATCATATGTAAGCTTCCTGCCCACACCACGCTTAAGGTTATACTCCGCTGACCTGCCGAGAGAAAAGCACATCTCATCAGGGGAACCGCATTGCCTGTCATAAATCTCTCTTCGGCAGGGACAGGGAACTGAAACTATGGTCGTAGCCGACTTAAAGATGGCCCTGATATCCTCCTCGGGCATTAACCCCGGGTTATCTGCCACCGCCTGCCAGGCCGGTACCGTCCGTGTCACAGGAATCCCACGCATTGATACATACTGAAGAAGACTGGGAAACCATTCTTCCTCCTCAAATTTCCTCCAGAGGTCGCCATATTCCTTACCACCATAAGAATCCCAATATTTAGTGTTGGTTAGTGTCATATCATGAAGCGCATCAATCATTCTTCCCAACCTCCAGCCTTTGCTTGTCGGGAAAGCAACTCCTTTCTGAAACAATTCCTGCATGGCGTCCTCGACTTTTTGCTTGTCCATATGCAGTCTTTCAGCTATTTGCTCGTTTGTAGCAGTAAGTTGCAGCATCATCTTGGCCTGCTCGGGCGATGCAACTTTCTTTATAATCATAGGCAGATATTTCGCCTGTGGGTAACCGAATTTACCAGCCAATTCCTGATATAAATCAGCAGTCTGTTGAGAATTCATTTAGCGCCTCCTTTGCAAAAGCTATTATGATGCCTGCAACTCACAAGATACAATATAAGTGACAGAAATCCTATTTTACTATACCGAGTATTTTTCTGGCTTCAGCCGGCGTGGCTGGGTCCCTGCCGATGCAGGAAGCAATTTTAACTGCTAGCTCAACCTGTTCATAGCTGCCTTTGGCCAACTCACCGTTTGGCAGTCTGGTGTTATCTTCAAGCCCGACGCGCATATGACCGCCCATCAGGCATGATTGCATGATCGCCGGGAACTGCTCTATACCCACTCCGCATGTAGTGAAATTGGAATCAGCAGGCAGGGCATGCACAAGTTCCGCAAAGGCGCCAGGCCTGAACTTTTGCCCTCCAGCCACACCCCAAACAAAATTGAAGTTATAAGGTTTTTTGAAGAAGCCCTGTTTAGCTATAAGAAGCCAGTTATCCAGCCCGCCCATATCATATATTTCAGCTTCCGGTCTGCAGCCCAATTCTTCCATAGTTTGGCCAAGTGTCTGCATCATTTCAAAGGAGTTAACAAAGACGTTGTCGAATATTATCTTCCCGGTCTTACGGTCCATAACGCTGAAATTCATAGAATTCGTATTAAGAGAGCCACTTTCCGGTTTTATCGCCTTGATCGGCCTCAATCTTGCTTCCATATTCAATTTAATTAACTGATTAATCAGATTTACACAATCTGCTTCCTGAAATGGCCCAACCGGGCAAGGAGTCCCAACCGATGAAGTGATCTGAATTATTATATCGGGTACACGCTGTTTTATTGCATCGTAAACTGCTTTCACTTTAGCAACGTCGGACGTTTGGCCACCGCCCTTGGCTTCATCACGGGCATGGATGTGCAACATGGAAGCGCCTGCCTTGAAGCATTTCTCCGCCTCATCGGCAAACTCTTTGGGGGAATAGGGTACCGCCGGATTATTCGCTTTAAATGTACCTCCGCCTGCCAGCGCCGCCGTAATAATTACTTTTGAACTCAAGATACTCTCCTTTAGTTATTTTTATGATTCCATGACCATACCGGTTAAGGCAGAGGTCTCATGGCGTTCATAGCAAGTTTAAGAATTACCTGGAATTATAATTCAGGGAGGGCAGCTTTGCTGCCCTCCCTTACGTAACACTGGGGGATTTAGTATCGATACTAAATCCCCCAACCTGTTAACAACCTTAATCAGGTCTTTGCAATAAACCCGTGCTTAAACTATTGTTTGCAATAACAATAAAGCAAGGGGTAACACTTCTCTATATAATTCCAATTGATCTAGTGTTTCTTTATACCCAATATGGCCCTGGCTTCATCCGGGGTTGCTGGTTCCCTGCCTAAACAGGAGGCGATTTTAACTGCAACTTCAACCTGCTCGTAGCTGCCCTTGGCTAAGTCACCATTAGGTAACCTAGTATTGTCCTCGAGACCTACACGCATGTGGCCGCCCATCAGGCATGATTGCATGATGGCCGGGTACTGCTCTGTACCTACAGCGCAAGTGGTGAAGTTGGAGTCAGGTGGTAACGCATGTACCATTGCCGTGAAGGCATCAGGCCTGAATTTTTGTCCGCCAGCTACACCCCAAACGAAGTTGAAATTGTAAGGCTTCTTGAAGAATCCCTGCTTCGCTATCAGCAACCAGTTATCCAGGCCGCCTATATCGTAAAGCTCGGCTTCAGGCCTGCAACCCAGTTCTTCCATAGTTTTGCCGAAATCCTGCAGCATCCCAAAAGAGTTAACGAAAACGTTGTCGATTACTATCTGGCCAGTCTTGCGGTCCAAAACGCTGAAGTTCATGGTATTGGTATTGAGTGAAGCACTCTCCGGTTTAAGCGCTTTGATCGACCTTATCCTGGCTTCCATGTTCAACTTAATCAACTGATTAATCAGATTTACACAATCCGATTCCGCCGGGAAAGGGCCTACCGGACACGGTGAACCGACAGATGAAGTAACTTGAATTATAATGTCCGGCACGCGCTTCTTGATTGCATCGTAGACTGCCTTAACTTTTTCTACTACCGATGTATGCAGGCCACCCATGGCTTCATCACGCGCATGAATATGCAGCATAGCCGCACCTGCTTTGAAGCACTTCTCCGCCTCGTCGGCAAACTCCTGAGGTGAATAGGGTACTGCCGGATTGTTCGCTTTGAACGTAGCCGAACCTGCCATTGCCGCTGCAATAATGACTTTTGACAAAATCTACCTCCTTCCTTTCATACTTATGAATCCATCATCAGCTTAGATGCTTACTCAATCCCCGTTAAGCTATTTTGTACCAGAAACGCTATTTCCCCACAGGTTTGAAGTACTTTATATCGAGTATATTGGCATTCCGCTTTTCAGTGAAAACCGGCTCCAGCTTCATTCCCGCTTTCAGACTCTTGAAATCTACATCTCCCAGGAAATGGACCATTGATGTATCGGCCCCGTCCATTTTTATCACGCCCATTGCGTAAGGAGGCTTGACCGCCTGTACGGCTGAATCGTAATGGACCTGGGTAAAAGTTACCAGAGTCCCGGTTCCGGGCAATTCAACCAGGTCTTCAATTTTGCTGAAACACTTGGGGCAAACTGACCTGGGCGGGAAGTTAACGAAACCACATTTCGGACATTTGGCCGCAGTGATTTTTTTCTTATCTCTGAGGTCGATGAAAAATTTGCTCGCCAGCGAACCCACAGAGTATTTATAGGGCATTATTACAAACCCTTGGGTGAACATCGGCTCTTTTTTTATTTCGTTAGCCATTATTTTTCCTCACTTTCCAAGCTATTATTCTTTAATAGTGACAAAATGCTTGATGTCGAAGATGTTGCCCTTTCTTTCCGCTGCAGGTTTAAGGATAGCTTCGACACGCATTCCGGGCTTAATTTTCTCAGGATCAGTCTCTTCCATCTGGTGCTGTAGAGTGCAAGGTGCGCCATCAAGCATGACAATCCCTACCGCAAAAGGCACCTTCAACATCTCGCCGGTAGTGGGGACCAGGAATGACTGCTCTGCTACAAAGAACGTAAGCAGAGTACCTTTAGGTCCGACGGCAACCCATTTATCTTTTTCAGTGCA
Source organism: Dehalococcoidia bacterium (assembly GCA_050014895.1). Classification (GTDB taxonomy): domain Bacteria; phylum Chloroflexota; class Dehalococcoidia; order GIF9; family UBA5629; genus JAFGLP01. Next base: position 16,149 of record JBEKCL010000024.1, read on the forward strand.
TTTGGCGTGATCACGGGTGCATACGTTTATAGGCGGGCAGTAAACGCGCCCGCATTTCGGGCACTGATTTGAATATATTTTACCGTTTGCCTTAAGTTCCCTAAAAAACTCACCCATAGGTTCGCCGGTAGCCCATTTGAACGGCATCTTGAGGGTCATATCCAGATAAACCAGCTCTTCTTGAGTCTTCTCTTTCATATTTACATTACCTCCAATTAATCAGTAGTCTTACTCAGCAAAAATAGGTCTGTCCAATAGGAACCGCCGAACCCGCTGGCAAGCGCTTGCTTGACTTCACGGGTCACCTGGTGCTCACCAGCGTCACCCCTTATTTGAAGGGCCGCCTCGGCCACCCTCATCATAGCAGTATCGCCGATGGCATTCGTGCATAAGGTCCCTCCGGAAGGGTTGATCGGATATTCTGCCTCAAGGGCAATTGCCCCTTTTTCAACCATCTTCCATCCTTCTGTAGGTCCGCATATGCCAAAATCTTCCATCCAGGCCGGGAGGCAATATGCGGAAGGATCGTACATTTCGAATACTTGTGTTTCCTTCCTTGGATTGGTAATACCATTCCTTTTGAATATCTGCGCGCCCGCTTCCATATGCGAGGTCCTGCGCTGCTCATTAACGCCAAACTGTGCGCCGCCGTATTCCGAATGTATTGACACATGGTCCTTAATCCATACAGGCTTTTTGGCGATCTTCCTGGCCTTGCTTTCATTGGAAAGGATTACGGCACATGCGCCAAGACTGGTGGGACACACGGTTAGAAGGTTCAATGGATAGAGGACCATCCTGGCATTGAGTATATCCTTAACACTGTACTTGTCGCGGAGATGAGCGTTGGGGTTCCTGGCAGCGTTTAAGGACGCATTTGCACGTACCATGGCGGCATGCTCAACTGTGCAGCCGGTCCTGTTCATATAATCGATGGCTATCACGGCAAGACCGCTCAATGCGCCGACACAGAACGGCCGGTCTATGGCAGGATCGGTAATTGTGGATATACACGGGGTCACAGTAGCTTCATCATGTTTTTCCCAGCCTACACAAAGGCAGGTATCTGCCATACCGGAAGCTACCTGGTACCACCCCTCGATCACTGTCATAGTGCCAACCGTACCACCCGTATTCATCTTAAAACCGGGTTTACCGTTAGCGCCGCTGTAAAGGGACAACATCGCATCATTGAGATGATGCCCCTCAAAAAGATCCATGTTACCGATAGCCACTGAATCTATATCGCGGATACTTAAGTTCGCATCATTCAGCGCACGCGTAACCGCATCGTAGATTAATTCGCCATCATTGACATAAGGGCGCCTTGAACTATGCAGGGTTTCGCCTATGCCTACAATGGCAACCCTATTTTTGTGCATCTAGCTGCCTCCTTTCTCGAGGACAAGAACGCAATGCATCTGTCCACATACTCCTCCACAGCCGTGAGCTACTGCAACCTTGGCTCCCTTTACCTGATGATCACCGGCAAGTCCCTGTAATTGCCAGACTGCTTCGGCTACCCTTTCTGCACCAGCAACTGTTACCGGGACACCGGAGAGCAAACCGCCTGAGGGGTTCACAGGCAATTCACCGCCCAACTGGGTTTTTCCACTATCGATCAGCTTTCCACCATCACCCGGCTTACAAAGGCCCAGACCCTCTGTCCACAGAAGCTCCTGATAAGCGTAATAGTCGGAGAGCTCAACGAGACTTATATCTTTTGCCGGGTTCTTGATGCCTGCCATTTTGTATGCTTTCTTCGATGCGGTTACCAACGCATCACAATTGGCCAAATCACGGTCACCCAGCATATGAGCATCATAGCAATTCCCCATTCCCGTTATCCAGACCGGATTTTTCGTCAATTTTTTCGCGATATCCTCGGTGGCCAGGATCATGGCGCAAGCGCCATCAGAAACAGGTTTTCTCTCCATAGCTGTAATCGGATCGGCCAGCATTTTGGAGTTAAGCACATCACCCACAGTCAGCGTGGCTGACGTCTGAGCATATTTATTCTTTTTAGCATTACCCATGTTCTTAACTACTACTTTGGCCATTTGTTCCGGTGTAATGCCGTACTTGTCCATATACCGCCTGGCCTGCAGTGCCGCTGCAATGGTGTAATCCATACCAAGCATGCGGGTAAAAATATGATCTATGGACCAGTTTTCAATGATCGTGCCGTCAGTGTGCGACTCGGCGCAGTGACTGACTACAAGCACCAGCTTGTGATCTCCGGACAGAATATGCATTGCGCCGTAAGCAACAGCATAAGCTCCGTCATCGGCGACTTTTGACTCGTCCTTCAGGTGCGAACAGGTGACATCAGGTATGGGCATTGATGATATTGTCCTGCCGTCCCAGTGGTCCTGTGAATTACTAACAACAGCTTCTACATCATCCTTCAATGAAATGCCAGCAGCTTCAACTGCTTTGTCAGTCACCTCCAGCGCCAACTCGGCAAGATGCTGCCAAGGCTTAGCTGCTTCGAATTTAGTCACGGCAGCCGCTACTATTCCCACTCTCTCAGGCATAGCTTTTGAAACCCTCCTTTAGTTATTTATTACATTCCTTAAGTGCAAGATGCTCGATAACCTATTGACCTTGAAAGCTAATGTATGCACGTCCATTTCATCAGCGATATATAGGCACGGCAACATTTATTATACCATCATTTTGTTCGACATTGTACTAATATTAGAATACATTTTTTCTACCTGAAAAGAAGCCTCTCGTGTATCGTTTCGCCCTTGATAGATTCACGTTTACCGTCGACTGTAATTTCACCCTGGTAATCCGCCAGGAACCGCCAGTTGGACATATTAAATTCATTGACCTTTGGAAGAGAGCCATGCTCAACAATACTTTTGGTGTCCAGGCGGCAATCCAATTTCAGGTCGTTGCTGTCATATTTCAAAGATATAATTTTGGCGTACTTTTCCCCTGTCTTCGGGTCTGCTTCTTCCTTCTCCACGCTAAATTTATAATCATTGGTAGCCAGTAATGTTGATTTACCATCAGCCACATAAAGACTGGGTAACCAGTTACCATCAAGTATCTGCGTGTTTGAAAAAATGATTGTGTATTTAGGATCATTCAACCGGCCCCAATACCAACCCCTGAAAATATCATACAAGTCTTTATTGCCCCAGTTATGATCGTGATAACCATCACCTTTGACATCAATAACCTGGTCTTTGATAAATAATTTGCCTTTTACCTTCGCGCGCGGGCAGGCTATGACCCATCCTTCGATAATGTCATTTTTATCCGCAGGCAACATTAAACCATCGCCATGCTTCCAGCCGGGCACTGTGCCCTCAAATGTAAGCTCACAGCCAATACCCTTGCTGCGCATAGACATTTTGTAAACCTTGCCTTCCTGCTTCAGGTAACTGCTTCCCATTTTGACATCGCATATTTTCTCGCTGGCATGGCAATCCTTGGGGTCTACAGCTTCCATACCGACGTATCGCTTACCTTCCGGGGTATAAGTAAAAATCTGAATTGTGGGAATATGCGGCTTTATAAATTGGTTTAGCCAGTGCCAGGTGAGCACACATGAATACCCGTTATCAAAGCGGCAGTCCAAGTACCACCATTCAGAATAATCCGGATTACTATACGGATGTAATGCATCGTCCTTGTCTGTGTAAGTCGTTGTCGGTCTCTGCATGCCAAACTATCTCCTCTTCAATCTATTACTAAACCGCATTGGTCGTCCTTATGTCACATCATGTGTAAATAGCAATAATTATTTCAGGACGCCTTACGGGATTAAAGCCATCTTTTTCTGCGCTTGTAGTGTTTAACCTCGCGGTAGCTTTTCTGGGCATCCTTCTTGCCCAACCCCAAATAGAATTCCTTAATGTCAGGATTTTCCCTCAGCTTTTCAGTTGGTCCATCTAACACAACACGACCATTCTCCATGACATATCCATATTCCGCAATTTTTAAGGCAGCCAGTACATTTTGTTCAACGACCAGCATACCGATCTTTTCTTCCCTGTTGATATTCACGATGGCGTCAAACAGTGATTGCGCCATAATGGGAGACAGGCCGAGCGAAGCTTCGTCGATAAGCATTATTTTTGGCTGGGACATAAGTCCCCTGCCTATCACAAGCATCTGCTGCTCACCACCTGACAAATATCCACTCGTATTATTCCTGAGATCTTTCACCCTTGGAAAATGGCGATATACCATCTCTAATTGACGCTTCAAAGTGGAATTATCTCTTAAATACGCTCCCAATTTCAAATTTTCTTCAGCGGTCAGATGCGCAAAAAGCCGCCTCCCCTCCTGTATTTGTATTATTCCCATACCGGCTATTTCCTGAGGAGATTTTTTCTGGATTGGCACACCGTCATACTCTATATTTCCGTGCGTGACTTCCCCGAGTTCGGTTTTGAGCAAGCCTGAAATAGCTTTTAACGTAGTGCTTTTGCCGGCGCCGTTAGCACCTACCACCGTAACCAACTTGCCATCCGGTACATTGAGTGAGACACCTCTGAGAGTCAGGATCACATTACTGTATACTACTTCAATATTATTTACTTTTAACATTATTACCAATCCATAATATGACAAATTCTCAAGTGATACGTGGGGGACCCGACAGGTCCCCCACGTCACTATTTACGTACTATTGGCCGCAATTAGCAGGTATGTCTTTGCCGCCGGGTAGTAGTGCAGGTATAGGTACATTATTAGTGTCTATATAGGCTTTATAAGCAGTGTCAGGAGTGAGAACCTTGGGATCATAACCACTGAGGAGGTGGACATTTACCGAGTCGCCGCCGTCCATCTTTACCTTACTAGAGTTATTGGCCCAGGAGATAGTATTGCAGGCGACCATGGGCTTGAACTTGGTGATACCACCTGCGCAAAGGGTGTCATAAACAGTCTGACCGGTTACTTTGTCTATGCCGACCCTGTTGATTGTCTGCCTGAGGGTCTCGGTAGCCAGGTCACCCCAGTACCAGCCGACTGCATAGGAACCGAACTCCTTGGGATATTTGGTCTTAAGCTGTGCATCTTGGATCTGCTGTGGATATGCATCGAAACTGGATACGAAAATACCCAGAGAGCCGTTGTTATTGGCCAGATCAGGGGTAAATTTAGCAATCTCCGGCGGGGAGAAATAGGAGGTACCAACGTCGATGAACTGGTCACGCATTCCAAGCTCAGCAGCTTTCTTGAGAACCGCCTGCCAGGCCGATCCGAACATGCCGATATAAATGAAATCAACTTTGTCCTTCAACCTGGTAAGCTGGGGTGTTACATCTCCTACCGTCAGGGGAACATATTCAGCGCCAACCCATTCGACGCCCTTTGAGATTGCATAGCATTTAGCTTCCGCCGATTCGTTGGCATGGCCAAGTGCAATGTCCCAGGCCATTAATGCAAGCCTTGGTTTCCTGTTCTGGTAGTGTGTTTTGATCCAGGGAATATTGCTGTCAGCCTTCCAGTTGTCGACTATCCAGTTGATGTAGGCGCCAGCCTGTCCTTCGTAGCTCGGCTGATAACCGAAGAACCACCCGGGCGGCATTACAGCTGCCCTTAAGGCTGTTGCATCGATGATAGGTATCTTGTTCTGCTTGGCGAAGCCGCCCAGTGTGGGAGCCACGTCACTCCAAAGAGCGCCGTTAGTAATAACAGGTGTGGGAGTACTGTTTACTGCCTCTTTATATAGGGCTACGGCCTGCTCTGCCTTCATTCCATGGTCATATACGCTGATGTCAATAGTAGCACCCGGCAAATAATTGGTGCTATTGGCCCAGGCGGCGAAATCCTTGGCGCCATCAAGCTGCGGACCGATGGTCACAGCATAGGGGCCGCTGGCATCTCCAAGATTGACCATTCGAAAGGTAACATTTTTCGCCACGGGCGCTGCGGCCTTAGGCGCAGCACATCCTACAAAAATGGTCACCACAAGTACAACTGTAAGAAATAAACCTAAACCCAGACTGAATTTTTTCATTGCTCCTCCTTTTTATATATTACCAATTGGTCCTGCAGCATTTAATTTATCCAGTATCACCTCCTATATTTACACTAATATGTGAATGGCCAGAAACGTATTGAAGCCTTAGCCAGTTCCCACCTGTGCCATATACCCCTCGGCTCGAAAATGAGAAAGAGAATAATAATAAGACCAAATACCATAACCAGCGAGCTTGAAAGAAATGAAACTCCGATTGCAGGTAACATATCGGATATCGCGGGACCTATACCCCTGAGAACGAATTCCACAACTTGCAGAAATACCACTCCAAAGATCGTACCGGTGATTGAGCCCAACCCGCCCACAATGATATAGCCTATATACCAAATGGATTCAGAGAAGGTAAACTGGTCAGCGCTGACGTATCCATAATAAGCGGCGAACAATGACCCGGCCAGTCCTGCATAGGCCGAGCATGCAATGAAAGCAAAAAGCTTGTATTTGAATATGTTAATGCCCATCAGCTCCGCAGCCAGGTCATTGTCACGTATGGCTACAAATGCTCTCCCCACTCTACCCCTGACCAGGTTCTT
>JBEKCL010000025.1:0-22504 GCA_050014895.1 Dehalococcoidia bacterium
CAACTAATTGTGCATTATTTGTAAATCTGGATCCTTCAATGGGCGTGGCTGGTGGTGGAATATGTCTGATTGATCTTAATACGCACGGCGTAAGCCGTGGCAAACCATGGGATAAAATGGCTCATCGTGATCTACCACAGGGTGAGTTATTTTTTGATAATGTTGTTTGTCCCGGTGATCAGATGATAATTGACCAGCAAAGCTATGAGGCAATAACGGAGTTTAATTTATTATTGTGCAACATGGCCACAAGTACTAATTATACTTCGGCAGCACAAGCCTCCTATGATTGTGCACTTCAATATAGCACCCAAAGAATACAGGGAGGTAAGCGACTCTGTGATCATACGGCGATACAGGCAAAACTGTTTGATATGTTTGCTAAAGTTCAAGCCTGTAGGGCAACGTCACGCAGTGTTATGATATTCAATTCCGCTTCTATGCAAAAATCATTCCAGTATTCCACTGCAGCCAAAGTCTTTTGTACTAACACTGCACTCGATGTGGTCACTAGTGGCATACATATTTTCGGTGCCGCAGGGCTTTCTAAAGGCCTGCTGATAGAAAAAATTTATCGTGATGTTGCGGCAGGCAATTTTGAAGATGGCTCAAACGAATCTTTGGCGATTTGTGCTGGTAACAAGATAGTCAGAGAATATCTTAATAGAACTGAGTAATGTCCTGGGGGTGGCTATGAAGATAAAGAATAATCGTAGATGTGCAGAACCATATTTTTCCAGGTGAAATGCTGGGCTGCGCTATGATCAGCGGGATAGTTGAATAATTCCGGCAAAGTTGCCGAGTTCAGATATCGCGAGATTTCGTGCGCATAGCTGGTTGGCATGCGAGGCAATATTAAAGGAGGAACCATGATAACAGTAACTGCATTGATGACGGCTAAAGAAGGTAGCGCCGATGACCTGGCCAGAGTCATTAAGAAATTCGAACCTAAATTCCGGCAAGCCCCCGGTTGCAAAACGTACAAGGTGGTAAAACGCCTGGATGCTCCGCCCGATTTGTTCTTTTTCTACGAACAGTATGAAAATCCAGAGGCAGTGGCTAATCATACGTCAGCGCCTCTTTTTCAAGAGATGACCGATGCTATGGCGCCGTACCTTGATGGAGAGCCCGAAATCTACCTTTTTACCGATATCTAATCTCGGTTAAGCTATTTCATTAAAGCTGCGAAAGCACCGCCAACTAATACGGAATTATCGAGGTCCATCGCAGAGAGCTTATAGTTAAAAAGCCTCAATCAGTGCTGCGCAGTATTGGAATATAGCTGAAATGCAATATATTGGCCTGCATGGGAAGGTTAGATTAACAGACTGAATGTATAACCAGACATAGTACGAACGTATAATTCGACACAATCCTGCCGTGTGTGATGATGCTGATTCGTTTTTCAGGTGCTGGTATCATTCTCCAAGATCAAGCTCGGCTTTGGATTCTAAGATACAAGTGGCCACTGTTCGAAACCCTGCGTGATCGAATTACATAATTGCATAGGTCTTTCTGCACGTACAATTTGTTCCTATTAAAAATGAAGTGGTCCGGGGAGGAAAATAGTTACAGGAGTTTATATAGAGAAAGTTTATATTTGATAGTGAGTGCCATATGCCACCTTCAGCAGGTGATATGAGTTGCTTCACTTAATTGCAGAACGGATTCCAGGCTACTTGTGCCTGTTAGTCCGTTGGCATTGTATGGAATTCAAAATGATACGGCAGTCGAAATGCAAGCAATGGTTGAAAAAAATGCAGGAGATGTGTCAGATAATCCAGCCCATACCTTTTTATTCAGGCTATAGCGTGTAATTGCGGTTATGTCCGGTTCCGAAAAGTTAAGTTGAAGGAGGTTGGTAATTTGAATCAATCTCAGGCGGTGCAACAAGTCTCTGCACACGAAAAATATTCACGGGGAATGAAGATCTATGTGATGGTTTTACTGTCACTGCTTTATATATTCGATTTTGCTGATAGATACATTATTGTATCTATCTTTCCTTTTATAAAGCAGGAATATGCACTGTCGGACGCTCAATGCGGGTTGTTGCTGTCAATTGTAACCTGGGCTGTTGCTATATTAATTATCCCTGCCGGCGCAATAATCGATCGCTGGAGCAGGAAAAAAGCATTGGAATTATGGGCATCTTCTGGAGCCTTTGTACGTGGGTTGCAGCTATCACTACAAATTATTGGCAGTTGCTTACATCGCGAATCGGCATCGGCGCCGGTGAAGCGGGATACGTGTCCGGCGGGAATACCATGATTGCAGAGATGTTTCCAAGGGAAAAGCGGGGCAAGATGATGGGAGTCTTTCAGGCCATGTTGCCTTTAGGAATAGCACTGGGTTTGACGGCGGGGGGATTTATAGCTTCAACCTGGGGATGGCGGCATGCGTTCGGCGTTGTAGCTATTCCAGGCCTGATTGTCAGCATACTTTTCTTCTTTGTGAAGGACTATAAAACCTATGCCCTGGTTGAAACCAAAAAGGCTGACGACCAGTTGACAAAAGTAGAAAAGATGAGCAGGAAGGAAATTGTAAAAGAGATATTCCGGAGCAAATCGCTGATCTGGCTGGCTATTGGTTGGACACTGGCTTCATTTGCAACTGTTGCCGTGACAGCCTGGGGGCCCTCGGTACTGCAAAGGTATTGGAATATATCGGTTCAATTTTCGAATACTCTGGTCAGCGCACATGTCATGGCATCCGCTTTATTCTATTTATTGGGCGGTTTCTTGGCTGATTGGCTTTTCAAAAAGAACGTCAAGTCGAGGTTTGCCATCCCGGCCATCGCTCTCCTGGTATACGCTGTATTTTTCCTTGTAGTATTTCTGACGGTTGGAAGTACCGTAGCGATCGTTTTGATTATTGGATCGGCTGTAACTATGGTCTGGATGCCGGTCATTCTGGCTGCTATCCAGGATGTAGCACATCCGGGATTAAGAACAAGTACAGGAGTTGTTATTGCTTTTCTCCAGCTTGTTTTGGGTAATGGCCTGGCGCCGGTAATCTTTGGCATGATCTCGGATAAATTCGATCTGTCAAGCATGTTTGTTGTAATCACTATCAGCAGCGTACTTTCTGCCATTGTTTTCTTCGTAGGGATGTTCTTTTTCAAGGCGGACCTGAAGAGGGCGAAGGAATTAGATCAACAACTTGGCGTGGCCGCATAACAAAATATTGGTTCGTCAGGGCGCTGCTTATCGAGGGAACTCTTGATGATAAGGATGCTGATCCCCCACGCCGAATACTGTACGAGCCGGGACCAAAATTTGTGGGATGACAGGGGGATCAGCCCACAAAAAGGTCTGACTGTATTCGAAAATCGATCTCCTTGCAGAAATATATAAAAGGGTGCTGAAAAAGGGCTATTGAAAGCGCCAGTTTTCAGATTCAGTACATTTTTCAATAATGTTTTTCCTTATTTCGGGCTTTACAAGCCTCCCAAGAGAGCTTCCGAGGGCAGTTTTTTAGTTCGATGGGCATAGTTCACTTACGATGGGTGCGTTCAAGGCAATATTTGCTATCCTTAGCAGGTTGTAGGCAGTGTCAGTAAGCTCCCACCAGAGCCGGTTACGACCAATCCCTTTGTACCTTAGTTTGCGTGCTCCGCCGACTATCTTGGCCCAGCCGAATATCTCCTCAACACGTTTGCGTATCTTTTGGCTAATTTGGTATCCATCGTGACGGGTAGTGCGGCCGTCTAGCTTCGAAGTCTGACGGCGAGCCACAGGTGGCGTAACGTTAATCGACTGGCATCTGGTGATGAAATCTTGTGTGTCATAACCCTTGTCCTCTCCTACCGTTATCCGGTGTCCTTTTTGTACCTGTTTCAACATGTCCAACGCAGTATCGCGTTCGGCAGTGCCCGTAGCGTGAGTTAAAGCTACATTCACCACCAAGCCATTGCGGTTATCCATTAATACATGACCAGTAAAACATAGCCGGGCTTCCCTGCCACGTGCCTTCTTAGCTAAACGCGCTTCTGCATCTGTGGTTGATTGATGGGTCTCATTACTGCGCTTTTCCCCGTGAAAGTCCACGCTTGGATTCCTGTCCACGCCACTTAGTGTACTATCATCTTTATCTTTGGGACGGAAGCTCTTCAATGATGCCCATGCCTCGAGTAATGTGCCGTCGACTGTAAAGTGATCTTCTGATAGCAACCTGCACCCCTTCGCTTCCTCGATCACCACCAACAGGAATTCTCTGGCTACGTCGTGTTTCAATAGCCTCTCTTTGTTCTTGGAGAAAGTCGAAGCATCAAAGGCAGGATCAATGATATTTATATCGAGAAACCACTTAAACAACAGGTCGTATTGTAGACGTTCGCAGAATTGGCGCTCACTGCGCACTGAATAAAGCCATATGAGCGAACAAGCTTTGAGCAGGTGCTCTGGTGGTATCGAAGGCCGGCCCGTTTGAGCATACATGCGATTGAGGGTGGGAGACAGTTCACGCAATGCCTTATCTACGATGGGTTTGATTTGCCGGATCGGATGGTCAGCAGGCACTAATGGCTCGGCAGTTACCTGGCTCAGCATCGTGGATTGTGTCTTGATCGCCTCTCATTGCAGCCTCCGTCTTAAACGTTGGCTCTAATCTAAGACATTTCGCGCTCGGGGTCAGCCCATGAGGCAGACTTTTCAGCACCCTGCTAGAAAGTTGCACAAGCGAAAAAGAGCCTGCTATTTTTTAAAAAGGCCATAAAACAGGATATCATAAAATTCCTCAGTAATATTACGATCATCCTTGTCCAATTTACCATTCAGAGAGAAATAGAGCATATATTCAGCAGCTCCCGCTGTTATAATCGAAGCAATCTTAGGATTTATATTTCGAAATACTTTTTGTTTCACCAGATATTGAAAATCATCATGTAAAGGTCGGATTCTCAGATCATAGGCATCTTCCAACTTTTTCGCGAAAGAGCGAGGATCTTTTACAGCGGCAGCCCGCAACAGATTCATCATATCGCTCCATGTTGGATATATTCTTGAAAAAGCTTCAGCAATATTGATAAAATTCCGCAGAATCATTTCAGTGTCTTTTAAGTCATGCACGGACTGTAATTCTTTGGGTAGCTTTTCCCTGTATTCCGAGAAGGTGATATTGAGGCACTCCAGGAATAAATCCTTTTTATTCTTGAAATATTTATAGATAGTATTTCGGCTGATATGGGCGGCGGCAACGATATCAGTTATTGTAGTACCCTCATACCCTTTTTTACGGAAGATTGCGATACTGGAATGGACTATTCTCCTTCTGACAATCTGAGATTCATCAGGCGTCGCTGAGTTGCTAACAATACCTTTGTCATCAGCCACGTTCATGATTTCTTTAAAAATGGATGTAATTCTTTTCTTGCTAGAAATCATTTTGAGCAATTCGAGTCTCGCTAAGTGTTCGCGAGTATAATAACCATGGGTTTTGTTTACCTTTATAGGCTGGGATAGAATACCTTTACTAACATAGTATCTGATTCTCGATACACTAAATCCAGAGATCTTTGAAAGTTCAGAGATCTTCAAATACTCTTTTTCTTCTAACATGATGATACCTTCCGTAGAATGTCAGTTTATGAATGTTCAAACTTAATTCTTAATTCTCGTTTATAAGAAGCCGGTCCAATTTGCTCTATTCTAATGCATTAAGTTACGATCAAATATTATGTATTTGATGACTTGCAAGTACCGCATTTGAATAAAGTATGCTGTATGTGATCTTACCACTAATTATTATGACATGTCTATTAAATTTTAGAGATTCTGTTTTGTCTCGATCCCATAAGGATCACTGTTGAAATTGACAGTCATACCAGCGAAGCGAAATCTGCTGGATTAGCGAACCTTATTTGCCTGTAATGTGTCTTTTGTCTCTCTCGTTTAACACCTGCAACCGTCTTTCTCCCTTCACGTTCAATATCACCATGAGATGACATTTTCTCAGAACAGTTAACTGGTGACAGAATCTTTGAATATCAAAAATATTTCATTTGAGCTCTTGACAAGGATACTGAACAGTACTATAATTTGCCGCTGAAGTAATTATTAGTAAGTAATAAATTAATATAAATAACTATGGTTTTTGTTTTTAATAATAGTTGAACGATAGTGTTGATGTATTGCTTTGATGTGAATCATTATATTGAGTGTAAATAATAGTAGAAAAGAGGAATAAACGTGTTTATATTTGATTGTGAATGCCACCTAGTACCGGCAGCTGATGATATCAGCTATTTTCCTTATTATAAAATGAACCAGTGGACATTACGAAACACTTTGCGGGTTCTAGCTCCCAAATGCCTATATGGCATTGAAGATAATTTAACGATGGAAAAACTGCGGAATATGGTGAGACGGCGAATTGGAAAAGAGCCTGGTGAATCAGCTGCTGGCCTCATAGAAAAAATGGACGAGACCGGTGTGCAGATGGCCTGCGTATTACCTGAACCTCTTTTACCGATGAGCTATGGTGCTCGTATGATGTCAACTAATGGATGGCTGGCTCGCGAGATTGAAAAATACCCCAATCGACTTGTGGGAGTATGCAATGTAGGGCCAATGATTTTAAGGGACGTGAAGAATGCCGTATGGGAGCTTGAATACCTGGTAAAAGAATTAAATTTCAAAGTGGTGAAGTTCTACCCGCCGGATGATGTTCCGATAAATGATCGGCGCTTGTGGCCATATTATGAGAAGATCAGGCAATTGGGCATCCCACTATTTATCCATACCGGTTATTCATGGTGTATTCCCGGCCGCTCCGCCAACTGTTTCCCTTGGTTGCTGGAGGACGTATGTGAAGAATTTCCTGAAATTACAATCCTTGCATATCATATGGGCTACCCCTTTACAGACGCATTAAATTTGTGCGTCATGAAATACCCCAACCTTTATATAGGTACCAGCCTGTTGCCTGGTGTTGGTCATGGGCTTGGTGTTAGAGCACAGATATTGTTGGCCGAAGCAATGATGTACGCTGGCCCGGACAGGATAATTTGGGGTACTGATCAGGGGGCAAACGCAGGGGAAATAGAGGTGTTGAAAAGAATTCAAATTAGCCCAGAAGTCCAGCGCGACTATGGGTACTCGCCCATTAGTGAAGAGAACAGGGCGAAATGGGCAGGACTTAATCTGGCCAAGATCCTTAAAATCACGCCTGCCAAAACTGATAAATAAAATTGAAATATATTAAAGGAGAATAAAATGTACGACAGTCTGTTTGAGCCGATCAAAATCGGGCCTGTTCAAATGAAGAACAGGGTTGCAATGGCACCAATGAATTCACAGGGCGACAAGGATGGGCATCCTACCATGCAGTACATGTGCTACTACAATGCCCGGGCACTGGGAGGATTCGGTATGATGACTACCGGATCGATAATTACCAGCAAGGAAGGCATCCAGGAGTATCCGCTTGTGCCCTATCTGTATCCCGGCAGTTTCAACGGCGGATATTTCTTCGACTTTGTGGAAGGGATACATTCAATGGGCGCTGATGCGAGGATTTTTGCGCAGCTAAGCCCCGGCTTTGGCAGGCAAACGGGAAGAAATGGAGTTAGGGGAGCATCCCCCATACCTTTCACCAAAGAAGGCCTGCATGGTGGAATGACTAAGGAATGCTTGCCATGGACCAAGTACTGGGCCCACCCCTGGGCAGATCACTTGGTAGGCGTTCCACGTGAGATGACGATTGAAGAAATTCAAAAACTTGAAAGGGGCTTCATCAATTCCGCCGATATGGCAATTCTTGCCGGATTTGACGGCATCGAGATACATGCTCCGCATGGATACCTCCTGTCACAATTTCTATCTCCGCGCAGCAATCAACGCAAAGACGAGTACGGAGGTTCTTTGAGGAACAGGGCAAGAATCGTACTTGAACTTGTTGCAAAGTGCAAAGAGCATTTTGGTAACGCTGTACCCATTGTAGTCAGGTTAAGTGCCACCGAATACCAGCCGGAGGGGAATAAACCTGAAGATGTAAGGCAGATATGCGTGTGGTGTGAGGAAAATGGCGCCGATGCCATAAGTCTTTCCAACAGCTCCGGCTACGATGATGGAATTCATATGTTTGGAACTAAAGGTCCGGATGACCTCGGGAAAATGATAATAGAAGCCCAGGGGAAAAAGCTGAAAAAGGCGATCAAAATACCCGTCATCATAGTGGGATTGCATACGCCCGAAGTAGCTGCCAGGGCTATAGAAGAGGGGGAAACAGACATGGTTGCCCTCGGGAGACAGGCAATGGCTGACCCAGATTGGCCCAACAAGGTTAAGGAAGGCCGTGTTAAAGAAATCGTCAGGTGCACAAAGGACATGTATTGTCTGGCGACGGGCAATTTAGGTGCACAGATTGGAATGCGATGTACACAGAATCCCAATTATGGTTTTGAGCAATATAATCCAGCATACTGGCCAAAGCCACAAAAAGCAAAGGTTCACGAGACATTGATGCGCTGGAAGCCTGGTACGAAATGGCAAACTCTGGATCCTTATAAGCAGTACTATGACAAAGGCTCAGAAAAATAGGGGGAAAAGGCCATGGGTGATTATAAAACAATAATTTACGAGCCAGGTCCCGTCACCCGGATCATTCATAATGAACCGGACCGGAACAACGTCATGGGCGCGGAATTCCAGGAGGAGTACCTTGATGCTATTCGTGACTTTGAGAGTAACCGTGAAGCTAAGGTTGCCGTGACGCTTTCGAATGGCAAACATTTTTGCGCAGGCCATGACATCTCCAAGCTTGGTAAAAAACAGACATGGGAGTCAGGGAAATCTAACCAGTGGAATGAAGCCAGGTGGCGCAGTGTATGTGATCCACGTAAATGGGTTTACCAGATATGGGAGATTTCGAAGCCGATCGTAGCAGGAGTGCAAGGGGCTTCCATTGCAGGTGGTACACAGTTTGTTATGGTTCACGACATCATTGTGATGGGTGAGAATTCTTATATAGGATTTGAGATAGCACGGGTATCAGGTGCGGGCGGTGGAGATATGCAGCTATGGATTGGCTATCACAAAGCCTTTGAAAAACTTTGTACCGGCTGGAATATGACTGCGCAGGAACTGTACCGCCTGGGTGCGATAAATAAGGTAGTGCCTGATGATGATGTGGAGTCACAGGCTATGCGCTTTGCAGAAATAATCTCCCTGATGCCACTTGAGACGTTGAAACTCAACAAGGCAACACTAAAATTTGGCATGAACCGGATGGGAGCTCGAGATATGCTCTGGCACAGCGAGGAAACGAACATCCTGCAGCACGGCGTTGGTGAAGAGCATGAAAAGGAGTTCTACCGGATCATGAAGGAACAGGGCATGAAGGACGCCCTGGAGTTCAGGGACGGTCCATTCGAAAAATACGGCTACAACCGCCGTAAAGCTACCGAAATATAAATAAATAATCGGATAGAGTTTGCAAACATGACAGAACATAGAATGCCCCTTGAAGGTATACGTATTGCTGACTTTGCCTGGGTGCAGGCAGGGCCGTGGGTCGGCAGGTTTTTTGCAAATTATGGGGCTGAGGTGATCAGGATCGAGAGCGCCAAAAGGCTGGACTGGTCGAGAAACGTACCTGGCGGCCCTGAAATAATCAACGGCAAAATACAAAAAGGTTCGTACTTCGTTAATTTCAACTGCGATAAGCTGGGGATAACTTTAAACCTATCGCAGCCCAAAGGTATCGAAATAGCAAAAAAAATAATAGCACTCAGTGATGTGGTGACCAATAACTTCACGGCTGGCTACATGGACAGGATCGGTCTCGGCTACAAGGAGCTGGTTAAGATAAAACCCGATATCATAATGCTGGAGATGCCGGTCTTTGGAAATACAGGGCCTCGCAGGACATTTGCAGGGTATGGCACGGGCATCCAGTCGGCCATAGGGCTGAACTCGATATCTGGCATGCCGAACCGCAGGCCGGGGCTGAATATAGCTCTGCCTGATATGGGGCCTAACCCCACACATGCAACCGTGGCAGTCCTGGCAGCGTTGCATTACAGAAAAAAGACCGGCAAGGGACAGCACATCGAGCTGGCGCAGTTTGAAAGCTCGCTGGGATGGATGGAGGCCACCATTCTGGACTATACGGTAAACGGGCGGATACGAAAACCGCAGGGCAACAGAGTTCCCTATGCTGCCCCTCACGGCGTTTACAAGTGCGCCGGAGAGGACCGATGGTGTGCTATCTGTGTATTCACCGATTCTGAATGGAAAGTATTATGCCATGTCATCGGTGATTCCACACTGATAGCAAATGAAAAATTCTCCACCCTGCAAAAACGAAAAGAAAACGAGGATGAACTGGATAGATTAATAGAATCCTGGACTATAAATAAATCTCCGTGGGAAGTAATGAATATTCTACAGCAGGCGGGTGTTGCAGCAGGCGTCGTTGAGACGGGGGAAGACCTCGTCATGAAAGACGAGCAATACAAAGCACATCAATACTATGTTGAGCTGCCTTATGGTGGCGGGAAAGCATATTGTGAGAATACGATATTTCGTTTTTCGGAGACTCCCTGCAAGGTGCGCAATGCCGCGCCGGAGATGGGACAGCACAACGATTACGTGTACAGGGAACTACTGGGAATGTCGGAAGAAGAAGTAGTCCAGTGCTATGTGGATGAGGTGTTTGATTAGTTTTACCCGGTAGTAAAGAAAAATAGTGTTATTAAAGGTGTAAGTCGCATATGGAAACAGCAAAAAATAAGGCTCTGAATGATTTAAGAGTGCTGGACCTAGCTGGTTCTGGCGGCGTCTACTGTACCAAGCTGCTGGCAGATTTGGGGGCAGATGTCATTAAGATCGAGCCGCCTGGCGGTGATTCCATGCGGCAGATTGGGCCCTTCTATCATGATGAGATTCACCCCGAAAAATCGTTATATTTCTGGCATTTCAATACAAGTAAGAAAAGCATAACGCTTAATCTTAACATGGCAGATGGACGCGAGATCTTTAAAAAGTTGGTTAAGAAGGCCGACATCATAGTTGAAACCTTTCAACCCGGCTATCTTGGATCGCTTGGGTTGGCTTACGAAGATCTCAAAAAGATCAACCCAGGGATTATCCTGGTATCAATCACCGGATTCGGCCAAACGGGGCCTTACAGGGATTTCAAGAGCGCGGATTTAATCGGCCTGGCGATGAGCGGGGTTCTTTATACAACGGGTTTCCCCGAAGATCCGCCGACTTCCCTTGGTGGCAACCAAGCCTACCATATGGTTTCTTCAAACGCTGCCATCGGGGCGCTGATGGCGGTCTTTTACCGGGACGTAACCGGCGAGGGGCAGTGGGTTGACATTCCCATGCAGGGCACGAATATCAGAATGTCGGAGATGGTTCCGTTTACCTACTGGGTATCGGGAAAAAGCCGCTACAGGTCGGGGCTTGAATACTACAGGGCGCGAAAGGATATTTTTAGTTGCAAGGATGGGAGGGTGGTCTGCGGCGCACTCGGAGGTGCCGGGGCCGAGAAGATGCTGGAGTGGATGGAAAGCGAGGGCATGGTGGCCGATTTAAGGGATGAAAAATACGCGCCGGTAGTAGGCATAATAATGGGCTCTATGCCTTTAGGGAAAGGATCTCAACAGAAGGTCCACCTGGAGGCAGCCAAGGGACTGCGTGATTACCCGCAGGAGGCAGACCATATTGATGAGGTATGGGAGACGTTCCTGAAAACCCACACCAGAGAGGAGCTTTTTGTTGGTGCCCAGACAAGGGGCATAAGGTTAATGCCGGTGAATGATGCTAAAAGTGTTGTAGAGGACATTGGACTTAAAGAACGCGGTTATTTCGTAGATGTTGAGCATCCGGAACTTAATCAGGCTTTCAAGTATCCGGGAGCACCATACAGGCTTTCGGAGACACCCTGGAAGTTATCAAAACGGGCACCGCTGATAGGAGAAAACAATATTGAAATATATAAGGATGAGCTAGGATTATCTGATGGGCAGCTGGCCGGATTCAAGGCTGATAATGTTATTTAGTGGCATTTAATTGATTATTAAAATAGTGGAGGCATGCAGAAGATACAGGTATGAAGAACAATTATGATCAAGGCAGTGTGTTGGTAGATAAAGAACATATGAATCTAGGTATAAATAGAAGGCCAGTATGTATCGAATAGGGATAGATATCGGCGGCACATTTACAGACTGCGCAATACTGGATGATCAGGGTGTGATCACAATAGCCAAGTCCAGAAGCACTCCACCCGATTTTGAGCGCGGCGTATTAGACTCACTGAAGGTAGGAGCAGAAAGGTTGAACATATCTCTGGAAGACCTGCTGAAAAACTGCTCCCACCTTATACACGGATGCACGGTTGCGACCAACGCAATATTGGAGCGCAAAGGCGCAAAGGTCGGGTTGATCACTTCCAGAGGACACGAAGATACCATAATCATGGGTAAATTGACTTCAAAAATCGACGGTTTATCTGCAATAGAACAGACATGTCTTTACAAGTTGCATAAGCCTGAGCCCCAACTGGTGCCTCGCGAGTTGATCTGCGGTGTAACGGAACGGGTAGGTTCGCAAGGTGAAGTAATCGTGCCTCTGGATCTTAAAAACGCCGAGGCCGCAGCAGATTATCTTGTGGGACAGGGGGTAGCAGGCATCGCCATCTGTTTATTGTGGTCATTCCAGAATCCTGATCACGAGCATCAAATCTATAATATAATTAAGAAAAAGTATCCTGATATTGAGTGCACATGTTCCGTAGATCTTGCTCCGGTCCTGGGAGAGTATCAACGTACAGTTGCTACGGTAATCAATGTTTATATCAAGAAGATGGTGGTCCGTTATCTGGAAAAGCTCATCGGGGATTTGAAATCAGCGCACTATGATAAGCCATTATTTGTCATGTCCTCCAGCGGCGGTATGACAAGTGTAGCCGATGCGTGCGTCAGGACCCTGCAGACGATAGATTCTGGACCTGTGGGTGGCACTCTTGGCGCAAAGTATTATGCAGAAGCTCAGAATGAGCCGAATGTAATTGCCACCGATGTAGGGGGCACCAGCTTTGATGTGAGCCTGATAGACCGGGGTATGCTTCAAATTGAAAAGGAACCTGTGATCGACCAGTACAAATTCTTCTGGCCAAGGGTAATGGCAAGGTCGGTAGGAGCCGGGGGAGGCAGCATCGCCAAGGTTGTGAAGGGTGTGATGCAGGTAGGGCCTGAGAGTGCCGGCTCAAAGCCCGGTCCCGCCTGTTATGGATTGGGAGGTACCGAGCCGACGGTTACCGATGCCGACGTGGTGCTGGGCTATATCAATCCGGACTATTTCGTGGGGGGCCGGATGAAGCTGGACAAGAAAAAGGCGGAAGCGGCCATCAAGAAGATAGCTGACGAGCTTGACCTATCGGTGATCGAATGCGCGGCAGGCATTAAAAAGGTAATTGATGCCAGGATGGCGGACCTGATCCGGATCTGCACCATAGAAAAGGGCTTCGATCCCAGGAACTTTATATTAACATGCTTTGGTGGCTCCGGACCGTTGCATGCTGCTGCTTATGCGGCAGATGTCATGGCCAAGCGGGTCATTATCCCTTACAACGCCACGGTATTTTCCGCCGCCGGCATGTTGACAGGGCAACTGCTGCATACCTTTGAGTATTCATCCCCTCTGAAGTCTCCTTTTAAGGTTGCACAGTTTGAAAAGATCAATACCCTGTTTGAACAGCTTGAAAAAAAGATGTATGGCCAGTTTTCCGAAGAAAGTGTTAGCAAGCAAGATATAGAAGTCAATCGGACGGTAATGATGAGGTTTTCGTTCCAGTTTCACCAGGTTGAGGTGTTCTTGCCAAACAGGATTCTTAGTGAAACCGACGAAGGTTTGGTAGAACGGCTTTTCCATGAATCATATGAAACAAACTTTGGCAAAGGAACCGCTGTCGCCGGAGCCGAGGTTGAAATTGTCAGCTTCCGGGTTACCGGCGTTCACTCGCCTTTCCTGCCTAAACTCAAGAAATTGAAAAAGGGCTCCTCAGATCCTTCAAAAGCACTTAAGGGGGAGCGCCTGGCGTATTCCGAGAAGAAGGGTGGCCTCATGCAAACCAAAGTTTATGACGGTGATAAGTTGAGCTGTGGCTATCAACTGAAAGGCCCGGCAATTGTAGAGCGGTGGGGCGATACAGTGGTGATACCGGATGGCCAGGAAGCAACCGTGGATGAATATAATAACATCGTCGTACAAGTAGGAGGTAGATAGCATGAGGGCTGCTAAAAAGTCAACTTCAATTGATCCGATCACATTTGAGGTTCTTAAAAACAGGCTGTGGGCAATTAATGATGAGCAGGCCAACATTGCCTTACGTACTGCCGGGACTTTAATCGTCTATGATGTACGTGACATGAATGCGGCTATCACTGACCGTGATGGGAGGGGGATGTACCTCGCGTGCATGAATAACACGCTGGCTGTGACGGTCCAGATGGGGGTTAAATCGATATTAGCCAATTTTTCGAGGGATTTCATCAGAGAAGGGGACATGTTCCTTTTCAATGACCCCTGGCAAGGCTCCGTACACTACAATGATTTTACCATGGTTGCCCCTGTTTTCTTCCAGGGGGATATCGTGGCATGGTCAGGGGTGAGCATGCATGAAGTAGACGTAGGTGGGCAAACACCGGGCAGCATGTTTCCTATGGCCAAGTCTGCTTATGAAGAACCTGCAATTGTGCCGTTAGTTAAGGTCGTTGAGGGATGGGAAGTACAGCAGGACATAATAAAACTGGCGTGCAGGACATCCAGATTGCCTCAACTATTGGAGTTGAACATCCTGGCAAGAATGAGCGCTATTCGGAGTGCTAATAAGGCAATTCACGCACTGGTGGAACAGTATGGGAAAGAAACGTTCCTGGCTTTTACTGGCCAGCTCATTGAACATATTCGAGATAGCATCATAGACAGATTGCGCAAAATTCCAGATGGTACGTGGTATGATAACCATTATGTCGAGCACGATGGTATAAACGACATCATCTATCAACTGAAACTGGCAATGACCAAAAAAGGTGATAAACTGACATTTGATTTTACAGGCACCAGTCCGCAGGCTCCGGGTTTTATTAACTGTGCTTTAAGTTTATTGCACAGTAGCGTTGCATTGGTTTTTCTTTCAATGCTCGGTTACGGGTTACCCTATTCTGTCGGTGCACTCGAGCAATTATATGATGTTATCGCTCCGGAAGGATCTTTAGTAAATGCCAGTTTCCCGGCGCCGGTAGCTTTGGGTGCTATAGGGGTAGCATGGGGGGTCAAAATAATGGCTAATGATTGTGTGGGCAAGATGATGGCGTGCTCAGCCGAATTAAAGGATTTTGCGATGGCAGACTACGCCTCGGTTTGGAATGGCGTATTAGTAGCTGGCGTTGATCAGGCATACAAGGAGTTTACCGATGCAATAACGGAACCTGGTGGTGGGGGAGCGGGAGCCCATTCTAACAAAGATGGTCTCGATTCAGGTGGTACGATTGACATACCCGGCCAGGGAATTCCCGATGTGGAGTCGTCAGAATATAACTATCCTCTACTAACACTATGGCGAAGGGAAAGTAAAGACGCATCCGGTCCGGGGAAGTTCCGTGGCGGGACTGGGATTGAATATGCGATGGTGCCCTATAAAGTACCCTTTCCAGTGATGTTGATTGTAGTCACTGCATCACAATATCAGCCTGGCGCCATGGGAATCTGCGGCGGTCTGCCTGCTAACGTCCAATTCAATGCTGTTTTAAAGAATACTCATATCTGGGAAAAATTCAAGGCAGGTGAAGTTCCCGTTGGTCTTACAGAAATTGGGGGCGAAATGGATGTCAGGCCTGTCAAGTCAATGGGTGCATTAGCTTCTGACGAAGTATTATTTGCTGTCATGTCTGGGGGTGGTGGGTATAGCGATCCGCTGCTGCGCGATCCGGAGCTTGTTTCAAAGGACATAAAAGCAGGTTTATGTTCGATGGAAGTTGCAAGGGATATTTTTGGCGTAATTGTCGATCCCGTAACGCTCAAGATTGATAAAGCCGCCACAGAGAAGATGCGTGAGGAAATTGTTCATAAAAGAATAGTGGAAGGCAGACCGGTAGGTGAGGTACTGGCCGGTGAAAAACAGAGTGAGAAATAGGACGAAAATAAAATCCAGGAAATAGCGAGGTTAATATGACAGGTCAGATTGTAATGCCGATAGGTGATGCTGTTGCAGTAGTTCGCCGGAATAACAAGTTGTTTTTTGAATGTACAAGGTGCTCAAATAACTACGGAGATATGACGATTGGTGATCCGAAAAAGAATGCTATCATGCGCGAGAGATCAATCGGTGAAGTCAACCCCTGGAATAAATATGGAAAAGTTGATCAGTTTGTCGTAAGAGAGTATTACTGCCCGAAGTGCGGAGTCATGATTTCAGCGAATATGCAGAAAAAAGACGATCCCCTCATGATGGATATGGATTTAAGTAAGCTGTAATTTCATTCTGGTACCGCATTGGATGTCTTTTGGAACATGACTGGCTTACTCTGTGCCTTTATTAAATAATCACTAGGAGGAAATAATGTTAAAAGGTTTCGTGCCCTGGCCAAAAGAATATGTCAAACTCTATAAAGAAAAAGGTTACTGGCAGGGTGTTACTATTGGTGAGGCTTTTGAAACATGGTGTAAAAAATACTCCGAAAGGCCTGCGCTTATATATAATGGAAAAGAGATTACCTACAGGCAGTTGGATGACTACGCCACGCGTATTGCATATCAAATGACGGAGCTGGGAATCAAGACTTACGACCGCATAGTCATGCAAATGTTCAATAGTGCGGAGCTTGTATACCTTTTTTATGCATGCATGAAGATCGGCGCCATACCCATCTGTTCATTGCCCACTCATCGCTGGGCGGAAATAAGCTATGTGGCTAAACATAGCGAGGCACGCGTACATGCCATACCTGCCGGCACAGTTAAAGATTTTGATTATGAGGAGTTTGCAGATAAAGTCCGGCAGGAAATACCCGGTATGAAAATAGTCCTTACAGTAGGAAAACCGGTACGGTCGGGTATGTACTCCATAAACGAGCTTATGGAGAAGGAAATCGACCTTGAAAAAGCCAGAGCAAAGTTGAAAAAATACAGGCCGGATCCCATGGAACCCGCTCTATTCCAATTATCCGGAGGTACCACCGGCGTACCAAAGATTATCCCGCGCACCCACAATGACTATTATTACAATGTCAAATGCACTGTAGAGGCTCTGGGCTATGATACTAATGTCCGGTCGCTTGCAGCTGGTCCTCTCGTACATAATTTTGCGC
Source organism: Dehalococcoidia bacterium (assembly GCA_050014895.1). Lineage (GTDB taxonomy): Bacteria > Chloroflexota > Dehalococcoidia > GIF9 > UBA5629 > JAFGLP01. Next base: position 17,321 of record JBEKCL010000025.1, read on the forward strand.
TGATCAACGTTCTGTTGCCGATTCATATGAGTGGCGGGATTATAGTGCTGTCTTCTTCTTTTGCATCCGAGGCTCTTCTTAAAGCCATAGCAGAATATAGGGTCAATTACATACAATTACCTTCGCCACTAATACATCGATTAGTGGATCTTCCAATTGAAGTAGTTGAAAAGTATGATATTAGTTCACTATATAGGTTTATGACATCCTGGAATCCGGAAGATCCGGCAATACCAGTATTTATGAGTCGTTTTCACTGTGATGGGATTCAAGGCTATGGTATGTCAGAGGGATTGATATGCTGGTCAAGATGGTCAGATCCACAGGATATAAGGCATAATACGGATGGACGCGCGGTTTCAGAGGCCGATGAAGTGCAGGTAGTTGATCCCGAAACTCATGCACCTGTAGCACCCGGACAAATTGGTGAATGCTGGTGCAGAGGGCCTTACACTATTCGAGGTTATTATAAAGCACCCGAGCGCAACAAAGAAGCTTTCACACCGGACGGATACTATCGGACGGGTGATCTGGTCACAATGGATGCTGCCGGGAATATAACATGGAAAGGGCGTATAAAAGATTGCATTGACCGCGGCGGTGAAAAAATCAATGCCGAGGAAGTGGAAAATTACATTCTCAAATTCTCGAAAGTCAATTCCGTGGCTGTAATAGGTATGCCTGATAAAGAATTCGGCGAACGCATTTGTGCATTTGTTGTCCTAAAAGGCGGCGCTACCTTTACACTGGAAGAACTCCAGGATTTCCTTGTTAAGGAAGTGCATGTTGCCAGATTCAAGGTGCCGGAACGTCTGGAATTTATAGATGAATTGCCCATAACAAAAATAGGCAAGTACGAGAAGAAGAGCCTGAAAGAAAAGATAACCAGCATATTGAAGAAGGAAGGCAAGATTTAGTAATTAAGCGTCTTCCTCAAATACTGATAGGAAGGATTAAATGGATAGAGTGAAATGGTTTGAGTCCAATGGCAAGAGAATTTTGTCCATCGATTACAGCGGGTTGAAAACTAGTGATGAATTATGCTCGGTGCTAGATGAAAGCGTAAAAATGAACCTGAATGCGCCGGGTAAGATCCTCACCCTGATCAATTTTTCAAATACCGCTCTGAGCTCTGAATTCATGGATAAAGTTGGAAGGGCCGGCAAAGAGGTTCTTGATGCACGGGCGGAAAAGGTGGCGATACTGGGAGTAACCGGCGTTAAATCAGTTCTATTTCAGGGATATTTACGGATCACAGGAGCAAAAACTACGAGACTGTTTGATAACGAAGCTGATGCAATGAAGTATCTTGTCTCGTGAAATTGCGTAGTCCAAATTTGCATTGTGGAAGGCGAGATATTCCGGGATGATGGTCAGTAATCTGAGGCGCTTGAAAGCATTGGAAGACGAGGATAGACGCCTCAAACAAATAAAGTAATAAAAGGAGGAAATGTCAATGGCTAAGTTTGGAACAATGGAATGGGCACAAAAACTCATGGAGGAATTGAACAATAGTCAGGGCTATGCAGCGGCAGCGAAGAATTGGGATGGTGATTGGTACTGGGTAATTAACGCCGGCGGACCAATAAAATCCCCAATTTACTTGTATCTCGATCTTGTCAAGGACAAATGCCGCTCGGTTGATGTGCTAGATGAGGCTAACAAAACTAAGTACAAGCCTGCATATATTCTGCGCGGCGATGTTAAGACATGGAGAGACATAGCCGAAAAGAAAGTCGATTCTCAGGCATGCATGTTGACAGGGCGGCTTAAGCTTACAGGCAATATGCCTAAATTACTGCGTAATACAAAGGTTTCCGATGAACTGATCAAGTGTGTTGGGCAAGTCCAGACAGAATGGCCTGAATAACATATATAACATATATGGCTATATCACGGCCTGACTTGAGTTTACTAACACAGAAATGTGTTGGGTGTTATATGTGTGCATGAATTTAAGGAGGATATACTGAGGTAGCCATGATTGGTTTTGAATATTATGCTCCTAAGGTTCTGAAAGAGGCGCTTTCTATTCTCAGCAGCAGCGGGGATAAAGCAAAGGTCCTTGCAGGGGGCACAGACCTGATTGTGCAAATGAAGATTGGAAAGCATTCGCCTTGCATAATTGTAGACGCTAAGAGTCTGCCTGAATTGAACCATCTTGACTGTGACGATCACATACTGCATATCGGTGCTGCGGTCCCACTGAATAAGGTAGTTGAATTTCCGCCTGTTAGACAGAGATTTGTCATATTGCAACAGGGGTGCAGCCTTATCGGATCGAGGCAGCTGAGAAACAGAGCAACAGTTGGAGGGAACATATGCAATGCGGCGCCTTCTGCTGATTCAGCTCCCCCGCTGCTTTGTCTGGGAGCTACAGTCTGCATCGCCCGGCCTGGATCAGTCCTAAAGGTTCCGCTTGAGAGTTTTTTTCTAGGGCCGGGGCAGACCATTATAAAGGACGATGAACTTCTGATGGAAGTCGAGGTCCCAGTGCCCGGTACACAATGGACAGGATGCTATCTAAGGCACACTCCGCGTCATGAGATGGATATTAGTGTGGCTGGAGTAGCTGTATTACTCAAGTTAGACAAAAAGGAAAACCGTTGTTTGGAAGCTAGAATTGCACTGGGTTCTGTAGCTCCCACACCTATGCGCGTGCCCGATGCCGAGGCGGCTTTGACTGGACAAATAGTAACCTCCAGTCTCATTAAAAAAGCGGCAGAAGTGGCAGCAAAGGCTGCCAGGCCGATCTCCGACGTAAGAGCTTCGGCAGGGTACCGCATTGAACTTGTGAAGGTGCTGTCAATGAGAGCTATACAAGCTTGCCTAAAAACGGAGTAAATTGAGTAGTTGGCAAAGAGGATTTGAACAAATGAGTAAGCTGGTAAAATTTAAAGTAAACGGAGAAGAAAGGGAAGTCCTGGTTGACCCGCGCGATATGCTTCTGGATACGCTGAGATTAAAGCTTGGATTAACAGGCACAAAAGAAGGATGCGGCAACGGCAACTGCGGCACTTGCACTGTGCTTCTCAATGGGAAAGCGGTCAATTCATGCCTGGTGTTTGCAGTGGAATTGGAGGGAATGGAAATTACCACCATTGAGGGTTTACAGCAGGGGGGCAAACTTCATCCTCTGCAGCAGGCATTCATAGACGAGGGCGCCGTACAATGCGGCTTCTGTACTCCGGGTATTATCATGGCTGCCAAGTCATTTCTTGATGAGAATCCTCATCCCACGGAGGTTGAAGTCAGGAATGCCATTGCGGGAAATCTTTGCCGTTGCACCGGCTATGACAAGATCGTGAAGGCAATTCTGAAAACTGCCGGAGCTTAGGAGGGAATAATTTTATGACGCAAGATTCTGCAGTAGGGAAACGTATAACCAGGATTGATGCAGTTGGCAAGGTAACAGGAAAGGCGCTTTACGCCGCCGATATTATCCTGCCGGACATGCTCCATGGCAAGATACTCAGGAGTCCGTATGCCCACGCGAATATTCGGCGGATCGATACCAGCAAAGCACAGGCGCTGGAAGGTGTGATGGCTGTAATTACAGTCGCTGACGTGCCTGATAAAAAAATGATGAGTGATAGCCCTTATGCTATGCAGCCACTCTTGGCGTTTCAACGGGTCATGTATGAAGGTCAGCCGGTTGCTGCTGTGGCTGCCAGAACACCTTATATAGCTGAAGAGGCTTTGAAACTGATCGAAGTGGACTATGAGGTGCTACCCTGCGTGATTGATGTGATGGAAGCAATCAAACCGGATGCCCCTGTCTTGCATGACGATGATCAGGCCGGTAACCTGCCAGAAAAAAGCAGCAATTTAAAAAATGTGTTCTGCTACTACGAAAACAATATAGGAGATATAGACGCAGGCTTCAGAGAAGCAGATATTATTTTGGAGAATACTTATCACACTCAGGTTGTGCATCATGGTCAACTTGAACCCAGGGCTGCCGTTGCCAATGTCGATCCACAGGGCAAGATAACGGTGTGGAGCGATAATCAGAGCATATTTGTGGTCAGGGATTTGGTCGCGGAATTCATGGATGTGCCTCTCACGAACGTGAATGCGGTTAATGTCACAGTCGGCGGGGCTTTCGGCGCTAAGGAACCGCAACCGGTTGCTCCCATCTGTGCACTGCTTTCGAGCAAAACGGGCAGGCCGGTGCGAATTGTGACAACCAGGGAAGAGACCTTCAAAGATTCACACCCCACTCCAGCTACAGTCACCACTGTGAAAATGGGCGCCACTAAAGAGGGGAAGATCGCAGCGGTCTCGATCACCATGTTCTATGATTATGGATGTCTCCATGGTGTAGCCGGGCTGATGGATGCGCCACAGTCTGTATTTACAGGACCTGGGCAATATCGTATTCCCAATCTGCACATTGAGTCGTATAGTGTATTCACAAATAAGGCGGCTTCTGGTCCTTATCGTGCACCGACTGCAGCTCAGGGTGCGTTCTCTATGGAGTCTCAAATCGATCTGTTGGCCAGGGAACTGAACATGGATCCAATAGATTTACGCCTCAAGAATGTGGCACAGCAGGGTGACCTTATGCTTATGACAGCCAGTGGTTTCGGACCTGTTGGTTTCAAGGAAACTCTGGAAAGGATGAAGCAGTACCTGGCCGAGCATCCCAAACCGACCGGCGAAAACAGGGGCAGGGGCATAGCCTGTGCCTACTGGTCACCTGCATTAGCCTCCGCTTCTGCCAACGTTGTTTTAAATCTCGACGGCTCGGTCCAGCTATTTGTCGGCAGTACCGATATAAGCGGGGCACATACCAGCCTGGCCCAGATAGCAGCCGGTGAGTTAGGCATTCCTGTTGAAAAAGTGACTGTTGGTATGGTCGATACGAATACTGCTCCATATGGGTGTGTCTCGGTAGGCAGCGGTGTAGTGCTCAACACGGCCACGGCTATAAGCCGGGCTTGCGAGGATTTGAAAGAACAGCTATGCCAGCGGGGAGCTGATTATCTGGGGCTCGAACGCGCAGATGTAGAAAACATCCAAATCGACTCACTCTTTCGGAAGGAAGGATAGCTGGACAATCTGCAACCCCTCCCCGAGTACAACTAGGCTCGCAGCGCTTTAGGACTCGTCAAATGGCTTGCTCCAACTTTCGCCAGCGACAACAGCAATACCGTCACGACGATACGTAATCCCCTCCGG
>JBEKCL010000026.1:0-32043 GCA_050014895.1 Dehalococcoidia bacterium
GCCGAAGAAGGGCGCAAGACCCGCTTCTACCTGCTCGAGCGATACTTCATGGAGCAGGGATCGCAGCCGGGGCGCATCCACGATTTCTTCTCGAAGGCCCTGCTGCCAGCCATGGAGCGCATCCACCACCATAACGCGCTGGGGTGTAAGGCGATAACCTTTGGCCTTTAATACCTGCGTGCAACTCATAATGCAATTATTATTACCGATAATGGATGCAATTGCAAGTAGTTGCAATTAATAATGGTTGCTCTAATTAGACGGAGAATTTATCCCGGCTGTCGATCATAATCGTAACAGGGCCATCGTTGAAAATCCGCACCATCATGTGCGCGCCGAAACTCCCGGTCTGCACTTTCAGCCCTGAACGTTCAAGCCCTGCAACAATATAAATGTACAGCGATTCCGCTTTTCCGGGCGGAGCTGCCAGCGTAAAGCTCGGGCGCCGGCCTTTCCTGGTATCTGCGAGCAGTGTAAACTGACTGATCACCAGGAGTCCCGCACTTATGTCGAGCGCCGAAAGATTAAATTTACCTTCAGCATCGCTGAAAATTCTCATGTTTACTATCTTTTCTACCAGGTAATCCGCATCCTTTTCTTCGTCACCTTCAGCAACGCCGAGAAGCACAACCAGACCCCGTTCTATCTCGCCAATTACTTTATCATCTACGGTAACAGAGGCGCCTGTCACCCGCTGAATTAATGCTTTCACTGCATCTCCTTATGGTTGCAAGTATTTAACATGTTAAGCACCTCTATATATAAATGTTAAGAGCTTTTTTAAATTTTAGCAGAGCGGAAGCTTCCTTTGCATTGCATCCAGCATATTTCGGTCATATTATCACAATAATCAAGTTGTATTATTGCAATTCCAAACTATGACATATATAATAATCAAGTCTATTTGTTATTTCACAATTTTACTTGTTTTCTTTATGGAGAAAAGGTATTTTTCGAATTTTCAATAGGTCCTTGGTCCGGGAGAGAATGATGCGAAGGATTAACAGCAATTTATTACTGATCGTCATTTTATTATTAGCGCTGGCAACTGCATGTGTAAATGCAACAACGCCAGCAGCGAACATTAATACACCATCACAATCTGGAAATGCTTCTTCGACACAAGCGCCTGTTGTTCAACAGCCACAGGAATCCACATCAGTGCAAAGTGGGGCTGATGTACTGCCCAATTACCCTATAACTGTAACTGACGATCTGGGCAGGAAAGTGACAATCAATAAACTGCCGCAAAGGATTGTTTCACTGGCGCCAAGCAACACCGAGATTCTGTTTGCACTCGGCCTAGACGATAGAATAATAGGGGTTACCGATTACTGCGATTATCCTGATGCGGCTAAAACTAAAACACGTATCGCCGGTTATTCGACCCCCGACCTGGAAAAACTGGTGTCACTTCAACCGGACCTCGTAGTGGCAGAATCAATCCAGGAACATACAGTCCTGCCCGCACTGGAAAAACTGGGAATGACCGTTTTTGTGACGGAAGCATTCACTATAGACACCATATTGAATGACATCTCCGTCATCGGAAAAATCACTGGGAAAACTGCCAGCGCTTCGCGTGTGCTTGATACAATGAATTCCAAAATCAATAGTATTACATCAAAGACACAAAACTTGAGCTCTGCACAACGGCCAAGAGTATTGTATGCCAACTGGGCTAGCCCGATATGGACAATGGGAAGAAACACCTACGTTGATGACGTTATAAACAAGGCTGGAGGCATCAATATTTATGCGGCGGACTTTGAAAAATCCAGATCTGTATCACTGGAATCTGTAATTACGAAAAATCCACAGGTCATTTTTGTCTCGGGCATGGGAACCACCGGCGACACTGTCTACAATGGAATTAAAAAAGAAGATAGACTAAGTACGGTGGATGCCGCGCTTAATAACCGGATTTACAAAATTAGCGATGCTAATTTAATTGAACGGCCTGGACCAAGAATTGTGGATGGCTTGGCGGAGGTAGCAAAGATGATCCATCCCGAGATATTCGGAGAGCCCAAATAGCAATTCGAGAGAAGACATCATGTTATTACCTGACGGTTAATTCTTTTTGGTTATTTAAACTACCGGGCGCTACCGGGTGACCGGTAGCTCAATTGGAGAGCAAGACGGTGGAATTCCGTCACAGTCCCGCCTGCTGTGAAAGTCAGAACGCCAGCCCTATAGTTTATTAATTGCCTCCGCGGAGTATTGGGGGTGTGTTTTGCTAATTAATCCCTGGCTCTCAGGAGCCAGGGATTAATTTTATCCTAAATTACTAAATACGGAGATTTTAATGAAAGTGCTCAAGTTTTATCCGATCGTATTAATTACGTTAATTATATTTTCCCTTGCCAGACTCATTTCTCCATCCCCAACATCTGCCCAGGACCTTCAGCTCAAATGGCACCAAATGGATACGCCGGGATCAGTATCCGGCAAGAACGATATAGTAAGCCCCTGTGAAGTGAATGGCATGGCCCTTGGATCGGACGGTAAAACTTTCTACGTTGTTGATATACCCTGGGTAAATATTGCCACTGGAGAGAAGGCGCTATACAAATCTATCGATAGCGGTATTTCCTGGGATGATCATATAGGAAAGTACCTGTTTGCTACTATGTCAGGCGCTGAACAGGCTAACTTCCGTGTGTTGTATATTGCCGTCGCACCTGACGACGTCAATTATATTGCAGTGGTAACAAATAACACTAGCAGTAACTTGCCGTCAAACGTCTGGCTTTCCAAAGACGGAGGAACTACCTGGGTCAACTCGCTCTGTCCTGCTTCGGCTAACATAAGTGCAATTACAGTTTCTCCCATGGCAGGAGATAACCGGGATGTAGCAATCGGCACTCGAACTGGAGTTGGTACAGGTAATATCTGGACAATGAATAGTCAGCGATTATTTAACTGGTCGAGACAGGAGCTAAGCGGAGATATTATATCGCTAAAGTTTTCGCCTGGCTATTCCAATGACAATACATTAGTAATAGTTTTTTCCAATATGCTGGGAACCTATTTGACTGCGGGTATCCGTGATATCGTAGGGAATGTGACCAACTGGGCTGTAATATATCAGCAGGGTCCGATTGAGATCACCACGAAAGGCGCGGGCAGTTCCCCAAAGGCAAATCAGATAATATCAGCAGACCTCTCGTTGCCTGACAGCTATACCAGTCAAATTGCCACTGCGCGCAAATATTTCATAAGCATAGATTGCCCGCTCACTGCTGCAGGGATCTACCGTTTTGACGATTCTGCTGGATGCCAGCTAATGATTGCTACCGCTTCCAAAAGGATTTCCAGTATTGCCTATCATGGCAGCCTCTCTTCCGGCAAGCTGCTGGCGGGTGAAGTCCTTGGTAGCACATGTACGGCCTCTGTTATGACATGGTTTACTGACAACCCCTTCATGTGTGCAGTTCCCTGCTGGTACCCTGCTATCAAGCCTCCCACAGGAGGGGCTGGAAACAGCACAGGAACCTCGTATGGAAACGCCAGCGTAGCCTGGTCACAGGATGGTTCCATTGCATTTGCTGGAACAGCCAGTACCGACATACTCACAGGGGGTGGAACTTGGCCAAACGCGTATCTGGTTGGCCGAGCTCTAGACGAATCCGCCTTTTCCCAAAGTAATGACAATGGTGAAACATGGAATTCTTTATCTTTGATCGATACATCTATCAGCAATTTGGTCGATATCGCCCCGACGCCGGATTGCACAAAAATTTATCTGGCCTCAATTAATGATAATATGAGCTTTGCTGGTTTTGACAGCGTCTGGAGAAGTCGGAGCACACCATTAGGATCTGCCTGGGAGCGTGTACTGTGTGCCATGACCAACGGCGATAACTGCACAGCAACTCAAAGCGATGTAGCAATAATACGCCTTGCCGGGGATAAGCCAGATGGGGAAGCGCTGATCTGGTCAGCACCGGGTACTAACCTGGTGAAGTGGTCAATTAATTACGGCGATAGCTGGAACAATCTTCATCCCGCATGGCCGGTTCAGGATATAGCTTTCGAGGACAGCAAGGCTTTATATATACTGAATCCAAACGGACAGGTACAGAGATTTGGCTACAGCGGTACAGGTTGGATGTCACAATCCAATATCTCCAGTGGCATCGACCCTGCATACAGTATTGCTACCGCATATACAGGCATGACCCCGGACAACGCCGAGGGCACTGTTCTGGTAGGCGGCACTGGTGTGGGCACCTTGGATGTTGCTTATTCCACCGATAACGCTACCAATTTTAAACAGATAATAAAGAATCCATCAATCCGTGATAAAACAATGGTTGTTGCGAGCTCCTCATTCAATAGTAGTGGTGGCGGTGACGGTTACATATTAGCCATCAACTCCGGCGGTATGTTCGCCTACAGTATTAACACGACCGGTAATAATCCATGGGAGGAGTGGTGGGGCGGCGCAGGATACGGATCCCCTGACCCAATTACCGGTCTCTGCGTAAGCAGAAACGGAAGCTATTATTTTTGTGATGCATATTCATCACCCTATATCCGTTGGAATTATGCAACTGCCGGATGGGGTTGGCTTTCATTAGGCTCGTCTCCTACAACACGTTGGAGGACTTGCGGCGGACTTATACTTGAACAACCGACAATTACCTACGCAATCGATCAGAGACCGTTCAGTCCGCCGGCCGGTGGAATATGGTATTATGTCGACGATCTTTTATGGTCAGGTCCCAGGCCAACCTCTCCGGTCAACCACTTCAAAGTGAGTTGTGACCCGGTTACAGGTAGAGCGGGACAGATAGAATTGAAATGGCTCCCCAGGTCATTATCGAAAGGATATGACGTTTACATTGCAAAGGACATTGATTTCTATATGACCATTGCCAAAATAGGCGACGTTTACGGAAAGCCCTATACGCCGCCCGACCCCGATCATCCTGCTCTTTGGATACCCCCGGGAGGAGGGACAATAACTGATAGTAACGGAAATTCATGGACAGTACCTGAGCTTGAGGCCGGCCATTCCTATTATTGGAAAGTAATGGTGAAGCAGGTCGCCACCGGAGATGCTATAACAAGCCCCTGGTCATGGCGGGAAAGTTATGATGTCAGGCCAGGCTTTAAAGTGGCAACGCCTTATCCAGGGGTACAACTTCTTAGTCCGGCAAAGGGCTGCACAGGTTGCTCTGCAAAGCCGGCATTTTCATGGTCGCCTTATCAGGGTGCAACCGGATATTGCTTCCTTCTGGCTAAAGATGCCGATATGAAACAAGTAATAGTGCAAGTCACTACGCCTGCGACAGCATATGAATATGATAGTCCGTTGGCAGCAGATTCAGTCTACTTCTGGCAGGTCCGGGCAGTGGATAGTGACGGACGGCCCACTAGCGATTGGAGCGCTACGTTTAGTCTCAAAACGGGACCTGCTCCCGCTGTTGCTCCAGCGATAGCACAGGAACAGGGGACTCCTTTATGGGTCTGGTGTATTATTGCACTCGGTTCTATTGGGGTGATTACTATTCTTGCACTAATCATAAGAACATTAACCATATAAGAAATAGGCACGATATTGACAGATAACAAAGATAATTTAACAAGCAAGTACATACTGTATCGGCGGCGCTGGATCAGGGCTGCAATTGCAATCAGCATTGCGGTATTTGTCCTTATTGTGGTAATGGCCGGGGCGAGCGCTATTGGCAGCACAGATATCCCTGTTTCAGATATATTCAATATATTTCTCTCTAAATTATTTAGTCTAAACCCCGGGAATATATACCCATTAAGCACGTATACAATTCTCTTTGATATCCGGCTTCCGCGTATATTCATGGCAGGACTTGTTGGGGCAGCCCTGGCCGTTGCAGGCGCAGCCTACCAGGGTATGTTTCATAACCCCCTGGCCGATCCTTATCTCACCGGTGTTTCACAGGGAGCTGCGCTGGGCGCCGTCATTGGTTTTCTTCTACCCGCCAGTTTCCCGTCAATGTTGATACCTATGCTGGCATTCACAGTGGCAATACTGGCAGTGATTGCAGTATTCTCAATTGCGCGTACTGGAAAAATAGTGCCCATAACAACCTTGATTCTGGGAGGCGTGGCAATTGGGGCCTTCCTGTCCTCCATAACATCCTATCTCGTCACAACATCAGGAAGCATGATGCACGGAATCATATTCTGGCTGCTGGGCACGTTCTCCATGGCTGACTGGAGTAGTGTAGCAATTATCGCTCCTTATATATTAGGGGGAATTATTGTCATACTGAGCCTTGCCAGGCCATTGAATATCATGCAGCTTGATGAAGAGCAGGCCCAGCAACTTGGAATCGACGTTGAAAAAATAAAAATTGTCATCCTTGTGGCGGCAACCGTTTCCACTGCTGCTGCCGTTTGCTTCTGCGGGGCAATCGGGTTTGTCGGTATAATCGTGCCTCATGCAATCCGCATATTATTTGGCCCTGACCACAGGTTGCTTCTGCCCATGTCCATGCTGACCGGAGCCGGCTTTTTGATTCTTGCCGATACTGTTTCCAGGACTTTATTATCCCCGACAGAAATCCCGGTCGGTGTTATTACAGCTTTAATCGGAGCACCCTTTTTCCTATATGTGCTCAGATTAAGAAAAAAGGCAATTTTCTAATGTCAAAATTAGTACTTTCCAATGCAGGTTTCAAATACGGGAATAAGGCTGTCCTGTCTGCGATTAGTTTTGAGACTACACCCGGGGAATTCCTCGGGATTATTGGGCCCAACGGCTCGGGTAAAAGCACACTGCTTAAAGGCATGGCCAATCTACTTCGAGCTCATACAGGTTGCATAATGCTGGATGGTGAGAAAATTGGCAATCACAGTCTTTCATTCATAGCCCAAAGAATTGCATTTGTCCCACAATATGCGGTGCTGCCGGACCTTTTTACAGTGATGGACATCGTGCTTATGGGACGTACACCACACCTTGGTCTTTTAGGATTTGAAAGCAGCCGGGACATTGGCATAGCAATAAAAGCTATGGAAGCAACACATACTGCTTCCCTGGCAAATAAACGCATCAATGAGCTTTCCGGTGGAGAAAGGCAAAGAGTACTTATCGCACGAGCGCTGGCGCAGGAAGCCACCATCTTACTTCTGGATGAACCCACATCCAACCTGGACATTAATTACCAGGCCGAAGTTCTTAATTTTTTATTAAAGCTCTGCAGGGACGTGAATATGACGGTCGTTGCTGCTCTTCATGACCTTAACCTGGCATCTCAGTACTGCAACCAGATCATTATGCTTAAAGAAGGCAGCATCTATAAACAGGGTAAACCTGAGGAGGTCATAGTAACACCTTCTATCAAGGAGATCTTCGGCATCAATGTACATATATATCCACACCCGGTCAATGGACTTCCCATCATGCTCGTAACACCTGCTGATATTAATGATACAAGCAAATAATGTCAGTTGATTATTGACATTATGCAGATCACTGCAACTAAAGAGCGTGCCATTGACTGAATAAGTGCTTTCAATGTATCCTCATTTCCCCGTTTTTGCACACTATAATCAATTCGCCTGACAAAGTTCTTTCACCCGGAATGCTCATTTTTCAAGAGTGCTCAGTAAAAGTGCGTAGTATCACTCTCAGATGAACGTATATATTGGGCTCCAAATTGACACCCCCTAACTCTTAGGCTACAATCCAAATGAGCCGTACTGCTCAGGAGGATTCCCATGAAAGAAATGCAAATCGACAGCATACGGGTCAGCCTGATGAACTACCAGCACGTGGTAATCCTTAAGGAACGACAAACTGACCGCTATCTGCCCATCTGGATAGGGCCGGCAGAAGCTGACGCTATATCCATGAAGCTGCAAAATGTGGACGTATCCAGGCCCATGACCCACGATTTGCTTAAAAATACCCTGTTCGCCCTGGAATCGCTATCCGGGACAAACATCTCGAGGATTGTGGTGAACGATTTGCGCTCGGATACCTTCTACGCACAAATCGTGTTCGAATTCAACGATGGGCCGCCGGTAGTTGACATGGAAGCCCCGTCAGGCGGCAACCGGGTGCAGGATTTCGGCGCCGATTCAAAACTATCCCTGGTATGGCAGGGACGTGAGTTCAAATCTACCATTATGCGCCGCTGGCAGGATGATAAAAAGAATTTTATGGAAGTGGATGGCGGGGAAGGTTGGGCTTTCGAGGTCTTCTTCGATGAGCATAATAAACGCTGGCTGCTGACACGCATGAAGCTTGATTCGCGCCCCAGCGATGCTATCGCCCTGGCAGTCAGGGTAACAGCACCAATTTATGCAGAAGAGTCCGTCCTGGACAAAGCTGGTATTATACTTGATGCTGAATCAGGCAAGATCACAGCACAACCCAAAGCAGGTGAACAGGGCTCCGGGCCGTTGGAAAAGATGGACGAGCAGGAATTAAAGAAGCTGTCTGCTTTTTACGATTTCATCAACACCCTGGATCTTGATGATTTCGGCAAAAAGAAGTCCTGATTATTGAATTCGTGAAATACGCTCATAACCGCCCTTCTTTACTATAGTAAACGTTACCCTTGCTTCAAATGCGTAGTTACTAAGGCGTACGGGCACCATGCAAAAATCAATGGAAAATCCGTTGACGGATAAAAGTTGGACTTGTTATAATGCCTGTGCTGAAGCAAGATAATGCAGAGAAACCAGAAAGAAGACAACTCCTCAGAGGATTGTGGTTTCTTTTCAATATTGGTTGGTACGTTGCACTCAGCATGGTTGTACCAACAGTAATCGGTTTGTGGTTGGATGCTCCCGAGCGACTTAATAGCCGACCACTGTGCACTTTAATGGGCTTTGTACTAGGGACAATGATCGCAGGTTACGGTCTTTATCGCATGTTGCGCCAGTTTATAAGAGAGCAAAAAGACATGGATACGAAAAAGAACTCAATTAAGGAGCAGGACAGTGAGTAAACTAGGTTGCTCCAGCCGTTTAGGCATCATCCTCATCATCGTACTGGTGGCACTCTTACTAACATCCTTTGTTTTTGGACCGCTTGGCAGCAAGTTACTAAAAATTTCAGTGCCCCCCGGTCTGCAAGTAAGCGTTCCGCATGTTGTACTGCCTTCGGAAGCTATGTTACATGTGGGTGATTTCAAGATCACCAATACCCTTATTTCTTCCTGGATCACGATCATCGTACTCTGCCTCATTTTCTTCTTCGCCACCAGGAAGATGAAGCTTATACCAGGCAGGTTTCAGGGCTTTGCTGAAGTCATAGTTGAGGGTATTTACGGCACCGTTCAGGGAATATCGGGTGAAAAACATGTGCGTACCTTCTTCCCAATAGTAGCCACCATCTTTTTATATGTAGTTACCAACGGGCTGCTTGCCCTTATCCCGCTATGGGGTACATGGGGTCCAATGGAGACCGGCGCAGGAGGCACAGTGATCGTACCGTTCCTGCGTGCCGCCAATACAGACATTAATCTTACGCTTTCGATCGCCCTTGTATCTTTCTGTTTTATTGAATTCCTTGGTTTTACCAAGATCGGCCCGTTGCATTATATTGATTCATTCTTCCAATTCAGCGCTATCGGTAAGGCAATCAAAAACAAGCAGTGGGGTAGCGCTTTTGGATTTGGTTTTATTAACATATATGTAGGTCTTCTTGAGATCCTTAGCCACTTTATCAGGATCATCAGCTTTACCTTCAGGTTATTTGGCAATATGACCGCCGGAGAAATATTGCTTGGCGTTATGACTTTCCTGGTGGCATTTATAGTACCGGTCGTGTTCTACGGGCTTGAGACCCTTGTCGCCTTCCTTCAAGCCATGATATTCGCCGGTTTGACTCTCGTATTCGGAGTAATGGCAGTAACCCCGCACCAAGAAGAGGGTGCAGAACATAATTAATTTGTACTCAAGTAAAAGGAGGATCTAGATGGACGCTCAAACTATGAAAATGTTAGGTGCTGGCCTCGCTGGTGGCCTTGGAATGATAGGCCCGGGCATCGGTCTTGGTCTTATCGGCCTCGGCGCAATGCAGGCACTGGGCCGCAACCCGGAAGCCAGGGGCGTGCTCCTGACTAACATGATCCTTATCGGCGCTCTGACTGAAGCAGTCGGCATTTATGCTCTGATCATCGCCATCCTGCTTGCCATGGTCGTCTAATACCTGTGATAGCTACGGCAGCGTAATTAAATTACGCTACCAAACCCGGTACCGGCAATATAAGCTGAGACTGAGTAAGCAAATACGGGATTGGAACAACATTGAGGTAATAAAATGGAGAATATCGGAGTAAATTGGCAACTGCTGGTTGCTTTTCTGATTAACTTCCTTCTTCTATTCGGCATTCTCATGGCAGTTGGATATAAGCCTATCCTCAAACTGTTAGATGAACGGCAGGCTAAAATAAGAGAAAGCCTTGAAATGGCGGAGAAGATAAAGGACCAGACCAGCAGAAGCGAAGAACAGATCAAAGCGGCAGTCGAAACTGCACGCAAAGAAGGACAGGTGATAATAGGCCAGGCCTCTCAAATAGCTGAGAAGATAAAGGAAGAGGCCAAAGATGGAGCCCGCAAGGAAGCGGACGCTATTATCAGCAAAGCCAGGGACGAGATCAAGCTCGAACGCGACAAGTCCATCGCAGAACTGCGGTCCGAGTTCTCCAACCTGACCGTTCTGGCCGCGGAAAAGGTGATCAAGGAATCTCTTGATGCATCTAAACACCGCAAATTGATCAATGAAGTACTGGACCAGACCAATACGTTTAAACAGAATTAGACAGGAAAGATAAATGATATCGACGATTTCTGCCAGGCGTTACGCTCAAGCGATTTTTCAGATCGCACAGGCAAAGAACAACTTGGATGAATGGAAAAAAGAGCTCCTCAAGCTAGCGCATATAACTAAGGATAAAGAGGTCATGGACCTCATCGACCATCCGAAAGTTCTGTTCAATTTAAAGGCAGAGTTGATAAAACAACGGCTCGATACTTCTAATGAGCTTGTTCTTAACCTGTGTTACTTGCTGATCCTTAAGGGCAGGCTGAAGAATGCTGATCAAATATCTGATCAGTATGATAACCTTCTCGACGCACAGCGAGGCATTAAACATGCCGTAGTAACAACTGCGGTTGCTGTCGATGAGACGGAAAAGCAGAAGATAACGAGCCAGTTGGAAAAGATTACAGGAAAGAAAGTCACTGTGAAGCTCCAAGTCAACCCGAACATTATCGGCGGCATGGTCGCCAGGATCGAAGATACATTGATTGACGGCAGCATCCGCAACAGGCTGGACCTGCTGAGGAGAGACCTGGCAGAAGCAAGCAAATAAACAACCTTTATAGGGGGTGAGCAGATTGAAATCCCAAGAGAAAGATATAGTCTCGGTAATAAAAGAGCAGATTCAGAATTTTGGCTCTACTGCCACCATGGTAGACGTTGGAACCGTGGTGGAGGTGGGCGACGGCGTCGCCCGCATCGAGGGGCTGCGCAAAGCGAGGAATAATGAATTGCTCGCCTTCCCGAACGGCATAATGGGACTGGCCCTTAACCTGGAAGAAGACAATGTGGCCGCCGTTATCCTCGGGGAATACAGCCACATTAAAGAAGGCGACGAGGTGCACTGCACCGGCCGCGTGGTCGAAGTCCCGGTTGGGAACGAGCTTATTGGCCGCGTGGTGAATACACTCGGTCAACCGCTGGATGGACTGGGCCCGATCAAAACATCCAAGTCACGCCCTGTTGAACGTATCGCCCCCAACGTAGTAGACAGGCAGCCGGTTAACATTTCCGTTCATACCGGCATCAAGTGCGTAGATGCCCTGGTGCCTATCGGCCGCGGTCAGCGCGAGCTTATCATCGGCGACCGCTCCATCGGCAAATCGGCAGTTGCAATAGACACCATAATTGCCCAGAAAGGCAAAGACCTTATTTGCATCTATGTTGCCATCGGCCAGAAGACCGCTAAGGTCGCAAATATAGTTGAAACCCTCAGGAAATACGGCGCGATGGAACACACAATCGTTGTGGTTGCGACCTCATCCGATCCTGCTGCCATGCAATACCTGTCCGCATACTCCGGTTGCGCAATGGGCGAAGAATTTATGGAGCAGGGCAAGGATGCATTAATAATATATGATGACCTTTCCAAGCATGCCTGGGCGTACCGCCAGGTTTCCCTGATCCTCCGCCGGCCTCCTGGACGTGAAGCTTACCCGGGCGATGTATTCTATCTTCATAGCAGGCTGCTGGAACGTGCTGCCAGGCTCTCCGCTGAGTTGGGCGGCGGTTCACTTACCGCCCTTCCAGTCATTGAAATCCAGGCAGGCGATATGTCCGCATATATCCCCACTAACGTCATCTCAATTACTGACGGCCAGATCCTCTTGGAAACTGATATGTTCAATGCCGGTATACGCCCATCACTAAATGTTGGCCTTTCAGTATCCCGCGTGGGCGGTAATGCGCAGACCAAGGCCATGAGGCAGGTTGCAGGCAAGCTCAGGCTGGACATGGCCCAGTACGCAGAGTTGGCCACTTTCGCCCAGTTCGGCGCCTCTGACCTGGACAAGGCCACACTGGCGCAGCTCGAACGCGGCAAGCGCATGGTCGAGGTGCTAAAGCAACCTCAATATGCTCCTCTGTCGCTTGAAAATGAGGTTATCATCCTATTTGCAGTCACCAATGGTTTCATTGATGACGTGCCTGTGGAGAAAGTTTCGGCCTTCGAGAACGCCCTTCATAAGTTCATGGCCAACAGCCATCCTGAAATCGGTAAGAAGATTGCCGCTGAGAAGATACTGAAACCTGAAGTTGAAGCTGAGCTTAAAAAAGCAATAGCAGAATTCAAGCAGGGCGCTGCTTATTGAGGCGATTTAAATGGTAAGTCCAAAAATACTAAGGCGACGGATCCGCAGTGTCCAGAGCACGGCCAAAATCACCCGTGCCATGGAAATGATTGCCACTGCCAAAATGAAAAAGTCACAGGATTCAGCCATAGCCGGCAGGCCTTACAGCGAGAAACTTACACAGATCATAGCCGACCTGGCGGCACAAGCAGCATCCGGCGGTGCGACACATCCACTGCTGGAGATACGCAAAGTCAGGAAAATAGCCATATTGTTAATCTCCACCGACAGAGGTCTTTGCGGCGGTCTGAATACCAACCTTAACAGGATGGTAGGCAACTTCATACTCGATCAAAAGGCGCCGATAACAACAATCACTGTTGGCAGCAAGGGCCGCGACTTCATGCGCCGATCCATGCGTGAAATTCGTGCCGAATTCGTTAAAATGAATGACCGGCCAAAGATGACAGACACGATGGCCATCTCACACATACTTGTGGAAGATTATACCAACGAGGTTTATGACCAGGTTTTCCTTGCCTATCCCAAGTTTATTAATCTTATGATCCAGAAACCCGTACTTGAACAGATACTGCCGGTAATACCTGCCAAGCTGACCACGGCAAACCCGGATTATATATTTGAACCACACGGCATGGCAGTTCTCGGCCAGCTTTTACCAAGGTTCGTTGAGATGCAGGTGTATCATGCTGTGCTTGAATCGAAAGCCAGTGAACAATCGGCGCGGATGATGGCAATGCGCAATGCCACGGATAACGCCTATGATGTTATTGCCGAGCTAACGCTGACTTTAAACAAGGCCCGTCAAGAAATGATTACCAAAGAACTGCTAGACATCGTCGCAGGCGTTGAAGGTCTCAAATAGGAGGTGCAAATTGGCAAAAGGTAAAGTAATACAGGTAATCGGCACGGTAGTTGACGTCGAATTCCCACAGGAAGAACTACCTGCAATCTATAACGCTCTTGAAATTAATCAGGATGGCGAAAAAATTGTACTGGAAACAGTGCAGCACATCGGAAATAACTGGGTACGCTGCCTGTCGCTATGTCCGACTGAAGGTCTCCAGAGAGGCGCCGTCGCTGTAGATACAGGCGCTCCGATTTCGGTACCGGTTGGCAAAGAAACCCTGGGCAGGCTTTTCAATGTGTTCGGCGACACCCTGGATAAGCTGGGAGAGTTGAAAACGAAAGACAGGCTCCCCATCCATCGTGATCCTCCCAGCCTGGCTGAACAGGAAACCTCCATCCAGATGCTTGAAACAGGCATTAAAGTTATCGACCTGATCACCCCCTTCACCAGGGGCGGTAAGATCGGCGCTTACGGCGGCGCAGGCGTAGGCAAGACAGTTATCATCCAGGAGCTCATCCACAATATCGCCACTGCGCACGGCGGTTTCTCCGTATTCGCCGGCGTGGGTGAAAGGTCCAGGGAAGGCAACGACCTCTGGCGTGAAATGAAGGAATCCGGTGTAATTGCAAAGACCATCATGGTCTTTGGACAGATGAATGAACCGCCCGGCGTGCGTGCCCGCGTGGCCCTGACCGGCGTAACATTTGCAGAATACTTCCGCGATTCGGAAGGACTGGACGTACTTTTATTTGTAGATAACATTTACCGCCACATACTGGCTAACATGGAAGTGTCAGCGCTTCTCGGTCGCATGCCTTCTGCCGTAGGTTATCAGCCAACACTGGGCACCGACGTAGCCGAAATGGAAGACCGCATCACCTCAACCAAGAAAGGCTCAATCACCTCGTTCCAGGCCATATATGTGCCTGCAGACGACTACACCGACCCCGGAATCGTGACCACATTCGGCCACCTCGACGGTGTTGTATCACTTGAGCGTGCCATCGCCGCCCAGGGCTTCTTCCCGGCTGTGGATCCGCTGGCTTCCACCTCACGCATACTTGATCCTCAGGTTGTCGGTGAAGACCATTATGCTGCCGCCCGCGGCATCCAGAAGGTCCTTCAGCGCTATAAGGACCTTCAGGACGTTATCGCCATCCTTGGCATGGAAGAATTAAGCGAAGAAGATAAAATAACAGTGAACCGCGCACGCCGCATTCAGCGCTTTCTGACGCAGCCAATGTTTGTGGCAGAGCCTTTCACAGGCATACCGGGCAAATACGTATCGATCAAAGACACTGTACGCGGCTTCAAGGAGATACTTGAAGGCAAATGGGACCATTTGCCGGAATCTGCATTCCTCATGGTTGGTACTATTGAAGAAGCCGCAGAGAAGGCTGGTAAAATAGGGGCATAATTATGGCGACAATGAAATTGGAGATTGTCACTGCTGAGCGACAGGTCTTTTCGGGTGATGATATAACCACAATCATTGCCCAGGGAGCAGAAGGTCAAATGGCTATACTGCCCAAGCATGCTCCCCTTGTGACCATGCTTGAGCCGGCTGAACTGATTATACGCAGGAACAGCGGCGATGAAATGTTCATGGTCATAACAGGCGGCTTTATCGAGGTAAAACCCGAGAAGACGATCATACTGGCCGATGCCTGCGAACGCAGCGATGAAATTGATATCGAACGTGCGATGGCTGCCAAGGAAAGGGCTGAAGAACGGTTGAAGGACGTCTCGCAGCAAATTGATGCATCCAGGGCAGATGCAGCACTGAGACGTTCACTGGCACGCATCCGCGTGGCTGAGAGGCGACGCAAAACTCCCGGCTACCGGCCCACTACACCACCAAATCTACAATAAATACTGCAATAAATGAACAAGCCGATATCGAACTTTCGATCGATATCGGCTTTATTATTATCGGGTTTACTTGTTAGACGATTTCTAGTCTTACCCTGGTGCCTGCTTTGGTAGCGACAACCCTCAGCAAAGTACGCATTGCTTCCGCAACCCTACCCTGCTTTCCTATCACCCTACCCTTATCCTCAGCATTGACCTCAAGCTTTATGACCACCCCACCTGAATCAGTTTCTTCCGTGACCTTGACATCGTTCGGTGCACTGACGATGGCCCTGGCAATGTATTCGACTAACTCCTTCATGGCGTCTTCACCTCAGTTGTAGATTTGGCTTTCTTCTTCTTCCTTTGAGTAGTCTTCTGTACTGCCTGTTTGAATTTCCTTGTTGGATGGGCTTCCTTAAACTTATCCATGACTCCGGCTTTCGCCAACAGCCTGTACGCAGTATCGGTTGGCTGAGCACCTTTCTCCAACCAACTCAGGGCCTTTTCAGTTTCCACATTTATAGTTTCGGGATCGTCCAGCGGGTTAAAATTACCTATAACTTCAATAAAAGCGCCTTCCCGTGGTGATCTGCTATCAGTTACCACGATTCTATAAATGGGTTTATGTTTGGCGCCTATTCTTCTTAACCTGATCTTTACCATGATATAAGTTTTACCTTGTCCTTCATTTTTTACTCGTTATTATGCATGAAGCATTCGTAACTGTCAACAGCATTACGTATACGGGCGGTTCCAGCACGCCTGCCCGGGATTAATACCAAAAGCTCATGGGAGCTTTTGCCAGAATATCGCTGAGGTTATCGCCCGTACTGAGAATATCAACGCCAGCCACTTCCCCTCAATCAGAGGATGGCCCGGATTGTACGGCCACACATAAATGATTAGACAAGGTTTCCTATTTCACGGCGAAACCTAACACCCACCAGACGACGCCCATGCCTACAATCACCGCTATGATAATACCCATTATTGTGAAAAAGAACGCAATTAACATACCCATTTGCTGGTCATCCATATCTACCTCACCTCCATCTTGATTTCTGTGCCCCCTTTACAGGCCACATTATCAAACATTATGTCGATACCTGCTGATGGGCTCCTGCCTAAAGAAATAGGCACACAACTGCAATCTTAGTTATATACAGCGGTAATTGCCCTTAATAATGTGCGCTAAGGTACAATCTGCTTGTCCCAGCTAACGATCTTGCTGGGGTGAAAACCATGAGCTTTAACGAACTCGTTTAATTCTTTGTTGCCTTCCTCGGCAAGGGCCCGAAGTATCCTTATGTTTTGTGTATGGCAGAATTTAGTCAATTCATTGACCAATTTACTACCTATGTGGTGCCGCCAGTACTTAGGGTCAACAATTATGCCGTTAATCAAACAAAGTTCAGTGATGGGGATGTAAACATACATCAGGTGTGCAATGACCACACCTACAACCTTCCTGTCGATTTCGGCAATAAAACTGAAATCCATCGGGCCGCCGAAGCCCGAACTGATCATATAGGCAATGTTGCTCTCTTTAACCCCAATCTTTTTGTGAAGGGAAAGAATGTAATCGATATCATAGTGCATTACGTGCCGGACTTTGACAGTTTCCGTTTTAACCTCATTCACAAAAATACCTCCCCATTTTACTTAGCTACAGTATGCAACGAATTAAAATTGGTGTCAATTAGACTTATATTTCCGACTAAAAGTTTGGTATGAGGTAGTGTATCATTTGATATACTAGCCTCTTTTCAGACTAGTTTTTGGGAATTCTGCATTGAGGCTGTCGACCTCCTGTATGCAATTGGTAGATGCAAACTGTCTATATTGCCAAAGCCCTTGCTATAAAATATACTAAGTGTTAGCGCTATAACGGAGGGGCTCGCAAGGAAGGGGGCGGCTATTCATCATGAAGTTACCACGGAAGGAAATAACCGTAAAGGAGCCATTCTATGAGCGAAGATATATCCGTACTTGTTACCAAGCTGAGTGACGAGGATGGGCTGGTCAGGCAAAATGCGAGATTAGACCTCCAGACTATTGGTAAACCCGCCGTGCCGCAGTTATGCTGGACAATGAACAATAAGAACAAGCATGCCCGGTGGGAAGCTGCCAGAGCGCTGGCGGAACTTGCTGATCCGTCATCCCTCCCATGGCTGATAAAGGCACTTGACGATAAGGAGTTCGATATCCGCTGGCTGGTAGGGTTAGCACTGATTAGAATACAGATACCGGCGCTGGTGCCCCTTCTGGAGGCGTTGTTAGTAACAAGAAAGCAGAACTGGTTATGGGAAGGCGCCAGGCATGTAATCCGTGGAATGGCACAAGGAGAGATGGCAGAGATGATGACTCCCCTGGTCAACGCTTTTGACAGCATCGATTTCAGGATGAACGTCCCCATTGAGGCGAGGAAACTCCTGATCATATTGAGAGACACGCCCGAGGTGTATAATACACCGCCAGTAACAAAGATTACCGGCAGATAATATGACCAGGTGTTTAAGGATTGTAAGTGCTGTATGCTACCCCTAACAGGCCGGGGTCCGTGTGCACTCCCATTACCGGCGTTAAATCCTGTATTCATACTTCATTATCGGGAGGCTTCAAATTGTCCAATATCGTTAAACAACTTGACTATATCTTCAAACCGCGTTCGGTTGCCATAATCGGCGCATCAGATAACGTTACCAAATGGGGCTACATGGTAATCGAAAGGCCGCTGCGCACAGGGTACAAAGGCAAAATATATCCCGTTAATCCACAGGCAGACACCATTTTGGGTCTTCCCTCATACCGCTCAGTAAAGGACATTCCCGGGACCGTAGACCTTGCTGTTATTACAACCCAGGCCAGCCATGTCCCATCCATAATGCAGCAATGCGTGGACAAGGGAGTTAAGGGGGCTATCCTTATTTCCGCTGGTTTTGCAGA
Source organism: Dehalococcoidia bacterium (assembly GCA_050014895.1). GTDB lineage: Bacteria > Chloroflexota > Dehalococcoidia > GIF9 > UBA5629 > JAFGLP01. The sequence goes on from JBEKCL010000026.1 coordinate 18,512, forward strand.
AACAGGCACAGAAGGCAAGGAACTGGAAGAAAAGGTCATAGATATCGCAAGAAAAGGCGGCATCAGATGCGTCGGACCCAATTGCATGGGCATATGGAGCGCTGCGGGCCAGTTAAACAATGCTTTCTATACATCGCCCAAGAATGGGGAAATTGCATTTATCTCACAGAGCGGTACATTCGGCGGCTACATGGCCGAGTTAGCTTCTGCGAAAGGTTATGGTTTGCGCATGTTCGTCAGCATCGGCAACCAGGGAGACCTGACCGTAGCCGACTATATCGAATATCTGACCTACGACAACAAGACCAAGGCTATAATAGTCTATATGGAAGGAGTGAAGGACGGCCGGAGATTTTTCGAAGTTTGCAGGGAAGCGCTGAAAAAGAAACCGATAATTCTGTATAAGGGCGGAAGCTCGCCTGCCGGTGCAAGAGCCGTAATGTCACATACTGCTGCCATTGCAGGATCTGAAATCGTTTTCCAAAATGTTTGCCGTCAACTTGGTTTGATCAGGGCAGAGGAATCATTCCAAACATTTGAGATGGCAATGGCATTGACAGGGCAGCCTTTACCACCCGGCCACCGCTTCGGTATCCTCGGTACCGGTGGCCAGTCCGTTGTTTCCATTGACGCCTGCCAGCGATTAGGATTGGAAGTGCCTGAGTTAGACAGGCGGACCTCAGAGCGTTTAATGGCTATGCTGCCACCCCACGCTCCAATGCCCAGGAACCCTGTCGATTTCGCAGGCAGCTACCGGACCGCCGTGGATGAAGCCAATGTGGTTGAAATACTATTGCAGCAAGACTACATTGACGGTGTTATAAGTAATGTCCCGATCAATCCAGCGGCATGGGGGCACAAGGTTGAAAATGCATCAACATCAGCACTCCTGGCAGAAATAGCAGGAAACGTGGAAAAAGGAACAAGGCAATTCTGTCAGCTACCCCAGAAATATAAAAAGCCAATCGTTTGTGTACGCTGGTCCAGCGACGTAAAGATAGACACCGTGGAGATAGCGCTGAAAGAAGCAGGCATACCTGTGTACGACACGCCTGAACAATGCGCACGCGCCATGTACGCTTTATCTACATATTCAAAGCTAAAACATGCAAATAAAGATGCTTGATACGTTGCAGAAATTATTCCATTTTGAAGGGGACGCTTAACTTCTCTTTGTTATTGATGGACAATACAACTTTGTAGTCACCTTTGTCCCATCCCTCAACCGGTTTATCCAGATAGAAGGCCAGGTAATAGCTGGCTTCAGGTACCTGTACAATATCATATGTCTCATTTATCTGTGTATTGGCCTTTTCTGCCACTGCTCCTCCAACGTATATCCATGTCGCCTTTATCATATCATCCTTGGCCACTCCGCTTACCTTGAAGGAAACATAAATGGCAGGCGTACTGACTGGAAATGAAGTCATTACCCCACCCGTCGGTTTTGACCCATCGTCTACAGACGTCGTCATAACGCCTTCCGTTATCTGCGAGTTTGTGGATTGCACAGCTGCAGGAGCGCCTCCCCCTGTACAGGCTGACGAGAAAAGCATTGCTGCAAGTACCAGGCATGTTAACGATATCGCTAATTTCATTGTATTACTCCGTTAATTAAATCCGCTCCCCAGCTTCACTTATATGCAATTGTAAAACCAATACTGTTATTTATCAACTATCTGCGACGGTAAACAGGCAAGATTACCTTTTATATGCAACCATGTACAAGTAACCCCGTTATTTGTATTGTGCTGCATTCTGCTATTATAATCAGCCATATGAGAAACGGCCTTCTGCATAGATGGGACCTCAATCCCAAAGAAGCATTTAAGTTGCAGATTGAGCTGTCCGATAGGATAGTCCGCTTTAACCACCATCTCTCTCCACGCTTTATCGCCGGTGTAGATGTATCTGTAGCGCGTTTTTCAAAATCAGGCCGTGCAGCCGTGGTAGTTCTCAGTTATCCAGAGCTTGAGGTCACCGACATTGCAGTATCAGAGGGAGAAATCGGTTTTCCTTACGTTCCGGGGCTGCTCTCTTTCAGAGAAATACCCCTTATTCTTGAAGCATGGAAGAAGCTAAGGGTACAACCGGATCTCATAATTGTTGATGGTCAGGGAATCGCTCACCCCAGACGGTTGGGGATTGCTTCCCACCTTGGATTGCTGCTTGACGTCCCGGCAATAGGCTGCGCCAAATCACGCCTCATCGGGGAACACGGCGCTCTGGCGGATAAAGCAGGTTCCTGTTCAATGTTGATGGACCATGATGAGATCATAGGTGCAGTCGTAAGGACACGCTGCTCTGTAAAGCCTGTTTACGTATCTATCGGGCATAAGATTGACTTGCCCGGCTCCATTTCATGGGTATTAAACTGTTGCCGGGGTCTAAGACTGCCCGAACCAACCCGTCAGGCGCATCTGGCAGCGGGAGGACAAATATCTTTGTCTATACGCCGGTCCAGCGGTAAATAATAAACACCAGGAAGAGTTATGCAGGAAGAGAAAACCAGGATAGACGAACTTCAGCGCAGGATCTCTGCGATAATGGAGCATCTTTGACATAGCAGGAAAAGAAAAGGGACTGGCCGGTTTGGAAGCAAAGACGTCTGACCCGGATTTCTGGGCCGACTCACAGAAAGCCCAATCTACAATGCGGCAAATAGGCGCTCTGAAAGACACAATTACAACCTGGCAACAAATTGCATCCAAAGCTGCTGACCTACAGGAAATTATAGGAATTGCCCTTGCAGAGAATGATGAGTCTCTTAAGGAAGAGATACACCAGGAGATAGACATACTGGTCTCCAAATTCGATGCGATCGAGGTCCAATTGATGTTGGACGGACCGTATGATTCCAGAGACGTTATCCTGGCGTTCCATGCCGGGGCGGGTGGAACTGAATCACAAGATTGGGCACAGATGCTAATGCGTATGTACATCCGCTGGGCGGAAAGGAAAAAATTCCAGGCCGATATATTTGACGTATCGCCGGGAGATGAAGCCGGCATAAAAAGCGCCACCCTGGGGATAAAGGGAAGCTTCGCCTACGGTAACCTGAAATCCGAACATGGAGTCCACAGGATGGTACGCCTTTCCCCCTTCGATGCCGATCACGCGAGACATACATCGTTTGCACTGGTGGAAGTCATGCCGGAAGCAGAGGCAAAGACCGATCTGCAGATAAACCCTGATGACATCAAGATCGATACGTTCCGTTCCAGCGGGCCAGGCGGCCAGCATATGCAAAAAACCAGCAGCGCCGTTAGAATTACCCATATACCTTCCGGCCTGGTGGTAAGTTGCCAGAGTGAACGTTCGCAGCACCAGAACAAGGAGAGTGCATTGCGTGTACTTTACGCCCGTCTTTTGGAGTTGGATATCGAAAAAAGGGAGGCGGAACAAGCCAAGATAAAAGGCAAACGCATAGATGCAGGCTGGGGCAACCAGATACGCAGCTATGTTTTGCATCCATATAAGATGGTCAAAGACCACAGGACTGAATATGAAACCAGCAATACGGCAGCGGTACTGGACGGTGAAATAGACGAATTTATTAACGCTTACCTGCGTTCGAAAGTTGGAGAGGATAAATGATCAGAAAAACTTTAACGGCACTGGTTCTATTACTGATATTACTGATTCCGGCCAGGGTATCCGCCGACAGCGATATCAAACTGATAGATTCCAGCACAAAGATCGATTTCCCTAATTTGCTCACGTTTAATATCAAGGCGGAAAGCTCCGCCCCGATCACTCGCATCCGCCTGCGCTATGAAGTGGATAAGATGACCTATGCTCCCTCATTTGCCGAAGCCTGGCCCCTTGACTTTTGACGATACACGCTACAAATGGCAGCAGGTCAGCGAAAACATGATAACCATTTTCTGGTACCAGGGAGACAAATCCTTCGCCGACCAACTCCTGAAAGCCGCCGTCGATGCCAGGACAAGATTGGAAGCAGATACCGGCGTGGTGCTCGACAAGCCGGTCAGCATTTACATATATGCCACTTACCAGGACCTTCGCGGGTCCATAGTAGCGCCGGAGGAGTGGACCGGCGGAGTGGCATACGCTGGTTTCAACATTATTTCCATAGGCATATCAACCAACAACCTGGAGTGGGGCAAAGGCGCCGTAGCGCACGAGCTTGGACACTTGATCACGCACCATGTGACCAACAGTCCATACGCGGCGGACTTGCCGCCATGGCTCGACGAGGGGCTGGCCATGCATGCCCAGGCAATCCAGAGTGATTCGGACAAGGAGGCGCTCAGGAAAGCCATAAACGACGGCACAATCGCCACACTCAAATCGCTGTCCAGCCCGTTTTCCGCAGATCCGCAGGAAGCGTTCTATGACTACGCTGTAAGCCAGAGCGTGATAGAGTATCTGACATCCAGCTTCGATAAGGATAAGATCAATAATCTACTCATCCAATTGAATAACGGTAACACTATGGATGACGCACTAATGAAAGTGTATGGCTTCGATCTCGATGGGTTGGATAAGGCATGGATGAACTGGCTAACAAATCAATCCCCAAAGAAGAATAATGTGCCGGCTGGAGCGGGAGTATCCTTCTATGTCGTTCCGGCCTTCGCAGGGGTCACGGCTTAATTTATGGACGCTAAATCGTATACCATACACGATCTGCCGCCTTCGGAAAGGCCCCGTGAGAGGCTTCAACGCCATGGAGTTGAAGCGCTGGCAACAACGGAACTACTGGCGCTGCTAATGGGCAGGGGTGTCAGCGGCGAATCAGTCATGGTCACCGCCCAGAGGCTGCTGTCAGAATTCGGCAATTTGCAGAACATGGCCTCCGCCTCCGTGGAAGAGCTATCCAAAATCAAAGGCATCGGCGTAGCCAAATCATCACAGATCAAGGCAGCTTTCGAGTTAGGCAGACGCAGGAACGATCCGGACTATAACTATAAAAGTGACCCGGTCCAATCGCCCGAGGCAGCGTTTGTATCCATGCAGGAAAAGCTGAGAGGCAAGAAAAAGGAGCATTTTTTCATCCTTTGCCTTGACACCCGGAACCGTGTAAGCGCCAAGAAACAGGTCTCACAGGGCAACCTTGACAGCAGCATAGTCCATCCCCGGGAGGTGTTCAAAGACGCCATTTCCTCCCTGGCTTCCTCAGTAATCTTCGTTCATAACCACCCCTCCGGTGATCTCGAACCATCATCCGAGGACATAACCCTTACAAAAAGACTGGTTGAAGCAGGGGAACTGCTTGGAATACCCGTCCTGGACCATATCATTGTGAGTGACAGTGGATACACCAGTATGAAATCAAGGAATTTAATTTGAGGTCAAATCATGATTAAGAGCCGAATACCAATAATTTCCAGTTTATTAATCGCCGCCATTCTCACCATCTCATTGTTCAGCGGATGCGTCCAGGCCGCCGGTAACAAGTACGACCTGAACCTGTGGGACAGCGGACCGCTTACCCTTGACCCTGCGATTTCCAGCGAAATGTCATCGCATATTTACGTCATGCAGATTTTCAGCGGCCTGGTAAAATTCGATGCGCAACTGAAGCCGGTCCCTGATATTGCTGAAGGCTGGGACATCAGTGCGGACGGCAAGACGTATACCTTCCACCTGCGCAAGGAAGCTAAATTTCAAGACGGCAGAGCAGTGACCGCTACAGACTTGAAATACTCGCTCGAACGCACCTGCGACCCCGCCACTGGTTCTCAGACAGCTTCAACATATTTGAACGATATAATAGGGGTGCAAGATGTATTGTCAGGTAAATCAAAGGACCTGGCCGGGGTTCGGGTTATAGATGCTTCTACACTGGAGATCACCATTGATGCACCCAAAGCTTATTTTCTGTCCAAGATGGCTTATCCCACTGCTTTTGTCGTGGATAGGAAAAACGTGGAATCCGGCACGGACTGGTGGCAGAAGCCAAACGGTACGGGCCCCTACAAACTCACTAAATACAACGCTGATAGCCTGATAGTGCTGGAGCCAAACCAGTATTTCTACGGGACGAAGGCCACGGCAACTGTGGGCTTTCACATACTTGCCGGGATACCGATGTCACTCTATGAAACTGGCAAAATAGATGTGGTACAAATATCCAAGGAGTATATCGACCGCGCCCAGGATCCGGCCGGTCCGTTCGCCAACCAGCTCCACATTTTCCCTGAGTTCAGCCTGCAATATATAGGATTCAACACCAGCAAACCGCCCTTCGACGACCCCATGGTGCGGCAGGCATTCTGCTATGCAGTTGATAAGGATCGTATTATTAAACTGATCCAAAAAGACATGGCTACCAAAGCCGAGGGAATCATCCCGGTAGATATGCCTGGCTATAACAAGGATGTTAAAGGCCTTGACTTCGACCCTGACAAAGCCAAAGAACTGCTGGCTAAATCCAAATATGGTTCTGCCGCCAATCTGCCGCCTATCACCCTAACCACAGCAGGATACGGAGGCGTGGATGTAGATGACTATCTGGGCGCCATTTTACAAGACTGGAAACAAAATCTCGGCGTTACTGTTACCGTCAGGTTACTCGAACCCCAGGCATTTAACTATCAACTTCTGCAGGAAGCGGACGAAATGTTCGCTTTGGGATGGATAGCCGATTATCCAGACCCCCAGAATTTCCTCTACACGCTCTTTTACACGGGCAGCCAATATAATGACGGACACTACTCGAACAAAGAGTTTGACGCTCTGCTGGATAAGGCCGCAGTCGAAAAAGACTACGATACACGTATGAAAATCTACCAGCAAGCTGAGCAGATGATAGTAGACCAGGCCCCGCTCATGCCGCTCTGGTTTGGCAGGAATTACATGGTGATCAGTCCAGATGTGCATGATTACAATATTGACCCGCTGGGAGTCCCCAGGCTTAACCTTGTGACAGTAGAAAAATAAAGTACCTCTCACTGATACTCTAAAAAGAGGATTAGTACTGATGGACAGAAATGCGCTTGAAGCGCCCTGCGGAGTTCACTGCGGGCTCTGCCCCCTGCACATGGCAATCACGGACGAAAGTGTGAGAAACAAGATTGCTGAAAGGAGAAAAGTGCCTCCCGGGAAGGTCCCCTGCGCCGGCTGCCGTCCCATGGAAGGCCATAGCTCCTCGATCAGCGGCCAATGCTCCACATGGCTGTGCGCCAGGGGAAAAGGGATGGAGTTCTGCTGTGAATGCGCCGATTTCCCCTGCATCAAGCTGACGCCCTGCGCCGACCAGGCCGACAGGCGGCCCCACAACATCAAGGTCTTTAGCCTGGCCCTCAGGAAGGCTAAAGGAGCGCACGAGTGGGAAAAGGCTATAAAAGATATCTATGAGCTGTATTACCGGGGACAGATGGCCGGGCATGAGCCGACGCACGATAATACAAAAGCCTGAATCCTGGACTCTAATACCGGAACCAACCTAAGTGATTTAATGGGATATAATATTACTGTTCAATAGATCCCAATTGCATCGCAACGACACACTGAAAACCGGAGAGGAGGTACACCAATGGACAAAAATGCACTTGAAGCGCCCTGCGGGATTCACTGCGGGCTCTGCCCCCTGTACCTGGCAACTACGGATGAGGCTTTAAGGAACAGGATTGCTGAAAGGATGAAGAAACCTCCGGAGAAAGTCCCCTGCGCCGGTTGCCGCGCCATCGATGGCCATTGTCCTGTAATAGGTGAACAATGCGCCACCTGGGTATGTTCTAAGGAGAAGGGCATTGAGTTCTGTTGTGAATGCCCGGATTTTCCCTGCATCAAACTCATGCCGTGTTCCGATCGCGCCTCTGTACTTCCTCACAATATAAAAGTCTATAGTCTTGCCCTCAGGAAAAGTAAAGGCGCACTTGAGTGGGAGAAGGCCATTAAAGAAGCCTACACCCTCTATTATCAGGGCGAAATGGTAGTCGGCAGGGGCCCCAGGCCCAAAGCTCCGCCTGCCTCAACCCCATAAATCGTCGAGAGAATCTGTTTTTCTTCCGCCGCTGTCGCTTCCACCTGCCGGTCCGAGCGGGCCGAGTTCTTTATAAGACTCGGCTGAGCCGTACTCCCTGATCTTAACCACTACCGGCATGGGCAAAGCATGGCCGAAAATCAGCGCCTGCTGCTTCGATTCCAGCTTGGAGAGGACGGATTTCAATTCATTCTTCCCCGCAACACCGGTCAGCACGGCATCCACGTCCTTCTCATTGTCCAGCAGGCATATTATCTTGGTGCCAAGCTGAGACATGACCTCTTCATCGATCCCGCTGGGACGCTGGTCTATAACAAGCATGGTGACATTATATTTCCGCATCTCACGCGCTATTTTACCGAAGATGGTCTGTGAAGAGATCTCGGGATTAAGAAACCGGTGGGCCTCTTCGATCGTGATAACAAGCTGGTCGGGCGTCTTCGTATCGGCAGAGGTTGCAATGTCCACTTTTTCCCTGTACAGGTTATATATTCGCCTGGTCAGCAAATTGGCGACCAGCACGTAGGCCGCAATATCGTCATAGCCGCCAAATTGCAGCACAACGCTTTTACCGCTGCCGACATAATCCAGGATTTTCCTCACGGCGTTATCCTGTACGTGCGGCACCATGAACTTGAAACGTTCCATTATCCTCAGCCCGCGCTGCAAGTTCCGCCATGTGCCCTCAGCAATGTTGTGCTCCGAAGCAAATTTCTTATCGTTTGCATCAAATAGATTAAGAGTCTCCTGCATCCACCTATCATCGCCGAATGTTTTGGCCAGTTCGTACACTGCCTGCACCGCCAGATCTGTCAGATTGAGCACGGTCTTTAGCAATTGTATGTCCTCGGGCTCTATCTCGTCATAGCCGACCTTGACCACAAAATCAGATTTCACCTTGCGTCTTTTATCATAGCTCTCATCCAGCGAAAATACCGCCACTTTTCCCGGGAATAGCTGTTTGAGGCCCTTCACCTTCCGGTCTTTCTCGCTCGTCCCCTCCCAGCCGTACTCGTTATGCATATCGAATATCAGGCTCACGGACCTGCTTTTCTGCATCATGCCGATGAGCAGCAGGCGTGTGAGAAATGTTTTGCCGGTACCGCTCTTACCGAAAACGCCATTGGACCTTTTGACCAGCTCTTCCATGTTAATGCAGACCCTGGTCTCCATATCCAGAGGTGTGCCTACGTAAAACCTTTTGGCATCTTCCTTTCCAAAAACCAGCTCTACGTCCCTTTGCGAGGCCAGCTCAACTCCGGCGAAGTGCGGAGGCACCGTCTTGGCAGGCTGCGGCCCTTCCGTCTCACCCAGCACACCCCCGCTGATGGTAAGCATAGGCAGTACGCTGATCTTCCCATAAGTCGTCGTGCCTGAAACCACCTTGGCTATGAAGGGGTCGGAGATATCAGGAGGCATAACCATGGCACGCGGGTCGACGGCCTCCAGGCTCACATCCGTGATCATGCCAAAAAAGCGCTTCTTCTGGCCCGTTATGGCCACATACCTTCCTACCGCAATATCTTCCACGGACTTTGCCGCGTCCAGCTTCACCTGCACTCCCTGGGTTAATGAGCCGGAGATGACGGTACCAAGCTTAATATCCTGTTTTTCGTTATCGGTCATTGTCGCAGCCTCTTTAAAATCGAATCAAGTCTCCTGATATCATTGCTTAACGTCCAGGCCAGTTCCTTACCGGCCTTCACCAGGAATTCTTCCGGCTCAGGGTGGGTGCGGCTGGCATAGCGTAAAAATGCAGCGATTACTTCATCAGGTGATATGGTCAACCTGCTTTCTATCATCAGGTTCAGAAAGTCCAGGGACTGTGTGAACACCTTTACTTCTTCCGGTGTACAGGCATAAACAAATGCATATATCGATGAAGGGGAAGGAGGCAGGTACTGATAGACCCCTTTGGCACTGCTGTAACCTACCACCAGTACCTTGAAATCCGAACACAGTAATTTGGCAAGCTGGGGATTAGCCTTAAATACATCAGACTCGGATGAGTGGGACTTCCCGCGAACGGTAATACGCCTTCCGGGTTCAACGCTGTGTGTGGCTGAAATATATACAATTCCGTAGATTTCGCCACCCTTGCCCCTAGTCTTGACCATGCTTCCGAGCGGCGGCGCCCCATCCAGTTCGTAGCATTGTACCAGGAATTCAGAGTTGCTGGTCTCGACCACTTCGCCTATTTTCTGCTCTAAATCCATCTTACTTTCTTGCTCCTCTGTTTAAAGGAATGCTTGATTTCCATGTTTTCTTCGTTCATGACCCTTTCCACCAGGTCCCAGAAAGCTTCACGGTCAGCGCCCGTTACAACAGCCTGTTCATGAGCTTCACTCAACGATACAGGATATTCGAAACCCTTGCTACACTGATCAATCACCGTTGAATGTACGAAGTCCATTAACCCGGGATCGTCAGCCACCCAGAGTGGCACCTCGACCCTGGCAACCTCTTCATCCAGCTTGATATAGAAAAAGCATACTTTATGTGCACCGTACTTCTCAATGATCGAGGACCTGCTCATAAATAAAGCCGATCTTTCCCTGTTGGACAGCAGCCTATCGAAAATATCGCGGTCCAGCGGTCCGCCGACAATATCGCATTCCCTCCCATCCAGCTTTCCTTTGCAATGCTTATCACAGTCAACCGGATCGTAAGGGCAAACTTGCATCCTCAATACATTGACCACATCAGTGCTGCGCGGAAAGCTGATGTAGCTGGCTACGGCCGCTTTTTTCTTTTTGTTAAGCTCATGGAACCTGTCGAGTTGCTTTAAAAAGCCCTGCTCCAACAGCTGTTCAACCACAAAGCTCTCATACCTCTCACCAACCAGCCCCCACATAATCAATGAGCCGTCAACAAGTCCTAATGCAGGCAGGTCATTTTGAATACTGCAGACTGTATCAGCCAGGCAGCGGCATTCTTCCACACCACGTTTTATACCGAGCAAAGCACCTTCGATCAGCGCCTGACGCCCATCATCGGACCGTATGGTCTGCATCTCATCCCCGAAGTAGACCGTGGGAATGGTGGTAAACTCGGCGTCCGGCTGGTCACCGTACTGAATCCGGACCAACCCTATATTCAGAAGGAAAAGCCTGGGCGAGTGATGGCGGTCCACATCTATATGCGATCCGTCACTGGCAACCACGACGAAGTCCTTCGGCATTGGGCCTGACGATCTATGCAGCTTGACGTCCTCCTTCAACCCCGCCACCAGGAACGTAGCTTTAGAAGACTCTATCTTGTTATTAAGTTTGCTTTGATCAGCAGGAACGGATTTCAGAGTGGCAAGGGCGTTCTCCAGCTTTTGAGCGCGGTCGGCCTGGTTCGATTTAAGGTCCCCCGCCATAGCCTCGATCTGGTTGTAAACCTGCGTGATATCAAGCGTCATGATCTTTGGAAGCCCTAGTATAGCACGGGACGAAATGGGTAACAATTGGCGGGGTTCTCATATCTTGCGTATATCTCAGGTAATCGAGCAGGTCAGATAAAAGATAAAAACGCTATAGTGAAAGTAGCACATATTGACATAGCTTATAAGAATGTAGTAGCATATCTACAAATACGTGTAACATATATGATGTATGGGCTGTTGATGATATTAATATCAACTAGGGTCAGTTTGAGGTTTTGCACGCTATGAAAGGCTGGTATTATTCATGGCCTTTTACAGTGCTGTTTTTTTTATTGATATTGTTATCTACTTCATGTCAGCTACTGTCTGTCTTCCATACGGAAAACATTACTCTCGAATCAGGATTTGAGATTCCTCAGGGCAAAATGCCGCAAAGGGAAGTGACTTATGATGATCCTTTTGATGGCCCTGCCGGTGTGGGTTATAGAAGCGGTGCTGAAACTCCATATTTGATCGATATTAAGCCCAAAGTAAAAGTTGCTAAGGTGACATTGGGAGACAACGTCAGTATTTATTATAGGGATAATATTGAAACCAAAGCCGGGCAAATAAGAATCAATATAGTTACCACGATTTCTCGTGATATCGGTTCATGGGGGTCTCATAAGGTCAATCTTAAGCTAGCTAACATACCCAAGGATATTCAAGTTAAGAATACTGGTGTGAGTATTGTTGGGAAATATTCAATAGTACTCATGATGGAAATACTTCCGCAAGTTAAGCCTGGAGATTATAAAATTGGGCTCCTTGTCTTTATTGATGATCAATATTATGGCGAACTGCCTTGTACAATTCATGTTATCAAATAATGTAGCGTTTATTACATGATAATAAATAGGGAGGCGAAAATTGAAAGGAACAACAGCCAAAGTAATGCTAGTTTCATCGCTTATATTCGGGACTCTGATTGCCAGCGCTTGCCAAACTGCGCCACAACCGCCATCCGAAATTCCCAAAGCGGATATGCCAACGAGGGAAGCCACCTACGATGATATAATGCCCACACCCGGCGGTCCGGCATATAGAGCCAACGTCGTTCAAGAGGGGGCAGTTTCCCCATGGCAGCCGGTAAGCGTGAACAGCGTCGTTTTAGCCTCTGATACCAATGCCCCCATCTTAAGCTACAGGAATTACATTGAAACAAAGGCGGGACAGATCAGATTCAATATATTGTCTGTCCATTACCCAAACGTGATGGCCGTGACGGCCAACTTCAGGCTCGTTAATGCACCCGCCGGCATACAGGTCAATAATGTCATGGACTACCACGGACCTTTTACGCAGGCAACAATACTTATGATTTCAATTCCGGAGTCGGTCCAAGATGGGTCTTACAAAATGGAAATAGCAGTCACTGTTAACGGAAAGGATTATGATAACGTGCCCTGTGCAATCAGCGTGATCAAATAGTGAATTGCAGAGATTTGGGTTATGTAATTATGTAAGGCACGCTAAGCGAAGAGCCTACTTTGCCACAATATGCATACGGTGGTATTATTTTAGCTGGCACCCACCTAAGACCGCTTCCAAAAGAAGGCCTCACTAATATGTCAGTTGGATACGTTAGCGACGAAATCTACCAGGAGCATGATACAGGGGACCACGTCGAAGGCAAAGACCGGCTGACAGCTATAGATTCGATCCTCATAAAGACCAGGGTCAAAGAAGATCTTACACTGCTAACTCCACGTCCGGCTACAATAGACGAAATAGCCGCCGTCCACGACCGTGATTATATAAACAGCCTGAAGTGTGAGATTGAAAGCGGCGGCGGATGGCTCGACCCCGATACTTACGTGTCGAAGGGTTCATGGGGAGCCGCCCTATATGCAGCAGGCGGGCTGATGAATGCAGTGGATGCTGTGATGAACAAGAAGGTTGACAGCGCCTTCGCCCTTGTCAGGCCTCCGGGACACCATGCGGTACGCCTGCACCAGATGGGCTTCTGCCTGTTCAATAATGTCGCCATCGCTGCCAGGTTCGCATTGAAGAATTACGATATCAAGCGCGTTTTGATCATAGATTATGATGTTCACCACGGCAATGGCACGCAGGAGGCGTTTTACTCCGATGGCCAGGTCATGTATTTCTCCACGCATGAATACCCCTGGTACCCCTTCACCGGCAGCGCCGAGGAGACGGGTAAAG
>JBEKCL010000027.1:0-22281 GCA_050014895.1 Dehalococcoidia bacterium
ATGGTAACAAGAAGCCTTATTATATCTAATCTCTTTGTCACAACACGTATGGGTGGGAACCTCGGAGTTCTAACCACCGCTATAACACTCGCCACCCTGGTGGGGTCAATCATCAGCGGCGCCGTACCCGGATATGTCACAGGTTTCGTAATAGCAGGCATACTCGCCGTGCTATCAATTCCCATCGTGATGGCAACCAAACCTAAATTTTAACCTGGCTTTGGGTTAAAATAGGGTATAATTCGTGCATATGATTGCTGTAATTAGAAGCCGTATAAACGGCCTCAAGAAAGACAGGGAACACGGCGCCGGCTGGCTCACAACACAGGCCGCTAGCATCCTTGAAGAAGCAAGTTCAGGCAGCCTTGCCCGAACCTCTGAAGATTTCATGGCCGAAATTGGCCAGGTAGCCATAGCGTTGGCAGAGGCCTGTCCGATCATGGTTTCCATCACGAATTATGTTGCTGAATTCAAGGATGAGCTTGATGGTGCTGTAGCTACCAGTAAGTCGGCAGACAATTTGAAGAAAAGGGCCACCGCTATCGCCAGAAAACTCAAAGCATACAATGAAGACACGTCGATTAAAACTGCCCGTAACGCCGCCAAATTAATCGGACAGCGAAGTATCATTATAACCTGCAGCTACAGCTCCGATGTCTGCTCTGCACTGGAGTTGGCCCGGCAAAAGGGTATTGATTTCAAAGTGCTGGCAGTCGAATCCCGGCACGGGAAAATATCCTACGGAGATATGACACTAGAGCGTCTGAAAAAAGCAGGTATTGTTGGCCGCATAATACCGGATAATTTCGTAGCCTGGTATGCAGCCAGGGCAAATACGATTCTTATCGGGGCCGACGCCGTATCCCTGCACGGTTGGATGATCAACGGCATCCCCTCTTATACCCTGGCGCTTATTGCATCACGTAAAAACGTCCCGGTTTACTTGGTCTGTGCAACCACCAAAATAGATGTACGCGGGTTCCTTGCCGGACTTCGTACACCAGCGCCGGGCTTCGATATGGTGCCACTTGAACTGATCAAGGGTATAGTAACGGAGACCGGCACACTTCAGCCGGATAATATTTATAAAATGACTACCGAGGACATTTTCAGGAGCCCGCGTGCACGGTCTCATTGACACTCATGCTCACCTCGACGAAATTGAGCAAATAGACACGGTCCTGAAAAATGCCAGGCAGTTGGGTCTTGAAGCAATAATCGCCGTAGGGCAGGATTTAAATTCCAACCTGAAAATCATTGAAATAGTCTCGCATTACCCCGGGTTTGTTTATCCGCAATCGGGCTTCACCCGTGGGCAATCGGCAACATGGACCCTTACGACCTCGCCTCTAATATTAGTTATATCCGCCAGAACCTTCCTGTTGCACAGGCGCTGGGTGAAGTCGGGCTTGACTATGATAAAAGAGTATTAAAAACAGCAGGCAAGGAGATCCAGAAAGACGTGCTCAGGCAATTACTGGAGATATCCTTGGAATTCGATAAGCCCGTCTCGTTCCATAGCCGTTACGCCTGGAAAGACAGCCTGGCTCTTATAAAAGAAGTCGGTGTCAAGCGGCTCGTTTTCCACTGGTACACCGGGTTCAGCAGTACTCTCAGGGAATTGGTGGAGGCGGGCTACTATATTTCGGCTACACCGGCAGCAGAATATCACGATGAGCACCGCCGGGCCGTCCGTGAAGTCCCCATTGACAGACTCCTGCTGGAGACGGATTGCCCCGTTCCCTACGGCCGTGAAAATAAGTACACTTCCCAGCCTTCGGATGTTTTGCGCAGCCTCAAAGCGGCAGCGGAGATCAAAGGGATCGATGAAAAGGAACTGGCAGTGCAGACAACCATGAATGCCAAACGGCTCTTCGGCTTATAACAAAACGCCATGTCGACCCAGCGAATGTACTATAATACTTGTCATCATGTTCAACTGGATTAAACTGATGCGTGAAGATATCCGGGCCGCCATGGATCGTGACCCCGCTGCCAGGAGCGCCTGGGAAGTATTTTTCCTGTATCCCGGTCTGCATGCTTTGTGGTGGCACCGCATCGCTCACTTTTTTTACCGGCACAGGTGCTATTTTATTTCACGTGCGATTTCGCAGATGAACCGCTTCTTCACCCAGATTGAGATACACCCCGGAGCTACTATAGGAAGGCGCTTTTTTATCGACCATGGCGCCGGTGTGGTTATAGGTGAGACCTCGGAAATCGGCGATGATGTACTCATGTATCAGGGGGTAGTTCTCGGTGGAACAACACTGGAGAAGAAGAAACGTCACCCAACTATCGGGAATAACGTGGTTATAGGCTCACGGGCCATCATCTTGGGAGCGATTACAATTGGCGATGGAGCCAGGGTAGGATCGGGATCAGTTGTAATAAAATCGGTCCCACCGGGATGCACCGTAGTAGGTGTTCCCGGAAGAATAGTCGAAGAGCAACGCGTGGCCAGGATTGACCTGGACCATGACCGTTTACCTGACCCTGTAGCTGAAGCCATCAGACTCGTACTTGACGAACAGGACCAACTTGCCGAACGCATTAAACGGCTTGAAAGCGCAGCAGGAGTCACGGCCCCATCCGACGAACTTGGTGCACTTGAATCAAAGATTAAACATCAGTTTCATTATGAAATTTGAGCGGCATAGAGCGTGCCTTCACGACGCTATTCCGTTTGCTCCACCCTTACAAACAAGTTACAATTAGTAAATTACCCGCCATGAAATCAATTATTCTCGTAGGTGGTGAAGGCACCCGGCTCCGCCCGCTAACCTATTCCGTCGTTAAATCCATGGTCCCGGTGGTAAACAAGCCCTTTATTGAGCATGTCATCTGCCAGCTGGCCTTGCATAACGTAAACGAGATTGTGCTGGCCATGGGTTACAAGCCGGATTCGATCTTCGAGTACTTTAAAAATGGTGCTGGAGGCCAGGTTAAGCTAACTTACAGCCTTGAGAAAAAACCGCTCGGCACTGCCGGTGCCGTAAAACATGCCAGCCGGCATGTCGATGAAACATTATTTGTTCTCAACGGCGATGTTTTTTCCGATATAGATTATACGGGCATGCTGGATTTCCACAAACGTAACAAGGCCCGTGTCACTATCGCTCTCACTCATGTGGATGACCCAACTATATTCGGCGTGGTGGAGACCGCTAAGGATGGAAGGGTAATACGTTTCACGGAAAAGCCTAAATGGGAAGATGTCAGGAGCCACTGGATCAATGCCGGTGTATATATACTCGAACCGGAGGTCCTCGATTATATACCTGGTGATACTTTTTATATGTTTGAAAAAGGCGTGTTTCCCCGAATGCTTGAGAAGGGCGAGCCGGTGTATGCTTACACCAGCGATGCCTATTGGACAGATATGGGCACACCGGAGAAATACCACCAGCTCAACAATGACATTCTATCGGGAAAATGCACTTCGCCTTTATACAAGGCAGAAACCGTTATCACTGGCCCGGGCACAAACGTACACACTGCCGCCCGCATAACCGGCCCCGCCATGATAGGCGCCGGGTGTAAAATTGAAGAAAATGTTGAATTAATGGGACCGGTAATCCTTGGCAATGGCTGCCGTGTTAAAAAAAACGCCCGGATAATAAATTCAATCCTCTGGGATAACATCACGGTGGGAGAAGAAGCGGCAATAATTAACAGCATAATTGCCAGTGGTGATAAGATAGAAAATAAAATTCACATTGAAGGGCTTACTATCAACCATGAAGCTCCTGCCGAAAATGGCAGGAAGTAAAACTGATTGGAGGCATAATGGCTGGTAATGTAAAGAGCATTTCTGGAGAGCAGGACTTCAAATCGTCCGTTATCGATTCGCAGAAACCCGTATTGGTAGATTTTTGGGCTGTCTCATGCGGACCATGCCGCATGGTAGCCCCGATAATCGATGAGTTGTCAGAGGAATATAATGACAGAATTGCATTTGCCAAAGTAAATGTGGATGAGATGCCCAAGGTCATGCCCGCTTATAACGTTATGAGTATACCAACGTTAATCGTCTCCAAGGGAGGCAAACCATTCGAGCAGGTAGTTGGTTACCGCCCCAAGAAAGACATTAAAAAAGTCCTTGATAAGGCTTTGGTATAATGGGAAGAACTTGACAGATATTTAGTACTGGACCGCATTCGAAAATTTGGAGGCATAATGGCTGGAAACATAATAAATGTCGGAGAGCAGGATTTTAAAGCAACTGTTCTTGACTCGCAAAAACCGGTCCTCGTAGATTTTTGGGCAGTTTGGTGCGGACCATGCCGAATGGTCGCGCCTATTGTCGATGAGCTTTCCGAAGAATACAAGGACAAAATGGGCTTTGCCAAAGTTAACGTTGATGAAGCTCCCAAAATAGCTTCAAGTTATAATGTCATGAGCATACCCACGATTATCCTGTTCAAAGGAGGCAAGCCTTTTGAACAGGTCGTAGGCTACCGTCCCAAGAAAGATATCCAAAAAGTCATAGATAAGACGTTGGGGCAGTAGGAAACAATTGACAAACGTATCATACTGGACCGCCTTCTTAGCAGGGCTTTTATCTTTCGTTTCACCCTGCGTGCTTCCGCTGGTTCCAGCTTACCTTGCCAACCTGGCCGGGACTTCCGCCATCGATACGGGTGGGGAGCGGAAGATATGGCCGACTTTTTTACATAGCGTGGCTTTCGTACTCGGTTTTTCTATACTTTTCATATTGATGGGCGCCTCTGCCGGCCTGATCGGCTCAGTAATCACACAGTACGCTGAACCCCTGCGAATAATTTCGGGTATCGTGATTATTATCTTCGGTATCTTCCTCATTGCAGCTTATAAGGTACCATGGCTTAATTACGAAAAACGGATGCACGTTCAAGGCGCACGTAATCCCGGCTATATCAGATCTTTACTGATAGGGGCTGCATTTGCGATAGGCTGGACACCCTGCATCGGGCCAATCCTGGGATCGATCCTTTTTATTGCATCTTACACACAGGAGACTGTAAAAGGCGCAATGCTGCTGGCTGTCTATTCCCTGGGAATGGGTATACCATTCCTTTTGATCGGCATAGCATGGAGCTATATCGTGCCATTCTGGAGAGGGCTAACACGTCATCTTGCCCTGATTTCTATAATCAGCGGCATCCTGCTTATAATAGTGGGTATACTTATGCTAACAGGGCAACTCATGTGGTTGGGCCGTTTTGCAACCTAGACCGTTATTAATTAGAGGAGATAACCGATAATGAAATCGTTGATACCGGTAATTATAGCGATGGTACTTCTAATTCTCCCCATGGCCGGCTGCGGCACACCCCAGGCGACCTGCCCAAAAATTGGAGATAAAGCGCCTGACTTTACTTTCATTGGCATGGATGGCAAGACTGTGAATTTAAGTGATTTTGCCGGTAAGCCGGTTATAGTAAATACATGGAACCTTAACTGCATTGAGTGTAAACACGAAATGCCGTTTTTCCAGGATGTGTATACCCAGTACAAAGCGAAAGGCCTTATTCTTCTATCTGTTAACACGCTGGACGGGATAGGTACATCTACGAAAGACTTCTTATCAAAAAACGGCTATACCTTCACCGTTTTATACGATAAGAATCAGGATATCTATAAAAAATTCTGCTGCCCCAAATGTGCGGACCCTTACACGTTTTTCATTGGAGCCGATGGCACGATGAAATCATTTAAGATCGGCAGCTTTGCCACCAAAGATGAACTGATGATTGAGGTGAATAAAATATTGCCCGCCGGCTAATTTATACACGGACTTAGCAGCTAACTATGAATAAATTGAAATCCCCGTTATTTTTATGGATTATTCTTGGAGCAATGCTCTTGCTCATGGTTCCCGTGGTCATCATAGACCAGGTAACTCATTCTGGAACGGTTAAGAGCGCCGCAGTAAGCACTATGGTAAACACCGCCACCGTAACTTCTGAACAGCCAAAAACCGGTTGGAGAATCGGCGAACAGGCACCTGATTTCACTCTTACAACTACCGATAACCACGATATCCAGTTAAGTGACTACAGGGGGAAAAAGGTGATCCTGAATTTCTGGGCCACGTGGTGTGGGCCATGCCGTATGGAAATACAATCCCTGAAATCGATAAATGATAAGCTTCCGGAATATGACGCAGTACTTTTAGCTGTAAATACGCAGGACTCTTTCGATAACGCACAGTTGTACGCTAAAGCCAACGGCCTGAACTGCATCATACCTGTTGATCCCCGAGGAATTGTATCCGGCTACTACAACATCCATGGTATACCAACTACTTATTTTCGTAATCAAAAAGGAATAGTAACTTCTATTAAGATAGGCCCATTTTTGAGCGAAGATGAAATAATAGAGCAGCTGGATTCCATTAACTAGGCTAAGTTGTATTAGAATTTCAGCTATAATATTATGTAAATAGATATGAAAAAGTTCTACAAGGCTTCATTCAGGTGTATAATTCAAAATAATATATTGCAAGTTTTCGTTCATGAAGTGAATCACATCGCATGGATGATTTAAAAGGCGTATTCGATAAAATTGAAAAGGCTGCGTCAATACTTGATGGCCTTGATCAGAAGCGCACTGGAAAGGTAATCAAGAAGGATGATTACGATCAACTGAGCCAAGAGCATAAGGGCACTATTGACAGCGCCAGGCATACGATTGCTTCGATCAAGGATAAGCTGGGCAAAGACCTCGCTGCTAAAGCAGTTGAGCTCGACAAATACCAGGAGGATCTTGCTGTACTGCAGACCAGGCTAAAAGTTGGTGAGATTTCAGAGGATACCTTCAACGATAAAAGTAAACATCTCGTTGACAAGATCAGGTCGCTGGAAAAAAAGGTTGCCGAAACCCAGAGCATGATAAATGCGAAGTTTGCCGAAAATATAGCTCCTGTACTAAAATCAGAAACAATAGCTGTCAATATCGAAACGCCTTCTGTAGCAGAGCCTCCGGCCTTACCGCCTGAGGAAAATATTGAAAAAACAGTGAAAGACGTTCAATTGGCAGTGGAAGCAGAACACCCTGTGATACCAGCCGGGGTGGACACGATAGAACCGGTAAAAGATGCTCAATTGAAAGTTGTAGCTGAACCTCCTGCGGCGCCAGTCGAAATGAACAGGGAGGAGCCGGTGAAAAGTGAGCAACTGGAAGCAGTGGAAAATGAAGAAGTTACGCGGCAAAGGTTGATCGAAGCATTGAAAGTGGAACCAGAAGAATCAACTCCGGTTAAGACAGACGAAGTGACCCACCTGGATAAGCAGGAGGGAGAGGCAGGGGAGCAACTAAAAACAGAAGATAAGAAGGGTGATTCCGATAAGGGGCATAAGCCTTCTCTTCATCTTCATCCGTTGCGTGACAAACCGCCTGATATCCTGCACACTGCTATGCCGGAACATACCAAGAAAAACCGTTCCCTGATGATCGTGGCCGCAATTCTCGTTTTAGGGCTTTTAGTCTGGGGGGCGATAGCGCTGTTCGTGCCCAAATCAGGGCCCAATGTCGGCAATGAAGCACCAAACTTCGTAATGCAACTGGGTGATGATAATACTTCTGCCTTGAGCTCTTTCAGAGGTAAGACCGTTGTGCTTGTTTTTTGGGACCGCGACTTTTGGGATGACCAGTTCTTTTATGTGAACGGTACCCTCCGCCACCTGTATACTCCCGATAAACTAATCCAGCTCTATAATAAATATCCACAGAGTGATTTAGAGATAATAGCCATTGCTTCAGGAACGAGCAATAACGAAATCGACAAGTTAATTCATGACTATAATATTCAATTTCCTGTTATCGTGGATTCCTTTGGCAAACTGAGGGAAAACTACAAGATAGCTTACGAGCCTACTTACATTTTCCTGGATAAAAATGGAATAATACGTGCAAGGGTTGAAGGCCCCATAGTCAACATGGCCGATCTCGAACAAATCGTATATAACACTTCTATAAATTCTGAGATCAAGGGACTGAAACCACCGATAACTGATGTGATTATCCAGTCAATTACGGAGAAGGCCGCTACTATAAACTGGACTACCGATAAACCAACATTGACGCAGTTAGATATAGACGGTAAAAATATCCAGTCGGTTATTACATCGGGTCCGCAGACTCTGCACTCGCTGATTCTCAAGGACCTGTCACCTGCAACTGCGTACCACATCAGGATCTTATATAACATTGATAATATCAATGTATCCGAGCATTCATTCAGCGCACTGGGTGATACAGTGGTATCCAAACGATACGTGGTGAATACAAGCAACCAGGACACAACACCACCTGAGATCTCGAATATCAGCACCGGTTTTATTACAGACTCGTCTATCACAGTAATGTGGAAGACTGATGAACCGACCACGGGAGAAGTGGACTACTCTATAGATAAGAAATATGCCGATTCAACCTCCCAGGTTGAAAAACCATCAATCTGGCATACCGTTAAATTAGATGACCTTCAGCCGGATACCCAGTATTATTTAAGGCTACGCTCAAAAGATGCCAGCGGAAAAGAGACCAGCCAGGAAATAGAACCAATTAAGACTCAAGATCTGGTGGAAGTAGCCGCCAAAACCGGTAAGAGGGCGCCTGACTTTACGCTGTATTCTATCGACGGAACTAAATTTACGCTGAGCCAGTTCTTGGGCCACAAGATACTACTTAATTTCTGGCTGGAAGGGTGTCCTGCCTGTGAATCAGAGATGCCGCTACTGCAAACCGCCTATGACAAATATAGCCGCGATCAACTGATCATACTCACCGTAAATGTGCATGGAGACTCTGACAAGGTCAGTTTCTTCGTAGGCAAGAATCAGTTGACATTCCCGGTACTAATGGATTCAGAGGGTGATGTGGATGGCCTCTACCGTGCCCCATATTTCCCGACCTCATATATGATCGATTCTAAAGGAATCATACGTGATATCGTGACTGAACGCTTCCAGACTTCAAGCCAGATCGATGATATCGTAAACGCACTAGACTGAAACTCGTCTAGAGACCGGCCGTATTAGGTTGGGGGAATGGATAGTAAGAACCGCTACATCAAATGGGTTGTTGCTCTAATACTTCTGCTTGCTGTAGGCACACTGGGTTATGTAACTATCGAACGGTGGGGGTTTCTGGACGCTCTTTACATGACCATAATCACCGTGACAACGGTCGGATTTAAAGAAGTACATCCACTTTCCGAGGGCGGCCGAATCTTTACACTATTGCTGATACTTGGCGGCGTAGGAACAGCTTTTTTTATCTTGAACAATATAGTCCAGGCAACACTCGAGGGTGAGTTCGGGTTATTCAGGAGGCAACGTATGGAAGCCAGGATCAGAAAACTCAATAACCATTTTATTTTGTGCGGCTACGGCCGCGTCGGAGAGGCCATAGCCAATACCCTCAAATTACAGTCATCTGACTTTGTGGTCATTGATCATAGTCTGAACAGCTATACGAGGGCAGTCCAGCAGAACTGTCCGACTATAATGGATGACGCCACGAGTCACGAAGTACTGAAAAGAGCGGGCGTAGAACGTGCCAAGAGTCTGATTACTGCATTCGGAGATGATGCTTATAACACCTACGCCGTTCTGACGGCACGTGAACTAAACCCACGGCTGATTATTATCGGACGCGCCAGCAATGAGGAGGCAAGCAAACGTTTACGGCAGGCGGGTGCGACACATATCATCCTGCCTGAGGTCCTTGGAGGACAACAGATGGCCCGGTTAGCCTTGCGTCCTACCACCGTCCAGTTCATTGAAACTGTCCTATTAAGCAATGAAGGCGAATACCTGGTCGAGGAAGTCCACGTTGGCCCCGATTCCACGCTGATAGGAAAAAGTATCAAGGACGTGGAAGAACAGTTTCCCGGTGTGCGCATCCTGGCTCTAAGAAACAAGGAAGGAAAAATCATAATAAACCCCGTTCTGGACACGAAAGTCGAAACGGGAGGCAGCCTAACATCTTTTGGCACAATGGAACAATTGCAGGCAGTGGAAGGTTGCTGCTCTTTTAATCGCACAGCAAACGGCCCAATTACGCCGGATCTATAGTATTAGGATCAACCGTTACCCTAATTCCGAAAGGAAAAGTAAGAAGTAACGTATGAACTACAAGCTGCTCACAATTCTTTTATTACTTGTTTCCATGGCAGCCTGCACACCCAATAAGTCATTGATTGAACCAAAAACCTCTGGCAATCCGATTGCAGTAACTGATAATAATACAACCGCCTCATCACAGAATTATACAGACAGTATTCTTGTTAAAGGGTTGCAGCGCTCCTACCTTATACACCTTCCTGCTTCATACGACAAAAGCCGCCAATGGCCTCTCGTCATTGTCCTGCATGGAGGAGGCGGTGAAGCCCGGAACATGAACCCGCTGACAGATTTCAATACGCTGGCCGATAAAGAAGGCTTCATCATTGTTTACCCGGACGCTTATGAACATAATTGGAATGACGGTCGCAGCGATCCGGGAATCAAATCCCAGGCCGAGAATGTCGATGATGTAGCGTTCATTTCAGCCCTGATAGACTACCTGGTACAGGACCTTAATATAGATAAGAAAATGATATATGCAACCGGTATTTCCAACGGTGCAATTATGTCAAACCGTCTCGGCTGCGAGCTATCGGATAAAATTGCCGCCATTGCACCCGTGGCGGGAAACATACCGCAGAAAACAGCTTCAACCTGGTCGCCGTCACGCGCCGTTGCGGTGCTAATTATCAACGGCACAGAAGACCCGTTAGTGCCCTACAATGGCGGTGACGTATCTTTTCTCTCACTCAAGAGAGGCAAAGTGATATCCGTAGAGGATACTGTGAAATTCTGGGTTACGCAGGATGGATGCCCGGTGGCGCCACAAATGGAACAGCTCCCACATTTAAACCCGGCTGATACTACTTCAACTACTATTGAAAAGTACACAGGCTGCCGGGATGGCACAGAGGTGATACTGTACAAGGTAAACGGCGGTGGGCATACATGGCCTGGCGGACTCCAATACCTGTCAGAAAATTTCATTGGCAAAACATCCCGCGATTTCAGCGCCACTGAAACCATCTGGCAGTTCTTCAAATTGCATCCGATGAAGTAATAAGCAAAAGGAGACAAAGTCAGGTGATGGCCGTTTTACTGACATTATTTATAATCGTAGCGTTTCTTATCCTGTGGCAACTATTGATCAGGATTATCAGAAGATATACTAAATTTCCGGCTCCCGCTTTCATCTCGACTTTCCTCGATTCTGGTTTCAGAAAAATGATGCAGCCGCCGGCAAAAGTCATCGCTTACAGCGGCATCAAGCCTGGCATTAAGGTACTTGAAATCGGCTGCGGCAGCGGTGCCTTTACAATTGAGGCAGCCCGCACTGTAGGCCAGCAGGGAAAAGTCTACGCCCTGGACATACAGGAAGAT
Source organism: Dehalococcoidia bacterium (assembly GCA_050014895.1). Lineage (GTDB taxonomy): Bacteria > Chloroflexota > Dehalococcoidia > GIF9 > UBA5629 > JAFGLP01. The sequence goes on from JBEKCL010000027.1 coordinate 11,436, forward strand.
ATGCTTGGCAAGCTGAGGACAAAATTGTCCAGGCCTGAAAACCTTGATATACGAAACATTGAAATCGTTCATAAAAGTGCTTATGAATTGCCATTTGAAGATAATTCGCTGGATTTAGTCTATATGGTGACTGTCTTTCAGGAGATCCCTGACAAGCAGCGTTCATTGGCCCAGATAAAACGCGTTCTCAAACCCGCCGGTATACTGGCCGTCTCAGAGTTACTGCCCGATCCTGACTATCCCTGGAGGTCAACAACCGAACGCATGCTGAGTAAAGCAGGACTTATTTTTGAAGCGGCCTATGGCAACCTGTGGAGCTATACTGTAAGATTTAGAAAGCCGTAAACCGGCGACATTCTACATTTCGGAGGAATACATAATGAGCCGTCGGGCTAAAAAGATACTTACTTTCATCGGATTGACCTTCCTGCTCGATTGGTCAATGGTTTTTATTTACACGGCATTGGGTGGCACTTCAGAGGGGATGATGATACTCGGCATGGCTTATATGTTGGTACCGATGATCGTTGCCATCGTCGTACAAAAAGCCATTTTCAAGGAACAGGTAGGCAAACCGCTGGGCATCTCTTTTAAGATGAACCCGTGGTTCTTTGTAGCGTGGTTCCTTCCTGTCATAATCGCCTTTGCGGCAATGGGAGTGAGCCTTCTGTTTCCGGGAGTATCTTTTACTCCCGACATGTCCGGCTTCTTCAGCACATTGAAGGGGGCGTTAACGCCGGAACAGCTAGACCAGGCCAGACAGCAACTGGCCGCTATGCCTGCGCATCCCATCTGGCTGGGTGTTATTGCGGCCTTGATAGCCGGAACTACAATCAATGCAGTACTCGGTTTTGGCGAGGAAGTGGGATGGCGCGGATTCCTCCTTAAAGAGCTTAGCTTTATGGGCTTCTGGAAATCTTCCGCGCTTATTGGGCTTATTTGGGGCATCTGGCATGCGCCGCTGGTGCTGCTAGGCTTAAACTATCCTCAACATCCCCAGATCGGTGTACTGATTATGGTCGCATGGGTCATCGTCATCGCTCCCCTTTTCAGCTATATTCGCATTAAGGCGCGTTCTGTCATCGCTACTTCCATTTTCCACGGTACTCTCAATGCAGTGCCCGCCCTGGCAATAATCTTGATTACAGGAGGTGATGACCTCACTGTGGGCATTACCGGCGTTGCAGGATTTATAGTCTTTGGTATCATCGATATCCTTCTCTTCATTTACGACCGCTTCATCACAAAAGAACCGGTCAATACGATGCTGAAAAATATATAATTTCATTAGTAGTCTGATATTTATGCAGGATAACGTAGCCGATAAGATAATTAAAGAGCTTCCAAAGCCTATAGTGGACCTTATCCAAACCGCAGGCCGGGCAGCGCCCAAATCGGGCGCCGCTATTTACATGGTAGGCGGCATCGTGCGTGACCTATTACTGGGCAGGCAGAGTAAAGATATCGATATAATGGTCGAGAGCGATGCTCTGGATGTTGCCCGGAGCATGTCCGGGATACTCGCCAGCAAGCCAATCATACACAAGAGATTCAGCACCGCCACTTTCAAATTCAATGATTACCGGGTTGACCTTGCCACCTGCCGGAGCGAGATTTATGACGCCCCCGGTTCCCTGCCGAAAGTAAAGCCAGGCAGCATCGAACAAGACCTGTTTCGCCGGGATTTCACGGTAAATGCCATGGCTATCCGTATCAATCAGAAGCGATTCGGTGAGTTGATTGACCTGTATGGCGGACGGCAGGACCTCGAAAATAAACTTATACGCATCCTGCATGAAAAGAGCTTTATAGATGATGCTACGCGCATCATGCGCTCAGTGCGTTATGAACAGAGGCTTGATTTCAAGCTGGAACGTAAAACGGCCCGGCTGCTCCACCGTGACCTCGATATGCTGGACAGGATCAGCGGCGACCGGTTGAGACACGAGGTAATTTTGTGGTTGAGCGAGCCACAGCCCGCGAAGATACTGAAGCGTGCTGCCAGGCTTGGCGTTCTTTCAAAACTGCATCCGGCACTGTTTTGGGACCCCCTCCTGGTAAAAGCCTTCCGCAATGCAAACAGGATGTCCATCGACTTTCCGCCTGTACAACTATATCTGGCCCTGCTTGTATATAACCTCGATAGAAAACAGCTGGGCGAATTTCTGGAACGCCTCAATATCAAAGGAGGGGAACTTGACGAGATAGCCAGGCAAACAGTATCCCTTAAAATCAACCAGGAATCGCTTGACTACAGACCTCTTCAACCGTCGGAAATTTACCAAAAGCTTCAGTGCTACAAAACAGCAGCTATCCAGGCAAACAAACTATGTACGCCGTCAAGGGACGTCCGCATTAACCTCAGGCTTTACCTTGATAAGTTGCGCTTTGTCAGGACCCATCTGAACGGGAGAGAGTTGAAAGCAATGGGAGTGCTTCAGGGTAAAAAGATGGGGATCACACTCGACAGGCTTTTGACGGCAAGGTTGGATGGTGAGGTAAAAACAAAGGCGGACGAGCAGCAGCTGGCGCTTCAATTTCTGCGGGACTTAAAGGCCAAAGGGATGCAATAAGAAAGGTATCTGGTGGCCCAGGTAGGCTACAAGGAAAGCACGCGGCATCTTCCCTGCCAGAGTCGCCAACCAACATTTCCACCATTTAATCTTCAACGCTCCAGCGGCTATACCTATCAGGTCATATGGCAATATAGGGACTAAAGCTATACCGAAAACCGCCCAAGCCCCATACCTGTCCATCCAGGATACGGCTTTTCTATAGGCCGGAACGTGCTCATCAACAATTATTCTTTCCCCTACATATCCAAGCCAATAGGCCGTCATTTCGCCTATAGAATCGCCCATACCTGCTGCAATAGCTACGAAAGCAGGGTCAAATACAGTAGCCGCGGCAACGGTAAAAGCCACACCGGGAGCAGGTATGAGGATAGTAGCACTGCTCAGCAGATTGGCTAAAAAGACCACCAGGTATGCAACCCAGCCAAAATTACGCAGTTCAACATTAAAATATTGCTGGAAGTGTAAAAGGATAAAGGCAATACCGGCTGAAAGTGCGATCATGCCCAGCAGCAACAGAATTTCCTTTAGCCACTTAATCCCCTTGCCGGCAGGCTTCTCTTGTTCAGTATTCAATTTCGACTCCGGGCAAGCTTGAAACCAGGAAAGATTGAATGTCCCGGGCCTTGAGTTTATCCTGTATTTCCCCTGCCGTTTTTTCGTCGCGCACGGCCGTAAATAACATCGGCCCGGAACCAGCCAGGTGGATTCCCTTTGCTCCTATATCACTCAAAACGCTGCGGTAGCGGTCCAGTCCCGGATAGGCAATAGAAAACACACTATCAAAAACATTATACAGATATGCATGCCCTGACTTGCCCCCGGCTGATATAGACTTCCTCATCCTGTCTGTATATTCACCTTTTGTATACTGTCCGGGGCCGATGAGGCTGTATAATTTTCCAGTCTTACCCGGTTGACCAAGCATAGCCGGCTTAATCAGGACAAACCAGTTTTTTTCTATATCCGGCAGTCTTATCAGCTTCTCCCCCCGGCCTTCAGCAAGGCAGGTACCACCATACAGGAAGAACGGCACGTCAGAACCTATTACAGCGGCAACTTCTGCCAATTTTTCCCGTTCCATGCCTAGGGACCACAGCCGATTCAACCCGGCCAGCGTAGTAGCCGCATCACTGCTGCCCCCACCCAATCCGGCGGCCCAGGGTATTTGTTTCTCTAAATAAATTATTGCCCCGCCGGTATAACCACTCATCTTCTTCAGGATAACCGCGGCTTTATAAACGAGGTTGTCTTCCGACTGTAACTCTTGCGCAGTACAGCTTAACTTGATATCGTCCGTCTTCTCGAAAGACAGCACATCAAACAGGCTTACCGTCTGCATGATGCTTTTTATCTCATGATAACCGTCTTCTCTTTTACCCAGCACTTCCAGCACCAGATTAATTTTGGCCGGGGCCTTAAGGGTCAACAATGTCCCACCCCACTATTGCGATATAGCTCCCACCACTCGGGAATAGTCAATGTGCCCGGGCGCCTACGCGGATCAATACCGGAGTTTTCCAATAGACCCATAGCCTCATCAATTTCCAGTTTGAGCCCCAGCGCCAGTGAGTTATGCATCTGTTTTCTCGGTGCAGCAAATCCTGCATGAACAAGCTCTAGAAAAGATCCTATATTTTCCGCCGGGATCGCCGGCTTTTCAAGCATATTGAATTTTACAACAGCCGAATCTACCCGGGGAGCAGGAGAAAAGCTCGTCGACGGTACTTTACAAATAATTTCCGGTCTGCTGAACAACTGCATGCTGACCGAAAGGAATGTCATGTGACCGGGTTTTGACGTCACATCTCCGGCAACTTCGTCCTGCATCATGATCACCATCAGGGAAGGCCTCATTTCAGTTTGGGTAAAATAGCGCAGGATCGGCGACGTAATGTAGTAGGGAATGTTGGCAACCATCTTGTAAGTTGTATCCGGTCTGATAATCTGTTTTAAATCCACCTGAAGGATATCGGCATGCACAATTTCGAGCCGGTCGAAGCGGGACAGTTTATTCTTTAAACGGGTGGAAAGATTTTCGTCCAACTCAACTGCCACCACCCTCCCCGCCAGAGCAGCCAGTTTTTCGGTGAGCACCCCTAACCCCGGTCCCACCTCAACGATTGTATCTTCAGCCGATATACATGCAGCTTCAATAATGGCGTCCCGGACGGATTCATCAACCAGGAAATTTTGACCCAGTCTTTTCTTAGCCTTCAATCCCACGCCCTACAACCGCCGGCGGTTATTATCATGCACTGTTTTTTCTTTATGCGGCACTTATATTAATCACATGGGCCGTGCACCGGTCTGTCGATAGAGCTCTTCAGCTTACGTCTGCCAGCCAGCTCCGGCCAGGTATCCCTGCGTCACCCGGAGCTTACTATTTACCGCTGCTTCCTTCCGGACCTGACGGGATTCATAGACCTCCGCCGCGCAAGACCCAACCTTCAACACCGCTTAACCATTGCAGTTCTGAAAAACAAAACCTCGAGATCGGATTCAGCCCCGCTATAGCGGATCTCGGGTACAGGGCACCGCTGGTTCCCCGCCTAGCACGACCCAATTGAAATACTACTATTTAAACTGAGGTTTATCAAGATTATATGCCTGACGCCAACCGGCTAATTAAGAATTGCGGCAGGCCCGCCTGCTCCATCTTGTCCTGTGTAACGGTAATATCGTACGGCACGCGATAGTGAAATATATTGTGTTCGTCGGAATCGTAAATAGCATAGCTGGCCCGTTGGTCATGGTCCCGCGGTTGGCCGACTCCTCCCGGATTAATGATCAACCGCTTATCACCCAGCTCCAGCATATCTCCATGACTCATATAACCTTCATTAGCTGTTCCTTCTTCCTCTTCGAAGACAAACGGGACATGCGTGTGCCCGACAAGACAATACTTCGTGGTGAAATGTTTGAAGTTGTCGGTCGCAGTAAAGCTATATGCGATGTACTCCCAGACCGGCATCCTGGGGCTTCCGTGAACAATAGTGAAATCATCCTCAACAATTACTTCAGGCAGCATCAACAAGAATTCCCTGTCTTCGTCACTAAGCTGACCGGATGTCCAGCGGTTGGCCCTGGCAGCATCCGAGTTAAAATCGGCTATATCGATCTTGCCAACAGCAGCCAGGTCATGGTTGCCTGACACACAAAGCGGATCAAGCTGCTTTAGTAGTTTTATGCAAGCAGACGGATCCGGGCCATAGCCCACAACGTCACCCATGCACCACACATTACCAAAACCGCCATAATTCTGGGCATCCTCAAGTACAGCCTGCAAGGCCTCCAGGTTGCTGTGGATATCAGCGATAATAAGGTACTTCACGGAAAGTGGATTATATCATAAAGATAATTTACGGCAACCCATCTTATACGCATTGACTGTTCATCAATTATGATGTTACGATTATGCACCCTGAGAAGGATGAAGATGTATTATTTTGCCTATGCTTCCAACCTGAGCCGCAAGCGCATGGCAGAGATGTGCCCGGATGCCAAACCCAAAATCGTGGCCACTTTGCCCAATTACAAGATCGTATTTTCCGGTTTCTCCAGGGTGCGCAAAGGAGCCGAAGCCAATATCAGAGGATCTAAAGGCGATAAGGTAATTGGCGCCGTCTACGAGATTACTGAATCCTGCCTGAGGAAGTTGGACAAGTCGGAGGAATGCCCGGTTAATTACATACATCACAATGTAATCGTCTTCACAGACTCCGGTGAGGCTATCGAAGCCGTGACATTTATCAAGGCCAGACAGGAAGAGGATGGCAGGCCATCACCTGAATACCTGGCTGTTATACAGCAGGGTTACCGGGACTGGGGCATTATCTGAGCCTCAAGTTCGCGCTTACCCGGTAAATATTTCTCTCTCCCTTTTAACGAGGTACTGCAAAACAAGTCACGTGTATTTGAACTGGTGCCCAGGGACTTATAAGCCCCTGGGCACCAGTTCAAATCTAGTCGCTGCCACCATTCCTCCTAAATCTGTACGTCCGAGGAGCGTAGTCCCGATGTAATCGGGATGGCAATCTACTGCCCTTGAATCACGGATTGTACCAGTATCGATGTGCTATAATTGCGTTTAAAGGTTAGACATGAAATATACGGTGATAATCAGGGAAGCTCCAGATGGGTATTATGTTGCTGGCTGCCCGTTGGTTCCTGAAGCGCATGCACAAGGCAAGAGCTATGATGAATGCCTTTATAATATCAGGGAAGCATTAGAGCTTTGCATTGATTACCGCACGGAGCGCGGTGAAGAAATCCCTGATGAAAGCAAATCCAGGCAGGTTCTCGTCACTTTATGACCGGTTTGCCGGGTCTCAGGGTGCGGGTTGTAGTAAAGGGGTTAACGAAACTCGGTTTTGAAAAAGTCAGACAGAAAGGCAGCCACGCTATTTTTCATCATTCCGATTGTCGCAGAGCTACATTGCCTGTTCATCCCAATGAAGAATTAAGCCCGTATTTTCTTTCGGATGTATTGAAGCAACTGTTTATCCCGGAAGAAGCATTCTTGAAAGCAATTGGGCATAAGCATTAACGCAAGACTGTGACGGGTAAATACTTTAAGGCGGTTAAAGAGATGGCCTCCTCTAAAGATTCTTATGATGCGGCGAAAGCAAAGGACTTGTGGGATACAGTGGAATTGGTTGGTTTGTCTGTAGCTGAAACAATCTTCAAATAATGAAAACATAAATGGACGTCCGCAAGTGGATGGCGGCTGCTGCACTTACACTTTCTCAACAAAAAAAATGACTGCTTTATCTGATAAGACCCTGCCCCTGTGTTTACGCTCCGGTCCGTCCGGGATGAAAATGCCATCACCAGGATTATAGGTTACCCTGTCATTTTCATACTCAATTTCCATCCGGCCTTCAACGACATACCCGTAGTGGCCTTTTTCACACCAGTGCGGCGTCATATTTTTGGAATACTCAACCAGGCGCAAGCGCAGATTATCACGGTCGAAATACTTGTGCTTTACACCTACTATGGGATGTTCCCATCCCAATCCGCTGAAATCAGCCTTGTAATGAGACGTCATAAGACTCCAACCTATAGCCATGGCCATTAATGACAACAGGTAAACTGCCGCGTGTTTCCAAATTCCCGATGCATCCCAACGAGAGCCAGTATATGACAGTCAGCTATTAATTGCTCTCGGTTATGGTTACTTCGGTCATCTTGTCCCCATTGACCAGCTTGGTTAATACATCCATGCCCTGGGTCAACTGGCCGAATACAGTATGTTTACCATTCAGGTGGGGCTGCGGAGCGTAGCAGATAAAAAACTGGCTGCCATTGGTATTGGGGCCGGAGTTGGCCATCGAGAGGGCACCTGTCACGTGCGTACGCTGGCTGAACTCGTCCTGGAATTTATAACCCGGTCCGCCTGATCCTGTGCCCGTTGGATCTCCACCCTGCGCCATAAAGCCAGGTATGACGCGATGGAATGTTAAACCATTATAGAAACCTTTCTTCGCCAGGCTGACAAAGCTGTTTACGGTTACCGGGGCATCCTTTGGGTACAACTCAAGGACCAGATCACCTTTGGCCGTTTTAATGGTTGCGGTGTACTTCTTGTTCACATCGATTATCATCGGTACTGGCGATTTGTAGCTCTTGGATTCTTGTGATTGCATATCAGACACTCCTGTCGGGCCCTGGAATATTGATGGCATTGGTATTACCTTCGTCAGGCCCAAAATAATAATTATTCCTATAATTATTACTACTACTGCTGCCGGTATAACTATTTTTTTACTCTTGTACCAACTCGTATTTTCATTCAGCACTTTTTTCTGGTTCTTCCCTTTATTCTTGTTCTTAGTTAATTTTTTTCGAGATTTTGGCATTTCCTGAGATATCTTCCTTTCTTATTCGAATTTATCACAATCAAATTATTATAAATAAAGTGCTGCCTGGATGCAGCACTCGGATAAACCCTGAAGTTATAGATTGAAACTTATAAAACGCCAAATACAGAACTATACCCCATCGCCATTCTGGCGAGCATGTATATTAGAAAGATCACCCCACCCATAAATAGCGTCAGGAAGAGCATTCTCCAGAAAAGTCCCCATGCCAATCCCCAAGTAGGTTTGACATCGACCTGCACTGTTTGCCGGGGAGCCGCCGGTAAAGATGCGGTAACTAATTGCTGTGGTGTTCCCATCATGGAAGCGGGAGTAGCAACACCGGTAACGATTGGCACATGGGACACTGGCCGTGCTGCGCCTCCCAGGTGCGCTCCACAGGATACGCAGAACTGCTGGTTGGCAGCATTTTGGGACCCACAATTCGTACATGTTGCCATCTGCTGCATTTTATCACCGCCTGAGTAATACTTTCTTGAATTATATACGGGGTTTGTAAGTATATCAAGACCACGGCATTATTCTTCGTCTGCTATTCGTGGCCTATGATATAATCACGCCATGCGTGTATTTGAAATTGGGGAATTCGGTCTTATAGCAAAAATTGCAGCTCTTATCGATAGCAAGAGCAACAAAAATACGGATTCCTGGAAAAATCTTCTGATAGGTGTCGGCGACGATGCAGCCGCATGGAAGGCCCACGGCGGGATTGAACTCATAACAACCGATATACTGGTTGAAGGCACTCATTTCCGCCTCTCATATACGGGATGGCATGATCTGGGTTGGAAATCCATTGCAATAAATATGAGCGATATATACGCCATGGGAGGCAGACCCCAATACGCCCTTGTCTCACTGGCGATGCCGGGACTGCGTGAAGTCGAAAATGTGATGGAAATGTTTGAAGGTATGATAAATGTGTGCAATAAATACGGTATCGCTATAGCGGGAGGCAACATTTCAGCCTCGGAAAACGTGGTAATTAACATCAGTTTGACCGGTATAGCAGAAAATAGTTTAATGACACGCTCTTCCGCAAAAGCCGGTGATCTCATCGCTGTCTTCGGATACCCCGGGCTATCTGCGGCCGGGCTAAAAGCCCTAAAAGACCAGAGAAACCTGGACCCTGAATCTATGAAGCTATTCAAAAATGCCCATCTTCATCCGGAACCCAGGTTGGATATAGGGGCAAAACTCGCAGCCTGCGGGGTAAAGGCAGCCATCGATATCAGCGACGGCGTCCTATCCGATCTCGCTCATATATGTGAGGCAAGCAAGGTCGGCGCTGTATTACGTACAAAGGACCTGCCTGTTCATCCGCAATTGAAGCAACACTTCGAGCACGACTATATTGATATGATTTTGGCCGGGGGTGAGGACTATGAGTTGCTTTTCACTGCACCCCGTCAAGTTATGGATACGGTCATAGAGGCAATGAAACCTGCTCCAACCATTATAGGCGAAATTACTGCTGGAAAACCGGGCGAAATAACCATTTTTGATGCTGATGGCAAACCAATCACTGTTGATAGCAGGGGATGGGACCACTATAAAAGGGCGCCATCAAATGGATAATTTTACCGTCATTACACACAGCCCGGAGCAGACCCGCGAATTGGGAGAGCTCATTGGTAAATTGGCACAGGGTAACGACATTTATTTATTAAGCGGCAACCTAGGAACGGGTAAAACACACCTGGTACAGGGCATCGCATTCGGACTGGGCGTAAAGGAGTACGCCTGCAGCCCTTCATTTATGATTGCCCGAGAATATCACGGCCGTCTGAATCTCTACCACCTCGACCTCTATCGGCTGGACCATATCGAGGAGATCATGGACCTGGGGCTGGATGAGTATTTCCGTAGCGATTCGGTGTGCGCCATCGAGTGGGCGGAAAAAGGAACCGGCGCTTTGCCCGGCGATAACCTCACTATCGAGATGGAACACATGAGCAATGATATGCGAAGAATTACTTTCATACCGCGGGGACCGCGATACACAGAGATGGCAAAACAGCTTAAAGAATCGATTGAGAAGGACAGGGAAGACAGATGGAGCTAGCCATCGATACATCCACTGATTGGGCGGGACTAGCCCTTTCCAAAGAAGGCATATCATTTTCAGAGTTGACCTGGAAACCGGGGAAGAACCATACGTCCGAGCTTTTTCCGAACCTGGATAATTTGTTAGAGACAGCCAGACTGGATATGAAAAATTTATGCGCCGTCTTCGTGGCGAAAGGGCCGGGCAGCTACAACGGCCTGCGTGCAGGTATAAGTGCTGCAAAGGGACTGGCTTTCTCGCTGAATATACCCATGGTTGCCGTCAACACCCTTGAGATGGAAGCCTATCCCTTTGCCTTCACCGGCCTGCCGTTATGCCCC
>JBEKCL010000028.1:0-21925 GCA_050014895.1 Dehalococcoidia bacterium
CCTCTGAGTTTTCGGCCAGCAACCGGTATTTCTCTTCGCTGTGCCGTAAGGCCTCTTCTGCTTGCTTGCTTGCAGTTATATCACGGATTGACTCGATTACCCCAACTATATTGCCATCCCGGTCATGCAGGGGCGAAGCCTTGGCAAAGACCCAGGCGCCTTTTCTTCCATAGAGAGCGGGGCAGAATACTTCCGAAATAAATGAATCACCGTCCCGTAATATATAAGGATACTTTAACCTGATATCCCCTCCATCCTTTAATACGAGGTCCATCAGGGCCGGCCTTGCCTCACCGTAAAATGGAATGGTGTAAACATAATCACCTTTTCCGATTATCTCAGAAGCCGCTATCCCGGTCATCTGCTCAATAGCCCTATTCCACAGGATGACTTTATTGTCTTTATCTATGGCCAGGGTGGCATCTGGCAGAAATTCGATAATGTCGGTCAGCCTTCGATTGATTTGCTCAAGCGATTTTTCAATCCGGTTACGTTCAGTGATATCGCGGGATCGGGAGAATAAATATTGTTTCCCGCCTGTATCTATGAACCGGGCCGAATAAAGCACATCTCGGACCTGGCCGTCTCTCATACGTACCTTTATTTCGTGATCTATTAGTTCTCCCTGCTGGCTCAATTTTTCCAGCATTTGATCGCGTTGATCAGGCTCTGCCCATATATTTAAATCAAGGGTGTTTGCATTGATTAACTCGTCGTGGCTGTATCCTATCCAACGTTCCCAGGCAGGGTTGGCATCGATGATTTTGCCGGATTCGGCTTCCGTGATTACTGATGGGTCGGATGTCGCCATAAAAGCCGCAGAGAATTTGCCTTCTGATTCCCGCAGCTGCTGCTCTACCCGTTTGCGGGCGGTGATATCGCGGGCTACGCTCAGATGGCAAGTTTGCCCGTTATGCATAATAGGCCTGGAATGAACTTCAACCGGAATGATTGCCCCGTTTTTACAGCGGTGAGCTGATTCGAAAACCGCCTTTCCCTTACTGTCGGCTTCCGCCATACGATTTTCCAGCATGGCCGCATTTTCGGGCGTAATAAGATCATATAATTTGAGTGACATAATTTCTTCTAATGTGTAACCCCGGGTTTTATAGAAGACTTCATTTGCATAGATGAAATTTCCGTCACGGTCAATCACATGAATTGAATCGGTAGCTGAATTAAGCAGTTCAGCCCTGAGCTCTAATTCCTCTTCCGCCTTTAACCGTGCGGTAATATCCCGGGAGACGCCACGAAAACCGGTGACCTCGCCTTTGGCATTTTTAACAGGAAAAACAGAGATATTCACATATCTCGTGCTGCCATCTTTCTTTATACGGAGCTCGCGGTGAAGTTCACAAGGTACCCCGGTTCGGTATACCTCGTTAAATGCTGCCTTATGGGCAAACAGATTAACGGCGGGTACATATTGCCGGTAGTTCATCCCCAGCAGCTCATCCCTTGTATAGCCCATCAGCCTGGGAAGTGTGTCATTGAAAAAGGTAAGATTGCCTTTTAGGTCCGTTTCATAGTACGCTTCATCCATCTGTTCAAGGATCGTGCGGTACCTCTCTTCACTTTTGTGCAGGGCATCTTCAGCTTGTTTGCGGGTAGTGAGGTTGGTTAAGAATACTAGCGTAGCGGGCTTTCCCTGCCATTCGATAAATACTATCCGGCCTTCTACCCATAGTGATGTGTCCTTTGTAACCAGCCTGAACGGATTAGTGTCTTCGAGTTTCTCGTCTTTAAGCCTGCGGGCATATCTGTCCATGACCGTTTGCCGGTCGTCAGGATGTACAAACTCTATAAAAGGCTTGTTAAAGATATCCTCGAACACAATTCCCAGCGACTTGGGCGAATTTCGGTTAATGAATTTCACCACGCCGTCCTGGAGAATTACGATCCCCTCATGGGCATTTTCGACCACAAGGCGATATTTTTCCTCGTTGTCCCTGATCTCTTTTTCAGAACGTTTGCGGGTGGTGATATCGCGGGCTGTGCTGAGAAGGCAAGTTTGCCCGTTATAAATAATGGATCTGGCATGAATTTCAACCGGTATGGTCGACCCATCTTTGTGGAGGTGTGCTGATTCGAAAACCAGATCCGTTTTTCCGACGACTTCGGCTATCCGCTTGTGCAGTGCGGCCGAATTTTCGGGCGTAATGAGATCATATATTTTAAGAGACATAATTTCTTCTAATGTGTAGCCACGGGTTTTATAGAAGGCCTCATTTGCATAAACGAAATTTCCGTCAAGGTCCATCACATAAATGGAATCATTAGCCGAATCAAGCAGTTCGGCCCTGAGCTTCAGTTCTTCCTCTGCCTTTAACCGTGCGGTAACATCCCGGACAATGCCGCGAAAACCGTTAACCTCGCCTTTAGTATTTTTAATGGGAATTGCAGAAACTTCCACGTATATCGTGCTGCCATCTTTTCTTATGTGGGACTGATGGTTCAGCTCAATAGATCCACCTGTACGGTATACCTGGTTAAACAGGTCCCTGACGGCTGCATGGTCGCTGGCAGGTATAAATTTACGATAATTCATCCCCAGTATCTCTTCCCGTGTATAGCCCATCAACCTGGGAAATGTGTCATTGAAAAAGGTCAGGTTGCCTTTGAGGTCCAGTTCATAGTACGCTTCATCCATCTTCTCAAGGATTGTGCGGTATTTATCCTCGTTATTACGAAGAGTATCTTCAGCCAGCTTCCGTTCGGAGATGTCATTAACAAAATTGAGTGTAGCCGGTTTGCCGTCCCAGTTGATTAGAATATACCTTATCTCCACCCACCTGATTTCTCCCGGCTTACTAACTATTCTGAAAGGTAAAACACCATAGGTTTTCTCGCCCTGGAGACTTTTCAGGTAGCTGTTGAGGACATTATTGCGGTCCTCAGGGAAAATATATTCTGAAAGATATTTAGATTGAATTTCCTGAGCGGAATAGCCCAGTATTTCGGCGAACTTGGGATTGAAGAATTTTACCCTGCCATCCTGTCCTACAGCTATTCCTTCGTTAGCGGTATCAAATAATAGCCGGTATTTATCCTCGCTCTCTTCAAGTTTTTCCTCAGCCTTTTTGCGGGCGGTAATATCACGGTTGCTGCCGCGGATGCCAAGGAACTTGCCTTTATCGTCCAGGATAGGCCTGCAAATATGCTCTATCCAGCGGATATCTCCGTCTTTACGCTTGATGCGGTAAATCACCCCGTCCTCGATACGTACTTTGATTCTATCCAGGTGGGCGGATTGGATGTGTTTATCTTCGGGAAGGATGATTTTGTCATTCAGACGCGGGTCTTTCAGAAACTGGCCGGGAGTGTAACCGCTGATGCGTTCGCAGGCCGGAGAAACGTACAGCATTTTGCCCTCGGGGCTCTGCCAGAATTCCCAGTCGTAAGTAAAATCCGCCACGATCTTATAGCGCTGTTCCGCATCTTCCAAAGCCTGCTCGCCCTTTTTGCGCTCTGTTACGTCCTCATAAACAGCAACGATATCGCCCGAAGGCAATTTGTAGATGTAGTTTTCACGCCAGCCGCTGATCCTGTTGTCTTTGTATAGCTTTGCAGGGAAGCTTTCAGGAACCTCTGTTTTCCAGACCCTCTGCATCACCACAAAAATGCCAAAATCCTTAACGCCGGGGAATACTTCGAGGATGCTCTTGCCGATTATATCCTGGCGACTGACTTTCTCAACTTTCTCTGCCGCTGAATTGAAATCCTTGATGACAAAATCTTCACCCTGATCTTTGGCCTTATAGACAACAACACAAACATTTATAGAGTCGAAGAGCTCCCGGTACCGCTCCTCGTTGGCCTTGAGCTTCTTGACAATGCGTGTGCTCTTTTCCCGACCGGCCATATACAGCCCTCCGCTCTATCAAGTATAGAGAAACACATTATCCAGATAATTGATAATCTAATATATTATACTTGGCAGGTCAACTGAATATGCGCATATGTGTTACGTATGGAGGGACTATTTGTCTTTTTCAATACCGGAAAGGTAAACCTGGTGGAAGGCCTGTGCTACGGCGGGATCAAACTGGGTACCGGAGCATCTCAAAATCTCATTAACGCCCTGCTCTCCGGTCAAAGCGCTGCGGTACGGTCTGTCGGATGTCATGGCATCGTAACTATCGGCAACAGCAATGATTTTGGCCCCGAGCGGGATCTGGTCGCCGCTGATATGCTGATCGTATCCTTTTCCATTGTAGAAATCATGATGATGAATAATTATATCCAGGATCTGCTGATTGACTACCGGCTTGACTATGCCGGCGCCGATGGAGGCATGCGCCATGACGTGCCTGTACTCATCCTCTGTCAACCTGCCGGGCTTGTTCATAATGCTGTGGTCGACGGCGATTTTTCCCGTGTCGTGAAGCAGCGCCCCCAGTCTTATGTTGTCCAGTTCATCTCCCGATATACCCAGCTTTTCCCCGATGGCAACTGAGATGTACGCCACCCTGCGTGAATGTCCGGCTGTATACTTGTCCTTGGCTTCCAGGGCAAAGATCAGTGACTCGATCGAATTCAGGAACAGTTTCTGGGTCTCTTTTCTCTGATGCTCGACCTCGGCCTGCAGGCCATCCTGGAACTTTTTAATATCCTGCTCCAGCCTCCTCTTTTCCAGGGCCTTATCAACTATTTGCGCGACGTATTCCAGGTCAAACGGTTTCATTATATAGTCCTGGGCGCCGCCTCTCATGCATTCTACGATAACGTTTGGGTCTGCCACGGCCGTGGCCATAACAACTGCCGTGCCGGGAAATGCAGCGATGATCTCTGGTAATAGTTCGTTTCCGGACCTCCCAGGCATCTTGATATCCAGGATTACAAGTTGGGGCTGGTCTTCTTTAATCCGATCTATAAGGTCTTTGGCGTCGGCGGCCTCAGTACAAGTGTGCCCGGCCCTGGTCAAACGCCTGTTGATAGCGGTCCTGACCGCCTTCTCATCGTCTACTATCAATATTTTACCGTGTTCTGTTTGGTTTGCCATAAGATCTATCTCTCCTTCAATCCTGTGCTGGAAGGTATATAGGTATTTGAATCTTTGTTTTTTTCTTCAGGTAGTTACTGATTTGTGTTTGTAGCGCCGTCTCCGAAGCGGAGACTGTAGCCGGCAATTCCACGATGAAAGTGGCCCCCTGCCCCAGGTTGCTTTCAACGTATATCTTGCCGCCATGGTTAGCGACTATACCGTAACATACACTGAGCCCCAGCCCGGTCCCCTTACCCGACTCCTTGGTCGTGAAAAATGGGTCGAACATTCGTTTGAGGTTCTGGTGCGAAATGCCGGGTCCATCGTCTTTAAAGGAGATCAAGATACGGTCATCAAGATTTTTTGTCGTGATAATCAGCGAACCACCGTTATGCGCCTGTATCATTTCATACTCGGCATTCAGTACAATATTGACGAATACCTGCTGCATCTGGTTGTAATCGATGGTAACGTCAGGCAGGTTATCGGCGAAATTCCTGGTAACAAAGATGTTACTGACCTTGTGCTCGTAAGCCCGCAATTTGAGTATGTCATCGATAACGCCATGTATTTGTGCTGGCTGCTTGACAGGCGCACGCTTGCGCGCAAATGTCAGCAGGTTTTTGACAATATTAGAAACCCGCAACGACTCTTTATATATTGTATTCAGGTCCTCTCCCATATCTCCCGGCAAATCCTGCTCGGTGAGCAGTTTGGACAGGCCTAATACGCTTGTCAAGGGGTTGTTCATTTCATGGGCGACCCCTGCTGCCATTTCACCGATGGACGCCAGACGGTCAGTTAAATATAACCTGTCCTGTCGTTCCCTTTCGGAAGTCACGTCGTTGAGAATGAGCAGGATGTTTTCTGCGGGCATTGAGATAATGCTGGCAACCAATATCCTGCTGTTGCCATTCAGATCATAGCGGAATTCGAACTGGACGTTACCAGCGGGAACAAGAACGGCTGACGATATCTGGGCAATAAATTCCTCAGAAGGTATGACCTCTAGCAACGGCCTGCCTTCGACCTGTCCTTCCGCCCAGCCCATACCCTGGAAAAACAGCTTATTGGCAAAGACCACTTCCATTTGCTGGTTTATGACCAGCACGGCGGATGGCATGGTTTCTAGTATGCCGTTAATCAGCTGCTGGTGTGCTGCCAGTTTTGCTTCATCCATTTTCTGCTGCCGCATATCCGCCGCTGAAATTACAAAACCTGCAACCTCCCCATTAGATTCCTTGATGACCGATGTGGAAACAAGTACAGGTGTTATAGTGCCGCCTCCGGATATTAAATTAAGCTCACGGCTTACAATGCCGCTTCTTCTGGTTTCATCAAGCAGGTCGTGCGCCTGTGTGTCGTTTTCTGCAAATGTAATAAAATTCCTGCCGGTCAGATTGCTGCCCCGTAAATCCAGCAACGAGCAGGCAGAGCGGTTGGCAAAGACGATAGTACCTTCGTTATTTAACAGCATTAGCGAGTCGCTCATCGTGCTCAATATTTCATCTGACGCCAGGACGGGGTTGATTGTCATCAGTCCATACTTAGAAATAGCCAGGACTATGCCTATCACCAGGAATAAAAACAGAATGTCAGGCACCTGTGGCACGTTTTTCATGCCAAACTGGTACGTTAAAACAATGGAAACAGCAGTTAAGCTGACGGACACTATACCGGTAATAAAGAGAATTGCGGCCTGTTTTTTCTGACGTGAGGTTTTAGCTTTAAAAATGAGGCCAAGGAGCAGTATACCACATAGAAAAAACATTGAAAGGGCATAGATCAAAAATGCGGATACATACGGCGAAGCAGGCCAGATTACTGCAGTGCCCCAGTTTGTTTGCTCCAGTACGATTGAAGAGCTGTTGGTCCACTGAATTAATATAAAGGAAAGCGGCAAAATAAATGAGATTAAGGTGAAAACTTTGTTATTAAGGATGCTGTCTTTCTTTGCGAGCGCCAGGGTAAACCACAGGGCAATCACCGGTCCCGCGCTGAAACCTATCATCCCCAGGTTCACCAGAGCTATGGCGGCCGCCCCATATCCAGCCAAAGGAATAAGTCCAAAGGATAAGCTCATGATGGCCATTGAGGTAATCATCAGGGCGCACAGGCGGTTTAACCGTTGCTGCGGTCTTTTTCTCAGAACATAAACCAGCAGTAGTATGTCAACTATTAAGCTGGCAAAATGTAATATTGAAATATAATTCATTATTTACGGATCTCCCGGACACCGGCCCGTTGTCTGGAGTATAAAGGCGGCGGCAGCCGTGAACAATTGCCTTGTGGCCCAAAATAGTGAGCTACAGGGATAAAATAGGCTGAGACCAGGCTGGAGAATGGTATATGGCGGCACGATTGGTTTTAGCCTGAGCGACAGCAGCTTATTGATAAAAGCGAACAAGTGTACTAATATAATTGCCATGGTTGAGTTATTAAAATTCGCCCTGGAGAAGGAAAGGTACGATGCAGCGGCTTATGCCATTGCATACGGCCTGATCAAAGTTAAGAAAGATGGTAAGAAAGCAGGACAAAAAGACAGTAAAACGGGGATTTTACGGTCCCGCCCTGGATGAGACCGCAGGATTAATGCTGGAAGAGGCAGGCGGGGTAGAGGGCCTGGACCAGGAAATTGCAGTATTGAGGCTGGAACTTCGTGATATTATCGAAAAAGAACCAGATAAATACGAGTTGCACTTGAAGACGGCCAATACTATTGCCAATCTCATAAAAATCCGTTATTCCATTTCAAAAGAGCAGAAGAAATGCTTGAAAGAGGCGATAACCAAGGTGTTTACGGAACTTGCAATACCTCTTGGGGTGAAGGCTTTTTTGAAATAAATTCCAAATGCTAAAAACCAAATTCCAAACAAAGGAAGAAAATTCTAAACGCTAGATACTAAAATCCAAATAAGTTCCTGGTTCAAAATCCGAAGCGTTCGAGTTTAGTGTTTCGGGTTTGTTTGCGGCTTAGGTTTTCTTATGCAACTTAGAATATTGGATTAATTATGCTTTTACGGCCTTATCAGAGCGAAATAGCACGTGCAGTGCTGGTCAGCATAGAAAATAACCTCGGCCTTACGTTTTCCGTAGAAATCGCCCGCCAGGGCGGAAAAAACGAGCTTTCTGCGCATCTCGAGGTGCTGCTTCTGACTATGTTCATGTCCGCGGGGGGAAGCGCTATTAAATGCTCTCCGACCTTCAAACCGCAAACCGTTATATCAATGTCACGTCTTAAACAGAGGTTGGATGATTTTGGTTACGAAGGGATATGGATGACTGAAATGGGCTATATCGTCAGGCTGGGTGCTGCGCGACAGGTTTTTCTATCGGCCGAAGAGTCCTCATCGGTAGTTGGGCATACAGCTGACATACTTCTGGAAATAGATGAATCGCAGGATGTGAGTAAAGAAAAATACAGCAAAGAGTTCCGGCCGATGGCTTCATCGACCAATGCTACCACTGTACATTACGGGACGACCTGGGATGATTCGACGTTACTGGAAGAGATTAAACAATTGAACCTGGAACTTGAGAAATCGGACGGGTTTAAAAGGCATTTCCGTTACGACTGGCAGGAAGTAGCAAGACATAATCCGAATTACCTGTCTTTCGTTGAAGCCGAGCGTGCCAGGATGGGTGACGACCATCCTCTTTTCCTCAGCCAGTATGCTCTTTTGCCGATACGCACAGGAGGTGGTTTTTTAAACCGGTCGCAGATCGGGCAATTGCAGGGGAATCACACCAGGTTGAGGAGCAGGGAGTCAAACAGGAAAATATACGTGGCAGGGATCGATCTGGCAGGCGAGGCTGAGATTACAGAAGAGTTGGAGTTGACCGTGCGCGGCAGGGATGCCACGGTGATCAGTATAGCGAATATTGATTTTCCACCTGATGATGCCGTTATAAAAGAGCCGCATATACAAATTGTTGAGCATTACTGTTGGGTAGGGAAGAAGCACCCTGATCTTTACAGGTTGATGGTGGACGTGCTGAGAAATGCCTGGGGTTGCAGCCGCATAGTGGTGGATGCGACGGGTGTCGGTGAGGCGGTGGCCTCTTTTCTTCGCAGCAGCCTTGGCAGCAGGGTCCTTCCGTTCAAGTTCTCGCAGGTATCCAAGTCAGCGCTGGGTTTTAACCTGCTGGCCGCTATCAATTCAGGCAGGCTTAAACTATATAAAGGCGATGGCACAGAGGATTACCGGGAACTCATGTTTGAACTTGAGAGGGCCAGAAGCGTCTGCCGTCCCAACCAGACCATCAACTTTTTTGTTGATCCTGCGGAGGGCCATGACGACTATTTAATGAGCCTGGCCCTGTGTGTTGAGGCAGCTTCAAGGTTGAGGCCGAGAAAAGCGGTAGGCCTGATTAGGGAATAAATCCGAGTTTAGAAAAAGCCCCAAGAGTGTCCCATCGGGTGCATTATGCACAGTAATTGGCAGCGAGTTTAACAAATGAAACATGTGTTAAGAGATCATACTGAAGCTGTGACCATCCGATCACAGCTTCAGTATGAAATGCCTAGACTACCGAGTATTCTTTTGTATTGCTTGTATGTGTGAGTTCGGCGGATTTTTTCTTGTTGCCGTTGCCTGCCTTTGCAGTAGAATCCTGTTCGGCTAATTCCCCTGATTTATCTTCAACCTGCCTCAAAGATTCGCTGATGGCTTTGAGGGAAAGGAGCCTCTGAAGGTCAAGGAGTATGATCAGCCGGTCGCTCAGCTTAGCGATTCCTTTTACGTAATCCGCATCCCCGTGGGCTACCATAGTTGAAGGTGGGTCTATATTAGAGTTATCTACCCTGAGTACTTCGGTAACTGCATCGACTATGACACCTACCTGGCCGGTTGAAATATCAATAATTACGATCCGGCTATCCTCGGTGTGCTCGGTTACTTTTAACTCCAACCGTTTGCGCAGGTCTAGTACCGGAAGCACCGTGCTCCTCAGGTTGATGACCCCTTCCACGCAAGCCATGGCCCCGGGCACCTTGGTGACGGTCTGCATGCGAATGATCTCGCGCACGGCGGATATATCCACGCCATAATGCTCGGATGCCAGGTCGAATACTACGAGTTGGATTTCGTTCATTACGTTATTAGCGTCTGTCATTATTAATTTCCTAAACTTAATTTCGATGTGGTGTGGGGCTGCCTGGCAGCCCCACACCAACTACCTAGCTATTTTTAATGGCGCTGGCTAGAGCTTCCGTATGCTCTTTACTATGCCCATTGCCGTTGAGCTTGTATAAGGCGACCATTTTTTCGAAATCCGTTGCCATCATCGAGAGTGCAGTACCGGATGCAACCACCTGCTGCATCTGTGCACTGATCTCTTCGGCTGCTGCGGATACCTGCTCGGTGGCGGCGCTGTTCTCTTCGGCCACTCCGGCCACGCTCTCAATCGATTGGGTGACCCCTTTAGCTGTAGCTGCCATCTCTTCTGTAGTGGCGGTGTTCTCTTCCACTATAGCGCTGATGCTATCGCTCAGCTTCACCATCTCCGTGCTCATGGCCGTAAGTTGCTGGGCTGCGCTGGATATTTGCTCAACCTGTATTCCCACATCCCTGGAACGGGCCAATATGTCATCCAACGACTGGCCGGCTTGATTGGCGAGATCGTATCCGCCGTCGATTTCTTTAGTGCCTTTCTCCATAGCTACTACGGTATCTTCCACACCGCTCTGTATGCCACTGATCAGGTCGGCAATTTCCTTGGTAGCAGCCTGAGAGCGCTCGGCCAGTTTCCTGACCTCATCCGCCACCACTGCGAATCCGCGGCCCTGCTCCCCGGCGCGGGCTGCTTCAACTGCAGCATTCAACGCCAGGAGGTTGGTCTGGTCTGCGATATCGTCGATGGCCGAGACGATCTTCCCGATTTCCTTGGAGCGCTCGCCCAGGCCATGGATCTTGCTTGAAACCACATCCATGGTCTTCTTAACGTTCTCCATACCTTTGACCGTTTCACGCGACATGGCCGCGCCTTTCTGGGCCGATTCGGCAGCCACTTTAGCTCCTGCCGAGGCATTTTGCGCGTTGGCCGAGACCTGTGTAATGGCTGTGGACACCTGTCCCACCATCTGAACGTTTTGCTCCATCATTTTCGCCTGTTCCTGAGCGCCCTTGGCTATTTGGTCGATGGCGTTCCCCACTCCTTCTACCGCTTTCAGCGTATCCTGCAGCGCCATAGCCTGGTCGGCTGCTCCCTTGGCGACTTGCTGGCTTGAGCTGGCGATCTGCTGGGTGGCTTGCCCGGCCTGTTCGGATGCGGTAGTAAGCTGCTTGCCTGATTCCATAAGGTCCTGCGTCAGCCTCTTGAGCTTAAGCACCACGTCAATCCTGGTATCAGTCGAAGCGTTTATGGCATCCTTGAGTTTATTAAGATCTCCCTGATATTCACCTGTCACATGCTTGGTCAGATCATTTTCCGCTTCTTTGGCCAGGACAATCAGGGATTCGTTCAGCGGAACGACAATGTTGTTGAGAGTGTCATTAATACCTTTGATTATTTTAATGTAATCGCCTTTAAACTTCGTGATATCGCCCCTGACGTCCAATTTGCCTTCTGCAGCGCCCTTTGTCAGCATCTCAGTTTCCGATATAAGGGAAAGCAGGTTATTGCGCAACAAATCCATCTTCTCGTTGGCGACAATCTGCTTGCCCGTTAATCTTTCTAGAACAGGGCTGAAATCCCCTTCGGCATAGGAGGTCAGTATGCCAAGTATTTGTAATATTGCATCTATAGGTATTTTGACTGTCGCGTTATACCCATCCGCCACCTCTTTATAGACGCCCTTGAAACCATCTGTCTGCATGAAGTATTCGAAGTCTCCAGCCTTTTGCTCCTGGTACATTTTATTCATCCCTGCCGTCAAATTACGGAGAGAATCGATGGTACCTTTAAGTGCCGGGGCGATCTCATCCGTATCATCTTTGAGAACGATATCCGTGCTGAGATCGCCGTCTGATATCTTCTTTATGGTGCCTATTACTATGTTCTGAAGGTCATCCGCAAACTGATCCATGGTGTCGGTAAGGACGCCTATCTCGTCTCTACGTCCCATCTTGAGGCGTGAGCTGAGGCGTCCCACGCCGAGTTCTTTCATCATGACCACAGCTTTGTTAAGCGGGCCGGTGATGCTACGGGATAACCCGATGGCCAGTACCAGGCCGAGTATTATGGAGATCAGACAGACCACCGCTGACACTGTCTTCAGGTCGAAATAGCTTGTTATTTCAACAGCTACGCACAGCAGGATCAGGATGACGAATGCGCCGATCAGCTTGGTGCTGATTTTGATGTTGTTTAACCAATTCATAGATAACAAAACTCCCCTCTCAATTAATAGATAAATTTTTAATTTGTTCTTTGCGAAAGCACTAAGGCATTAAGGGATAACCGATGCTTCGCGGGGTGGAAACTTTGGGGTCATTTTGTCCAGCCTCCCCACCTTGCAGTCAGTACCGAAGTAAAGGATGCAGGAACGCCGCCCGAAGGGGCTGGCAGCAGAATCCAGCCCAAAGCTGGCTGCGGGCTGCATGATCGGCAATAACTTGGTAATATAAATGGCTAACATAGTTATATGTACTAATTTTGTCATTGCTGCAATGAGACAGCAATACGCTGGAGGCTAATATTGATGCGCCGAATGGGTCACTACTTTTGACACCGGGCGGTTAATTACAGGCGTGTTGACTTAGAGTGTATGTATTATTGGGAGTTTCAGGTGGGTGCGGGGCTGCTCTCGACGCGTAGCCAGCTTTTTAATAAAGCCCGCCCAAAAGCAGGTACAGTGCCCGTTTGAGCTCATCGGGGGTGTAAGGCTTGGTAATTACACCCTTAAAACCATATTTCTCATATTCCGCCATCGCCGATTCTTCGGTGTAACCGCTGGAAACAATGGCTACTGCGCCCTGGTCTATTTCCAGCAGTTTTTTCATAGTCTCTTTGCCACCCATGCCGCCGGGGACAGTGAGGTCCAGTATGACAGCATCAAACGGCTCCTTTGAATTTAATGCTTTCTGGTACAGGCTTATTGCCTCCTCCCCGCCGGCAGCCGCTGCCACATGCTCAAATCCAATATGTTTGAGCATGCTTTTGATCGTCGCTCTCAGGGCTGGCTCGTCATCCATAACAAGTATCCTGCCTTTCAACTGGACTTTGTCTTGATGCCCTTCTTCGCGGGTATGTTTGATCTCATCTGGATGAGCAGGCAAATATACAGAGAAGGTGGATCCCTGGCCGGGAGCGGACTCTACGCTGATGTGTCCGCCGTGATTGTGTATGATTGAGAAGCATGTGGCCAGACCGAGCCCTGTACCGTCCTTTTTGGTTGTAAAGTACGGGTCGAAAATCTGGCTGACATATTCAGCCGGTATCCCGGCGCCGTGGTCCTGTACGGTGATCCGGATGTAGTTGCCGGGCGCTAGCGGCAGTCTCTTTCGAATGCTGTGTTCTTCACCCAGCACTATGTTTTCGGCTTTAACTTTTATTAGACCGCCCGCAGGCATGGCTTGCCGTGCATTTATCACCAGGTTGCTGATGACCTGGCCGATCTGGCCTTCATCAACATTCGCTGGCCACAGGCTATCCTCAATGGAAAAGTGACAAATTGCAGACGACCCGCTCACAGCAAAATTGGCAGTATCCATAATAGTATCCGTCAGCCAGGTGATCTTTTTAACGGGCGTCCCACCGCGGGAGAAAGTCAGGAACTGCTTCGTCAGACCCTTGGCGCGCAGAACAGCTTTCTCCGCATCAAGCAGCCACTCGTACGCTGGATTGGTAGGTGGTATCTCAGCCTTGGCCAGGCTGACATTTCCCAGGACAGCGCCGAGGATATTGTTGAAATCGTGGGCTATGCCGCCGGCAAGTGTGCCTATAGACTGGAGCTTAGCGAGGCGCACCTGTTCGTCCTGCAAGCGCTTGCGGTCGCTGATATCGCGGGACGACCCCATAAATCCTGCAAGCTGGCCTGCCTTGTTGTAGAGCGCACGCAAGATTGTCTCGACCCAGACAGTTGAGCCGTCCTTGCGATACTGTTCGAGTTCTATCTTCCTGGGCCCGAATTTACCTTGTACAATATTTTCCCATTCCAGTTCAAGTTCGTGCAGCATAGACCGTTGTGATTGAGGTGTCAACACTTTTTCCAGTGGCAACTGCATGGCCTCTTCAGGCTCATACCCGCTCAGTTTTCGTATTGATGGGCTAATGTATGTGTAATTCATCTTGGCATCGAGCGTCCAGATAACGTCATCGGTATTTTCGGCCAGCAGGCGATATTGCTCTTCGCTTTTTCTGAGAGTGTCTTCAGCCATCTTCTGCTCCGTAATATCCCGTATTGACTCAATCGCTCCTACTGTATTGCCGTCTTTGTCATGCAGGGGGCAGGTCTTGGCCAAAACCCAGGCGCCTTTTCCCTGGCGAAGGGCTGGGCAAAAAGCTTCGGCTGACAGGGAATTTCCATGCCGTTCTACATTCGTGTACCTGGCACTGATATCCGCATGGTCCGACCAGATAAGGTCCATCAGGTGCGGCCGGGATTCCCCGTAGAAAGGTATAGTGAAGATACGGTCCCCCCTGCCAACCATTTCAGAATCCGGGACTCCCGTCATCTCTGTCATAGCCCGGTTCCAGAGAACGACTTTATCGCTATCATCAATTACGAAAGTAGCATCCGGAAGGAAATCGATGATATCGGCCAGCCTGCGGTTACTATGCTCTATTGCTTTTTCGGCCTTTTTACTCGTCGTTATATCCGTGAGAAAGTTGAGGGTTGCAGGCCTTCCTTCCCACTCTATGGGAGTAGCCCGGAGTTCAATCCACATCAGGTTGCCGTCTCCACCTATAAGGCGAAAAGAATATAACGGGTCGACCTTCTCACCTCGCAGTCTGGCAAGATACCGGTTTACCACCATTTCGCGGTCAGTGGGATAAATAAAATCCGCGAAAGGCCGGCCATACAACTCTTGCTGAGAGTATCTTGTTATCTCGGAAGTCCGCTTATTGGCGAATACAATCCTATTATCGGCAGCAATATAGATAGACTCTCCTGCGTTCTCAAGAACGGAGCGGTATTTTTCTTCGCTTTCCTTCAGGGTTTGCTGGGCTTTTAAATACTCAGTTATGTCCCGGGCTTCCGGGATTATATATATAACATTGCCGGCATCGTCCATGACAGGGTTAAGTGTGAAATCAGACTGCCTTATTTGGCCCTGGGCATTGACATGGCTGGTTTCGTAGCGAATGAATTTACCCATAGAGGCATTTTTAATAGCTGACTTGAGCTGCTCCCGGACCTCGGCAGAATGTTGCCACCAGGGGGTTTCCCAAAACCATTTGCCTATTACTTTTTCTTCAGTAACCCCGGCAAAGTTCAAGGCGGTGCTGTTTGCAGCCAGTAATCGTCCTTCGGGATCGAGTAAACCCGTAAGCAGGTATTGATTGCCAAAGACCACCTTGAACATGGCTTCCTTTTCGCTGAGCTGTGCCTTGCTGTTGCTAAGAGCTTGCTCGGTCTGTCTGCGGTCGGTAATGTCACGGTTCGTGCCGCGTGTACCAAGAAATTGATCGTTGTCATCTACGATGGGCCTGCAAACTTGTTCTATCCAGCGTACCTGGCCGTCCTTGCACTTGATACGGAAAATACATTCATCTGCAATGCCGCCCCTGAATTTTTGCTGGTGTATTGCCCATAGGCGCCTATCTTCCGCCAGGACAAGTTTGTCCATAAAGTTTGGTTTCTTAAAAAATTGACCTGGTGGGTAACCGGTGATACGTTTGCAGGAAGGTGAAACGTAGTTAAATTTGCCTTCAGTGCCGATCCAGAACTCCCAGTCATAGGTAAAATCCGCCACAGTACGGTAACGCAGTTCCGCTTCCTTCAATGCCTCAATAGCTTTCATACCATCAGTGACATCCTCGTAGACGACTACAATATCACCCGAAGGCAGCTTGTAGATATAGCTTGTCCGCCAGCCTCTAATGCGATTGTCCCTGTAAAATTTGGCAGGGAAGCTCTCGGGTACAGCGGTTTTCCAAACCCTCTGCATAACTTCGAAAATACCAAATTCCCTGATCCAGGGGAAAACCTCAAGGATGCTCTTGCCGATTATGTCCTGGCGATTGACCTTTTCAACCTTTTCCGCCGCCGTGTTGAAATCTTTGATGACGAAGTCCTCGCCCCCATTCTTGGCCTTGTACACGGCGACGCAGACATTGATGCTGTCGAAGAGTTCCCGATAGCGGACTTCGGTCTGTCTGAGCTTATTGGCAATTCGCATTTTCTTTTCAGGCCCAGCCATATTCTGATACCTCCAGTCCGGCTAAACTTATTAGGTGTGCAATGTTAACTGATTGTGTGATGCACATATTTAAGTAAATAATTTATATAATTTAATATAGGTGTTTGATAAACGTCAAATCAGGGTTAACATTATACAGTTGGGAAGAAATTTCAAATGTTTTTAATTTATATCTTGCCTACCTCCAACATTAAGTGAAAGAAAAAGGGAGAGCCGTCGGGCTCTCCCTTTTTTTATTTTTAAAAACAATTACTAGATAAGGCTGGGCAAACCCTTGGCTGCGTCTTCCATGTCGCGGAGGCGGCCTGTGGTTTCCTTCAGGCGGTCCTTCTGTGTCATAGCAAATGCCGAAGCCCTGTCGTAGTAGTCCCTGATCTTTTGCACGAAGGCAAGCTGTGAGAAGAGGATAGTGACGTCTACCGAGCCCCTTTCCCTGGGGAAGTCGCCGGCGCGGATAACCGCGTTCTCAGCAAGCTCACGCAGGTAGTCGCCCAGGCCCTTAGCTATGTCCATGCTCATTTCCTTGGAAGGAGCAGCCAATAGATAAAGGGCGCGTCCTGCATCCTCGGGGTTGATGCCTATGGAAAGCTCGCTGACAGCAGCATCCATGGCCTGCATGGCACGAAGCGTCTCCCCACTCTTTTCGCGGAAGCCAGTTTTGGCAAGTTCCCACGGGAAGCGGAAGCCGCGCGGGATATCGGTCCTGCCGGTGCCGATAGCGGTCCAACCGTCGATGGACTGCATGATGTCACCTGCGTCCATCGTCTTAGCGCCGACCGAACTCGAGCGGGTCACCTCACCTGCGCACATCAAATCGAAGAACGGGTCGACGATCTGGCGATTAATTCGTGCCAGGTTCATGGCCAGGCTGGCATCCTTGCGCACGTAGCGCTGGTTATCAGCCAGGAACACGCCGTCTGCAACGGAGTGGATGGATTTAAGACAGGTGGCCGTGTTATATACGCTTCTCAACTCGGCGACCTCTTCATGTTCGAATGGCAGTACGCAGAGCGCATAGACCGGTTTACCGATGTAGCGCTCCTTGAGCATCTGGGCGATGATGGAGATTGCGCCTGATCCTGTGCCGCCGGCAGTCCCGGCGATGAGCATGAAAGCATGTGTCTGGTAGAAAAGCGGTGATGTCCTGACGGCATCAATGACCTTGTCGCCGTCTTCCCTTGCCAGTTCCGCACCCATCTCATTGACCTTGCCCACGCCATGTCCCCATGTCTTTCGGCCGCCGATCAATATGCGGTGCATATAATCGGAGCCTATATGAGCTAATCCGGTCAGGTCAGTCTGGTCCGTGTTTACAGCAAAGGTACCCGTGATGATGGTTGTGCCACGTTCAGAGCGTGCTCTCTGCCCGAGGTGGGCAAACTCATCGGCTACACGGGAACCACACTGCCCGAGCCCGATAATCATTAATTTCATCCTTGTTTTACCTCGCTTTTAATATATTTAAACGTAGTAATCCATATTGAATTTCAATCATATTATAGCCAGTACTTATTTTTGTCAAGAATCTGCATTTGATTTCCATCCGCCCTTTTTACTGATGGCCCTGATACGCCATACGATTAAAATGATAATCACAAGAACCACAAGGCCTATCACCGCTGGCCAGATCAAATTGGCGCCGGTAAACTCGATGGACTGTACTTTGCTCCAATCGCTGGTATTACCGGCCAGGTCGACGGCTTTGACCCTCCAGTACAATTTACCCATCATTGGCTTTTCACTGCCCTGGAGCTTATATTCCGGTTTTTCAAGCTTGTCCCTGCTTATCGGCTGGCCTGAGAAATCCTCTTTCTGACTGATTTCAATGGTATAGGTCACCCCGTTGGGGTCCTGGACGGTTGACCATGTAAATACGATGGGGGCACTATCAAATAAACCATATGTTCTGTCGGCTTCCGGTGAAATGAGCGAAGGGGCCTGTGGTGGAGTCGATTCTATGGTCAGTGTTACGCTTCCTGTTGCTCCTCCGCCATCCGTTACCATCAGTGTATGAGCTCCGGCGCTGCTGACGGGTGCCTTGAAGCTGGCGTTGATATTGCCTTTGAAATCTGTGCTGACAGTGGTGGTAATCTTCTTAAGGTCGTAGATGAAAGTTAGAGGCTGATTGGAACTGAATCCGCTTCCTATCAGCACCATGCTGTCCCCGATAGCACCGCTGTCGGGGTTGATGCTCAAATCAGGAGTGACGAATATTGTGAACGTGTTTACATCAGCCGACCGTGTGGAATCTCCCGATGCTGAGATGGTGTGGTTGCCGTAGCTGGTGGAGGACAGACTGAACAGCGTTGACCATGAGCCCTGGGCGTCAGCTACGACCTTATCAACAATTTGCATGTTATCTAAGGTGACGATGATATTGGACTCGTTTCCCTGAAAACCTATTCCGCTGACAAGCAAGGTATCGCCGCCATGGATGGCTTCACCGAGGTTACGCGATGCCTGTTCAACATGTATGCCGGGTGCCACGCTAAAAGAAATGTCCGGCACCTCTTCCGCAGGTGAGATGTTGCCATACGCATCCAGAATATGAGTGCCTTTGGAAGACGAAGGTATGGAAAACGATGATTGCCATGTTCCGGTGACATCGGCAATCAGCCCCGATTTAACTGTAGTGTTATCGTACTGAACAACTATACTCGATTCACCGTTGTCAAAGCCGTATCCCGATACATCGACCATTCGTCCAACCCAGCCGGAAGAAGGGTTAACGGCAATGGACGGTGTGATTTGAAAAGCCTTATTGCCCACCTCCTGCTGGGAAGTGGTGGGGCCGGCAGCGCTGACGGGGTGGTCGCCCCGGTTACTGGGGGGCACCTTTAATTTATATACCCAGGTCCCGTCGTGGTTTGCCTGTATATTCTGGCCCACGTTGTTCCCATCATACGTTACAAGTATGTTGCTTTCCTGGTCATCGAAACCACAGCCCTGCACGGTTACCAGGGAGCCAACCGGGCCTTTATTAACGTCCAGTGTAATGCCGCCGGTAACAGTAAAGTCCCTTGACCACGATTTGTCACCCACCTTCAGCGTAACGGTGTGTTTGCCTCGTGTGGTTTGCGGCACTGGGAAGTAGATCGGAGAGCAGCCTTTGGTATCCACCGTGCCCTGTGCAATAAGCTGGTTTTCATCGCCCCAGTAGATGCTATAAGCCCCTTCGCCATACTGGCAGAAGGCTGGAATCTTAATGCTGGCCCCTACCTTACCGGTTATCGGTTCCAGACCCAGGGAGAAAGCAGATACCGGCGCCGGCATCAACATCACGGGAGCAACTAAGAATAAAAGAGCAAATAAAGCCGCCAGAGCTGTTACTTTCATCCGGTGGTCCTCCAGGTTAGCTTTGAGGTTATGATAACACAATTCATTTAAAAGCAATATAAATCTAGAAAGCCCCGGTTACGCGGTTAAACATCCTTTGCTGTTAGTGTCGCCAGGAACTCAGCATTGGTCTGTGTCTTGGATAAGCGGTCTATAACGCGCTCTGAAGCATCGGTCGGGCTATTGGAATCCTCTGCGATCATGGCAACCATGCGGCGCAGCAGCCAGACCTTGGCGACCGTGTCATCGCCTAGGAGCAATTCTTCACGGCGCGTACCGCTACGCACGATATCAATGGCGGGGAAGATGCGTTTTTCGGCCATCCTGCGGTCAAGGTGCAATTCCATGTTGCCGGTACCTTTGAATTCTTCATAAATGAGGTCATCCATGCGGCTGCCTGTATCTACCAGGCATGTGGCGAGTATGGTAAGGCTGCCGCCCTCCTCGATGTTCCTGGCGGCGCCGAAAAAGCGTTTTGGTGGATAGAGAGCTACCGAGTCAATGCCGCCCGAAAGTGTGCGCCCGCTGGGAGGCATGGCAAGATTGTAAGAGCGTGTCAAGCGTGTAATTCCGTCCAGCAGGATGACAACGTCCTTACCTATTTCGGCCAACCTCTTGGCCCTCTCAAGCGCAAGCTCGGCCACGCGCGTGTGATTCTCCACCGGCTCATCAAAGGTGGAGGCGACTACCTCGCCCTTGACGGACCTTTTCATGTCCGTGACTTCTTCAGGGCGCTCGCCGATTAGTGCGACCATAAGGTGGACGTCGGGATATTTGGCTGAGATAGCGTTGGCAATGTTCTTAAGTAATAATGTCTTGCCGGCTTTTGGTGGGGATACGATCAGCCCGCGCTGCCCGCGGCCAATCGGGGCCACCAGGTTGATCAACCTGGCTGACAGGTTCTTCGGATTACTTTCGAGGTCAAACATCTTGTCGGGGAAGATGGGGGTAAGCTGCCCGAAGTGGGGGCGGCCCTTGGACTGGTCGGCATCCAACCCATTAACGGTTTCAACACGCAGCAGGCTGCAGTATTTCTCACCCTCTTTGGGCGGCCTGGCCTGTCCTACCACTGTATCGCCGTTGCGCAGGCCGAAGCGCCTTATTTGGGAGTTGGAGATATAGACATCGTTGGGGCCGGGCAGCAGGCTTTCCTGCCTGAGGAATCCGTAGCCCTCGTCCATGATCTCAAGTATTCCTCCCAGGCTCATATAGAAGCCTACCTGCGGTTCAGGTGGGGCCACAAAAGCCTGGAGCTTGGCCAGCAACTCCTCCCTGCTCAAGTCAGCGAAGTTTTCTATTCCCTGGGTTTTGGCCAGGGCCATCAACTCCTCAGTAGTTTTCAATTCGAGTTCTGTTAAATTCATCATGGTCTCACCTCAAACGAGTAGTTTAAACAGGTAATGATTTTATATATTTTTAACGTTGCCCATGACCTTTTGCCAGTCTGCTATAAACCTGGCACAGCCTGTATCCGTCATCGGGTGTTTTGCCATTTGCAGCAGGACGTTGTACGGCACTGTGGCAATGTGGGAGCCAGCCTTGGCTGCTTCCAGGCAATGCTGTGGGTGGCGTATGCTGGCGGCTATCACTTCGGTCTTGATATTCGGGAACTGGCGGTAAACCTGCAGGATGTCCCTGATCAGAAGCATCCCGTCCTCGCCTATATCATCCAGCCTACCGACGAACGGGCTCACGTAGGCGGCGCCTGCCAGCGCAGCCATCAACGCCTGGTTCACCGAGAAGCACAGCGTATAGTTTACCTTGATGCCCTCTTTGGCCAGGATATGCGTAGCTTCTGTGCCCTCGAGGCCGGCGGGTATTTTGACTACCACATTTTTAGCCCATTTAGCGATTTCCCGTGCCTCTGAGACCATGCCTGCCACGTCCTGGCTGATTACCTCCGTGGAGACGGGTCCAGGTATGATCGAGCAGATCTCCTGGACCAGTTTCTTATAGTTGACCTTGCCTTCTTTGGACACAAGACTGGGGTTGGTGGTCACACCGCTTATGACTCCCAGCCTGGCACCGTGTTTAATATGTTCTATGTTCGCCGTATCAAGAAATAGGCGCATGTACTTCTCCTGCGGAAGATATTTTAATTTTAGACAGGCTGCCTGCTAGTATCATTTTATGGGAAGTGTGACCTGCGTACCCTCTACCAGGGTTTCCTTGGCAGCACCGATGAAACTTACAAATAGCGGATGCGGGTGGTTGGGGCGGGAGCGGAACTCCGGGTGGAATTGACAGCCTAACATCCATGGGTGGTCCCGGATTTCAGTTATCTCTACCAGCCTGTCAT